>JBNJEU010000042.1:0-14830 GCA_051746205.1 Pseudomonadota bacterium
CTGCCTGCTCGGGTGACCGCGCTGGGGTACGGCGCTGTCGGCCGTACACATGCCGCGCTGCGCTGCTGGCGACACCAGGCCGGCCACTGGTCGAGTCCCAACGCCGGACCGGTGATGGCGGCAGGGGCCGGCGCCCTGGGCGTGCGCCTGGGCGGGTGGAGCCACTACCATGGGCGACCGCAGTGGCGCCCGGAGCTGGGGGAAGAAAACAGCGCCGGGGGCGCCACCATTGCGCAGGCGGTGACGCTGGTGCGCCGCGCCGTACTGCTCCTGGTCGGGGCGATCTTCGTAATGGAGGGCGTTTTCGCATGGCTGAACTGACCACCGTCCGCCACGGCGGCGACATCCGCGCGGCCGCCCGGCGATACGGGATTCCGGAGGAGGCGTGGCTGGACCTCTCCACCGGGATCAACCCCGAGCCCTGGCCAATGCCGGAGCCACCCCGTGCCACCTGGGCGCGACTGCCCGAGGAGGGCGATGGTCTGGAGGCCGAGGCGGGGGCCTACTACGGAACCGGGGAGCTACTTCCGGTGCCGGGTTCGCAGGCGGCGTTGCAGTGGCTGCCGCGCTGGTTCCGGGCTCCCCGACGCGTCGGTGTGGCGACGCCCGGCTATGCAGAGCACCGACACGCTTGGGAACGGGCCGGGCACACCGTCGTTCCGGTTCCCCCCGAAGGTCCGGAATCGGTGGCGGGGCTGGATGTCCTGGTGGTCATCCAGCCCAGCAATCCGGTCGGTGTCACCATCCCGGTGGAGAAGCTGCAGGAGTGGCGGACGGCACTGGCGGTACGCAATGGGTGGCTGGTGGTCGATGAGGCGTTTGCCGATGCGGGCAGCGTCGACAGCCTGGCCTCGGAGGCCGGAACACCGGGACTGATTGTGCTGCGCTCTCTGGGCAAGTTCTTCGGGCTCGCCGGGTTGCGGGTGGGCTTCTGCCTGGGCCCGGCGGACGTCCGGAGTGCGTTGTCCGAGGCGCTGGGGCCGTGGGCGGTGAGCGGACCGGGGCGCTGGGCGGCCCGCCACGCCCTGGCCGATGTCGACTGGCAGGCCGCCACCCGACGTCGGCTGGTGGCGGAGGCGGCCCGGCTGGACGCCCTGCTGGCCGGACACGGTCTGGAGCCGAGCGGTGAGAGCCCGCTGTTCCGCTGGGTCCCGACCCCGCGTGCCGCTGCGTTGGAAGAAGGCCTGGCGCGCCGGGGCATCCGGGTACGCCGTTTCGACGAGCCCGCTGCCCTGCGCTTCGGCCTGCCGGGGGCCGAGGACCAGTGGCACTGGCTGGAAGAGGCCCTTTCGGCGATCACGAAGGAGGAAACGCGATGAGCACGGCATCCACATTCCGGGACATGGCCGGCGAGACCGCGCTGAATGAACGGCTGGCGACAGAGCCGGCGGCCGTCATCCTGTTTACCGCTCCCGATTGCGGGGTCTGTACGGTGCTGCGACCGCGCCTGGAAGCGATGCTGGACGATTTCCCGCGCGTGGCGCGCCTCCAGGTGGACTGCGCCGCATTACCGGAGCTGGCGCGGGCATGGGGCGTGGGCGCACTGCCGACACTGGTCGTGACCTTCGAGGGGCGCGAATCGGTGCGATTTTCCCGCAGCTTTGCCGTGGGGCAGGTGGCGGAGGCGCTCGCACGACCCTACGAACTGCTGTTCGAATAAAGAAATTTCGTGACGGGGCTCAAGTTTCGCAACACTGGACGCTAACGGGGGTGCCGACGGTCATACAGCCACAGCCGTCATTGGAGGTATGACATCATGGATATCAATACGGGTGCACAGTCGGCGGCCATGGGCCGCCCCGCTCAGGGCCCGAGCCACGCCGGATCCAACGAGGTCCAACGCAAGGAAATGGACAACCGGGAACAGCAGGCCGACGAGATGATGGCCGGTCTCGAAGAGGCCCTTGCCAAGGCCGAGGCCAAGGAAGGAGGGCAGCCGCGTGGCGGAGACTCTGACTCCGCACTGGGGCAGCACATCGACGAGAGCGTCTGACTGCCCACCCCCCGGGCGCATGCCCCGGGCGGGAACACGAAAGTCGGCATGCCAGGGCCGGGGCGGCAAGCTCCGGCCCTTTTTTGTATGCCTTCAGATGTGGCGGGCGGCGATGTCCCGCAGGGTCGGCACCGCCAGGCCCGCCTCGTCGGCGTGGCCGATGGCGCGCGCCAGACGGGCGGGAGCGGAGCGGCCGGTGCAGCCATGCTCCGGATCGCCCTCGAAGGCCTCCAGCATGCCCTGAATGAGGGCGGGGCGGTCGAGCTCCGTACCGGTGAGCCAGCTCTGAATGTCCATGATCTCGTGGGCCACCCTCTCCGCCAGTTCGCGATGGTCGCGCCAGAGTTCGGTGACGTTGCCGCCGGTCTCCAGTCCCGCGATGTTGGTGGTGAGGATGTAGACGTTCTTGCGCACCAGTTCGAAATCCCGCCGTTCGGCGTCGGCCACGGCGTGGGCGGGGATGTCCAGGGTTTCCAGGGCGTCCACCAGCAGCCGGGCGCGCGGCCCGTGGGCCGGCGAGGGGATCACCACCTTGTGGTCCATGCCGCGCTTTTTCTCGAACCAGACGGCGATGACCGTCGGGTCCGTCAGACCGTGGTTTTCCCAGTCACGCGGCAGAAGCTCGTTCTGCAGCAGACCGACGCGGTCGCGCCATGCCGCTGGCAGCGATTCGAGAACCGGTTGCAGGTCGTTTTCACCAACGGTGATCAGGACCAGCTCCGGCTCGGGGCACGTGTCGGACTCGGCCGACATGTCCATGTCGCGGGTCACCGGCAGGACCGGATGACCGGCGCGCAGCAGGGCGCGCGCAAAGACGCCGCCGAGTTCGCCGACGCCGACGATGACCACGGGTTCACGCATGGTTTCCTCCTCCTGAATGAGGTGATGGTGGGGCGGGACGCGCGATACGAGGAGCATGGTGGCCCTCGCACGCGCGATCGCCGGGTGTATCGACTAGGCGGTTGTATCGCGCCCGCGAACGGTGCGCAGGATCCATTTTTCGATTTCCACCAGCGCGAAGAGTACGACTCCGAAGGCGACAATCCGCAGCCATTCCTGGGGGCCGATGCCGGCGGTGCCGAAGAGGACCTGCATGAACGGCGCATAGGTGAACAGCAGTTGCAGTACGACGAGGAGGCCGATGGCCATCAGCACCGCCCGGCTCCCGAAGAGCCCCTCACGGTTGAGGATCGGTTCGAGGATGTAGCGGCTGTTCCAGAGATAGAAGATCTGGCCGGCCACCAGCGTGTTGATGGCCACGGTCCGGGCCATGTCGGTGGCGACGCCGCCCTGTTCCATGTACAGATAGTGGCCGAAGGTTCCCGCCACCAGCAGGACCGAAACAAAGATGATGCGCCAGATCAGGAATCCGGAGAGGATCGGTGTGCCCGGTGGTCTCGGCTGGCGCTGCATCACCCCCGGTTCGGTGGGCTCGAACGCCAGGGCCAGGGCCAGGGTTACGGCGGTGACCATGTTGATCCAGAGCGCCTGAACCGGGGTCACCGGCAGGGTCAGGCCGAGCATGATGGCGGTGACAATGGTGAAGGCCTGGCCCCCGTTGGTGGGCAGCAGGAAGAGGATCGCCTTGCGCAGGTTGTCGTAGACCGTGCGCCCCTCCTCGATGGCGTTGGTAATGGAGGCGAAGTTGTCGTCCGCCAGTACCATCTCCGAGGCCTCCTTGGATGCCTCGGTCCCCTTCTGGCCCATGGCGATGCCGACATCGGCGCGTTTCAGCGCCGGGGCGTCGTTGACGCCGTCGCCGGTCATGGCCACCACGTTACCCTGCTTCTGGATCGCCTTGACCAGCCGCAGCTTGTGCTCCGGCGTGGCGCGGGCGAAGACATCGGTGGTACGGACCACCTCCTGGAGCTGCTCGTCGTCCATCTCCTCCAGCTGGTGGCCGTTGATGGCGTGTCTGCCGTCGCCGATACCGAGCTCGAGGCCGATGGCGCGGGCAGTGACCACATGATCGCCGGTGATCATCTTGACCCGGATCCCCGCCTCGCGGCAGATGGCCGTCGCCTTGATCGCCTCGTCCCGGGGCGGGTCGATGATCCCGAACAGGGCCAGCAGGGTCATGCCGCCCTCGACATCCTCGAAGCCGATGTCGTTCTTGTCCGATTCGGTGTGCTTCACCGCGATGGCGAGCAGGCGCTGGCCCCGGGCGGCCACGGTCTCCAGCCAGTCCTCCCAGTACGCCTTGTCGATGGGGACATCGCCGTCGGCGGTGCGCTGGTAGTCGCAGGCCGCGAGAACCCGCTCGGGCGCCCCCTTCTGGAAGATGTAACCGTTGCCCTCGTGATCGTGGTGCAGGGTGACCATGAACTTGTAGGAGGACTCGAAGGGGATGACATCCTTGCGCGGCATCTCCTCACTGAGCAGGTGGCCGTCCAGTTCGCCCTTGTAGGCCGCGGTCACCAGGGCCCCCTCGGTGGGATCGCCCTCGAGTTGCCACTTGCCATCGCGCTTGTGGAGTTCGGCGTCGTTGCAGAGCAGGACCCCGCGCAGGGCGAGGGCGAGGATCGGGTCATCCTGTTGTGGCTCGACATCCTCGCCCTGGAGGGTATAGCCACCATGGGGCTCGTAGCCGACGCCGGTGACTTCGTATTCGCGTTCGGCGGTGACCACGCCCTTCACCGTCATCTCGTTGCGGGTCAGGGTGCCGGTCTTGTCGGAACAGATGGTGGTGATGGAGCCGAGGGTCTCCACCGCCGGCAGGCGGCGGATGATGGCGTTGCGCCCGGCCATGCGCTGAACGCCGATGGCCAGGGTGATGGTCATGATCGCCGGCAGTCCTTCCGGGATGGCGGCCACCGCCAGACTGACCGCCGCCAGGAAGGTCTCGGCCAGACCGTAGTCACGGACCCAGAAGCCGATGGCAAAGGTGAAGGCGGCCAGGGCAATGATGGCCAGCGACAGCCAGCGGCCGAAATCCGCCACCTGCTGCAGCAGTGGGGTGGTCAGCTCCTCGACGTCCTGGAGCATGGTACTGATTCGCCCGATCTCGGTCTCGGCACCGGTGGCGACCACCACGCCGCGACCACTGCCGAAAGCCACCAGGGTGCCGGAGAAGGCCATGTCGAAGCGGTCCCCGAGATCGGCGTCGGGATCAACGGGATCGATGCTCTTGTCCACGGCTACAGACTCGCCGGTGAGCACCGCCTCCTCGATGCTCATGTTGCGTGATTCGATGAGGCGCAGATCGGCGGGAATGCGGTCGCCGGCGTGCAGGATCACGATGTCGCCGGGAACCAGTTCCTGCGCATCGATGGTGTGGCGCTGGTTCCCCCGCAGTACCACCGCCTTGGGTGAAAGCATGTCGCGGATGGCATTGAGTGCTTCCTCGGCCTTGCCCTCCTGGAGGAAACCGATCACGGCGTTGACGACCACCACGCCGATGATGACGGCGGTATCGATCCAGTGGCCCATCAACGCCGTGCCGGCGGCGGCAACGATCAGGATGTAGATGAGAACATTGTGAAACTGGAGCAGGAAACGCTTCAGCGGTCCGGTGCGCTCGGGCTCCGGGAGCTTGTTGGGGCCGTTCTCCTCGAGGCGACGTGTCGCCTCGTGGCTGTCCAGGCCCTGTTCGGAGACCTGCATGTGTCCCCGGACCTCCTCCATGGAGAGGGCGTGCCAGCGCGGCCGGGATTGCCGGGACTCGGTGTCGGCCTGCTCGTTCGCTTCGCTCATCGTGCCTGTCTCCTGCCAGTACCGCCTGTTCAGATTCCCCGGGTCCCGGATGGGGCCGCCGCGGATGACTTCGGCCACCCGGGAGCCGCTCTTGTCTCGATGAATCAATATAGCGCACTGAGTGCGGTTGAACAGCCCGTGGCTGTGGACGGCGTCCCGTGTGCGGCGAGTCCCGTCGGGGTGGGATCGCTCAGGTCCGGTCCTTTCGATCCGGCGGACAGACGTCGCCGTCGCAGTCGTGGCTCTCGAGCTCGTGGGTCTCCGGATCGTAGTGGCTCTTCAGATCGTCCTTCAGCGTGCCTTCCCAGAGCGGTATGCCGACGAAGTAGCCGGCGCGGCCGATGACGTGGGCGGCCACCGGGGCGGTCAGCACGACGAAGGCGACGATGGCGAGCGCCCGCGCCACAACGGCGCCGTCGTCGAAGTACACGGCCACCGAGACCACCATCAGTCCACCACCCAGGGCACCCGCCTTGGTGGTCGCATGCATGCGGGTGAGCAGGTCCGGCATGCGCAGCAGGCCGAGCGCCGCCACCAGCATCAGCAGCGAGCCGACGATCAGCAGGAAGGCGGTGACCAGTTCAATCATCATCGCGGTGGCCTCCCTTCTCCAGATAGCGGGCGAAACCCACCGCCGCCAGGAAGGCGGTGAGGGCGAGGACCACGGCCACGTCCAGGAAGCCGGGGTAGCCGGAGGCGATGGCGTGGGTGGCGATGAAGCCGACGGTCAGTGAGGCAATGAGCTCCAGGGAAACGACCCGGTCCGGCAGGGTCGGGCCCCGGATCAGGCGCAGAAAGGCCAGGGCCAGAGCCAGGCTGAGAACGGCGAAGGAGAAGGTGGTGGCCATTTCGAGCACGGTTCGACCTCAGTTCAGAATCGCGATGACGCGCTGTTCCAGTGCCCGGATCTCCCGGCGCACGGCGTCTTCATCATCCAGGTACATCACGTGGATGTAGAGGACCTTACGGTCGGTGGAGACATCGAGCGCCAGCGTTCCCGGTGTCACCGAGATCAGATTGGCGAACAGGGTGATGCCGCCCGAACTCTCCAGTTCGAGTGGATAGGCGATCACGCCCGGCCGCATCAGATGCGTCGGCGTGACCACGTCCCACGCCACGATGATGTTCGACTTCACCAGATCGTAGATGAAGAAGAGGACAAAGGAGAAAATGCTCCGGATCCGGGCGAAATAGTTGTCCGGCCGGCCGGCCCCCCGGGCCGCGATGCGCAGGGCGACAAAGGCGATGGCGAAACCGAACAGGAGGTTGGCGAAGGAGAAGGTTGCGGTAAGCACCACCCAGACAAGCGCCAGCAGCAGGTTCCAGGCAAAGGTGGTCATGGCCCGACCTCCGTGGGTAGAACGGCCGCGATGTAGTCCGACGAATCAAGGAGCTGGGCCGCAGCGGCGGCAGCGAGTTCGTAGACGGGCTGAGCGATGAAACCGATGGCCAGGGTGAGCGTGGCCAGTCCGATGATCGGGGCGTACAGCAGCGCCTGTTGCCGCCCCGCGAGAACCGCCTCCCCGGGATTGTCCTCCGGCGCCGCCTTCCAGAACACCTCGCCCCAGAGCCGCATGACCGCCAGCAGGGTCAGCAGGCTGGCGACGAGCGCGGCCGCCGTCAGCCACCACATCTCCGCCACGAGACCGGCCTGGACCAGCATCAGCTTGGGGTAGAATCCCGACAGCGGGGGGATCCCGATCAGCGACAGAGCGGGCACCAGAAAGAGCAGGGCGAGGAACGGCCGGCTGCGGTACAGCCCACCGAGCCGCTCCAGTGAAAAGCTCCCCTTGAGGAAGAAGACCACTCCGGCAATGAGGAACAGGTTGGCCTTCACGATGACGTCGTGGAGCAGATAGAAGATCCCGCCGGTCAGTCCCAGTGGACTCATGAGGGCGAGCCCCATGAGGATAAACCCCACATGGCTGATCAGGATGAACGAGAGGACGCGCCGGAACTCGGTGTGGACCAGCGCGCCGAGGATGCCGGTGATCAGTGTCAGCCCCGCGACCCAGGCCAGCAGGGTGTGGTGGGTAAAGCCGACATCCTGGTCGAACATCAGGGTAAAGAACCGGAACAGGGCGTAGATCCCGACCTTGGTCAGGAGCCCGGCGAACAGCGCCGAAACCGCGACCTGAGGCGTGTGGTAGGACGCCGGCAACCAGAAGAACAGCGGGAAGGCGGCCGCCTTGATGCTGAAGGCCACGAGGAAGAGCAGACTGATGGTCACCAGCAGCCCGGTATCCTCGACCTCGTGGAGTTTGAGCGCCAGATCGGCCATGTTCAGGGTTCCGGCCACGCCGTAGAGCAGGCCGATGGCGGTCAGCAGAACCAGTGACGAGATCAGGTTCAGGGTCACGTACTTGATGGCGCCTTCCATCTGCGCCCGCTCGCCGCCCAGGATCAGAAGGGCGAAGGAGGCGACCAGCAGGACCTCGATCCAGACATAGAGGTTGAAGACATCGCCGGTGAGGAAAGCGCCGGCAACCCCCGCCAGCAGTAAATGGAACAGCGGGTAATAGCCGTAGTGCTCGTGCTCCGAGCCGATGGAGGCAAGCGAGTAGAGGGCCACCGCGAAGCCGGTGATGGCCGCCAGCAACACCATGATGGCACCGAGCAGGTCGGCGGCGAAGGTGATCCCGAAGGGCGCCGGCCAGTTGCCCATCTGCATGACCAGAACGCCGTTCTCCCGGACAGCGGCGAGCAGCCAGACGGACGCCGCCAGCAGCGCCCCGGTGCCGCCCACCGCGATGGCGCGCTGGGCCACGGGCGAGCGCCACAGGGCCAGGGACAGTGCGCCGGCCAGAAGGGGCAGCAAGACTGGAAGAAGGACCGCCGTGCTCACCATTGATCGGTGCCCCGCATGTCATCCAGATCGTCGGCGCCCACGACCTTGTAGGCACGGTGGATCAATACCACGGCGAAGGCCAGAACGCCGAAACTGATCACGATGGCGGTCAGGACCAGTGCCTGGGGAAGGGGATCGGCGACCGGCAGGGACTCGGGTAGCGCTGCCCCGTCCGGGATCAGTGGCGGGGCGTCGCGGCGGAGGCCCGCGGCGGTGAAAATCAGCAGGTTGGCGGCGTTGGAAAGCAGGATCAGGCCGATGACCAGCTTCACCAGCGAACGGCGCAGCATCAGGTAGACAGAGGTGGCGAAGAGAACACCGACCAGCAGGGCCATGATCGTTTCCATCGTCAGTCCTCCATCTCGGCCAGCGTCAGCACGACGGTCATGACCATGCCGATCACCACCAGATAGACGCCGATGTCGAAGAACAGGGGCGTCGACAGCTTGAAATCGCCCATCAGCGGGAGACTGACCGTCCACCACTGCGCGGTGAGGTAGCCCTGCCCCAGGAAGAGGGCCGGAATGCCGCTCAGGAGGGCCAGAAGCAGGCCGGCACCGAGCAGGCTGCGTGGGTCCACGCCCAGTACCAGGCGCGCCCTGGCCGCATCATGGGCGAAGACGTGGAGAGCGAAGGCCAGCGCCGCCACCAGCCCGCCGATGAAACCCCCGCCCGGCTCATTGTGGCCGCGCAGCAACAGGAAGACGGAGAAGAGCAGCAGCAGCGGGAAGATAAACCGTGCAGCGGTCTCCAGAATCAGTGAACTCCGGGTAATCATCGGTTGGCCTCCGCGCGGAATCGGAGCATGGCGTAGACGCCCACTGCCGCCAGCGAGATGACGACGATCTCGCCCAGGGTGTCGAGGGCGCGGAAATCCACCAGAATGACGTTGACGATGTTGCGTCCGTGCCCCGCAGGCCAGGACTCCTCCACGAAGTATCGGGAGATGGTCGGATGGTATTCCACTCCGGCGGTCGCCAGCAGGAGCAGCGTCATGGTGCCACCGACCAGCGTCGCCACCACCACGTCGCGCGCCTTGCCCAGCGGGTTCGACAGCTTGAGGAAGCCGGGCAGCCGGAACAGGACCAGCACCAGCAGAAGGACCGTCAGGGTCTCCACGAGCACCTGGGTGATGGCCAGGTCGGGTGCGCTGAACAGGACGTAAAGCAGGGCAATGCCGAAGCCGATGATCCCCATGGTGGCCACGGCGGCCAGTCGCGAGCGCGTCATCGACACGAACAGCGCACCGGCGATGAGAACGGCGACCACCAGCCATTCATGCAGCTGCACTCCGGCAACCCGGGCCTGGACGTTGAAGTCGCTGAGCCGGAACAAACCGTACTGCACCAGCCCCACCAGGGTCAGCAGGATGATCAACAGGTAGTTGCGCATGTAGCCGTTCTGCAGAATCCGGGTCTGCCATTCGGCAAGTCGATCGATCCCCGCGACAAGAGCGTGATAACCACGCTCCGGTCCCACCCGGCTCATCAGCGCCAGCGGCCCCGCCCAGACCGCGCGGAAATGGTGCCAGACCAGGAACAGGACCACCCCGGCGGTGAAACTGCCGATGCTCAGCAGCAGCGGCATGTTGATCCCGTGCCAGAGGGTCAGCTTCACCGTCAGCGGTTCGCCATGGATGGCTCCCGCAGCGGCACCCACCAGTGCCGCCGGCAGCATCGGGAAGACGCCGAAGGCCAGACCGGTGACCGACAGCACCACCGGGCCGGCGAGCATGTCCCACGGCGCCTCGTGGGGATCCTTTGGAGTCGGCTGATGGTGGCCGAAGAAGGGCTTGAGGCCGACCACGGCGGCCACCGCCACCACCAGCATCGCCGACAGCACCGCCAGCCCGGTGACCAGCTGAGTGAGCTGAGTCGCGTCCAGCGCCGCCTCGAACAGCAGTTCCTTGCCGATGAAACCGAACAGCGGCGGCATCCCGGCCAGGGAGAAGGCGGCCACCATGCCGGCGGCCGCGGTCACCGGCATGAAGCGGCGCAGGCCGCCCATGTCGAGGATCTCCTTCGTGCCGGTGGTGTGGTCGATGCAGCCGGCGACCATGAACAGCGCCCCCTTGTACAGCGAATGGGCCATCAGGAAGGTGGTCGCGGCGATCATCGCCGGCTCGGTGCCGATCCCCACCAGCATGGTCAGCGTCCCCAGCGCCATGATGGTGGAGAAGGCGAGGATGCGTTTGATGCCGGTGCTGTTCAGGGCCAGGAAGATCCCCAGGAACATGGTCAGGGCCCCGATGGTCGTCAGCGTGGTCATCCAGGCCTCGGTCCCGCCCAGAGTCGGATTCAGGCGCGCCAGCAGGTAGACGCCGGCCTTCACCATGGTGGCGGAGTGGAGATAGGCGGAGACCGGGGTCGGCGCCGCCATGGCGTTGGGCAGCCAGAAGTGGAACGGGAACTGGGCCGATTTGGTGAAAGCCCCGAGCAGGATCAGACCCAGCAGTGGCAGGTAGAGGGCGTGCTCGCGGATGACCTCCCCGCTGGTGAGCAGCTCCGACAGCTCCCAGCTGCCGCCGACCAGGGCCAGCATGATGAAGCCGGCGAGCAGTGCCAGGCCACCGCCGACGGTGACGACCAGCCCCTGGAGCGCCGACTTGCGCGCCTTCTCGTCCTCGTGCTTGTAGCCGATGAGCAGGTAGGAGGTGATGCTGGTCAGCTCCCAGAAGACGAACAGGGCGACGAGGTTGTCCGAGAGCACCAGGCCCAGCATCGAGGCCATGAAGGCCAGGATCAGCACGAAGAAGCGCGGCCGATCCCGGTCCTCGGCCAGGTAGCCGCCGCCGTAGACCAGGATGAAGGTGCCGATGCCGCTGATCAGCAGGGCAAAGAGCAGGCTCAGGCCATCGATGTAGAAGGACAGGTTGATGTCGAGCCCGGGCAGCCACGGGAAGACCATGCGCGCGGTTTCCCCGGCGGTCACCATCGGCAGGAAGGACGCAAAATAGACGAACAGCCCCGCCGGCAGCAGGGCGAGAACGGTGCCGGCAATCCGCCCGAAGCCACGATGGATCAGGGGTGCAAGGACAGCCAGGATGAAGCCGGAGAGAACGGCGAGCAGCATCACGGGGTGACGCCTCCAGGGTTCGAGTGCGGGTCGCTCAAGAGGGTTTGATCCTATCCAAGTCGGGGTGCCGCGACAACCTGGAACGAGTTCAATTTCCCAGCCAGTGTAGTCCGAGTGCCGTAGCGGTGGCCGTGGCAACGGCCCAGAGAGCGAGGCTGGCCACCATCCAGTAGAGGGTCGGGCGCTGCCGGGCCTTCAGGGCCAGCGCCATGATCGCGGCGAGGTGGATCCCGGTCAGCAATGGCGCCAGAAGGGCCACGCCCGGTAGACCGTAGCGGTGCCAGACGCGCCGGGCCCGGCGGTTCCAGCGACGCCTCACCGGACCGTGCCGCGCCACCCAGACGCGATGGAGCGCGATGATCCCCAGGATTGGGAGGGCGTTGCCGACGAAAGCGACCACCGTCACCGGCAGCAACGACATCCCCATGGCGACCCCCAGTGGAATGACGACCACCAGTTCCACCAGTGGCGTCGCGGCCAGGATGAAAACGAGTCCGTATTCAAGGAGCGGGTGCATGCAAGGGGTCCATCCGGTCTTCAGGTGCGTGGTTTTCGTGGCCGATATGGCCATGAATACTTGAACTCGCGGCGGATTGTTGCGAAAGTTTCGCCATCGTCGGTCATGGAATGGTCGACTGATCCAACCATAAAGGGACTACCGTGAACCGGATGCCATGCGAAGCATTGATTCTACCGCCTTCCTTCCCGAACGTCCTCGCTTGCGCGACTGGTTGATCCTCGGTCTTGCGCTGCTTCCGCAGGCAGCCATCGCCGATCCGCTGGTCCTGGATGATGGTGCTGTTTCGCACGAGCTGAGCGTCGGCAGCGAGAAGTGGTCCGGACGTGATGATGCCCTTTATCTCGAACCGCGCTTTCGCATGGGTCTGGCTGCCGGTTACGAGATCGGGCTCAATGCCCACATGCGCCGGGAGAATGAAGGCGAAGGGTTGCGCTATCTCGGCTGGAGTGCGGCGTTCCCACTGGGTGACGAGGGGAATCGTGCCCTCGGGCTGTACGGAACGGTTGCGCAGGTCGACGAGGGCGAGACGGCCATCGGCAGCGGCAACCATGGCTACGGGCTGGAATTGCGCATGACCGACGAGGTCGCCGAGGATGGCCGCATCGGCGGGCAAATCGGTATCGGTCGCAGCGATGTGCCCGCGGGGGTCGGCGAACCCGGGTATTCCTCCGAGACCCGCTTCTACTACGACGCCCACTATGAACACTACCTCGCCTCGGGGTTCGCGCTGGGGCTGGAGTCCCGGGTCGCCATCGGCCTGAGCGGCGAGGAGATGCAGAACCGCTTCGGGATGGCCCTGCGCCCCGGTGTTCGCTTTGACGCCGGCGAGCGGACCGCCTTGCGGGCCAGCATGGGGCGCGATCTCCCGAAGCGCGGCATCGAGCCGGAAAACACCATGATGCTGAGCGTGGAACACCGGCCGGCGCCTCCGGTCCCGCGCAGCGAGCTGGCTTCCCGGTTACAGGCTGTGGAAGCACGCAATCGCTCCCTGAAGGCCGAGCAGGTCGCCCAGGGGGCGCGCCAGGAAGAGCAGGGGCGGCGTCTGGAGGCGGTCCGGCACAAGGCCGGTACCCTGACCGTGGAGGTGATCAACGCCTCGGGCATCCCGGGGCTCGGCGAGACGATGGCCGAACGGTTGCTGCACAAGGGCCATCACGTGGTGGCCATCCGCGAACCGGCAAACCCGGAAGAGCGAGATGTGACCTACATCCGCTATCGAGCGGGTCTGGCCGACGAAGCAGTGGAACTGGGCCACTCGATCCGCCAGATCCAGATCGTCACTCAGGAGCATGAGCTGGAGGGCGAGGCCGAGGTGCGTGTACTGGTGGGGCGCGATCAGGCCGATTTCGAGTGGGGTGACCAATGAACCGGACCATCTTCGGTATTTCCGGGGAACGCCCCGAGATGAAACGTCGGTTGATCGCGGTCCTCTGCGGTGCCTCCGCGCTGGCCATCGCACAGTGGGGGCCGGCCGCCGCGCAGCCCGCGGGTCCGGGCAGTCACCCCGGTGCCGCCTTCGTCCTCGGTCCGGTGAGCCATCCGCACAACCCGGGAGGGGTCTACAATCCGGCCGCCGCGGCGGAACCGAACCGGGACGATCACATCGGGATCGGCGAGGGCGGTTTCGGCATGGAACTGGGCGAGGTGGACAGCCTGATCGACGATCTCGATGAACTGAATACGTTCCTGGATGACCCGAAGGGGTTTCTCGAGGACAATCCGGATGTCATCGACTCGACGGATCCCGTCGGCTCCGTGGAGGACTACTTCAACGGATTTCTGGAGCAGGCCGGCCAGGATGGCTACGTCAAGGGCTCCGGCTATGCTGCCTTCCCGCTGACGCCAGCGCGCTTCCGCTTGCCGGAACGGGAGGACGCGCTCACGCTGGAATACAATCTGGGGATGCAGGCCCGGCTCGGGGTCAGCGACGCGCCCGTGGAGATCACCGACAACAGCTCCACCGACCCCGCCGACTGGGACGTGACCACGGACACCGCCATTCACGTCCAGGATGCGCAGACGCGTGAACTCAACCTCGGCTACGCACGCCCCCTGTTTCGTCATGGTGGTGCCACGCTTCTGAGCGGCGTCAAGGTTCGCCTGATCCAGGGTGAGCTCTATCACGCCATTGTGCCGCTGGAGGGGACCGACGAGGACACCATGGACCTCGCTACCGATCTGATCGGCGATGACCCGCGAACCACCAGCAAGATGGGAGTCGATGTCGGCACCCTCTGGGTGACGCCGACCTGGCGGGCCGGCGCCACCATCGTCAATCTCAATCAGCCGACCCTCGATTATCCCGAGATCGGGGTCGACTGCGACGAGAAAGAGGGTGACGCCCGGGTTCGGTGCGACGCAGCCGCCGGGCTGGCCAACGACATGGATCTGGAACCGACCTACACCCTGACCCGTCAGCTGCGCCTGGAAGGGGTCGCCCACACCGAGGACGGGATGTGGGCCGTGGCCGGCTACCTGGAGGCCAACGCCGCCGAGGATGCCTTTGGTGAAGAGTACCAGTGGGCCGGTGTCAGCGTTTCCAGCGCGCCGGCCAGTGGCTGGTACCCCGGCTATCGCATGGGTTACCGAACCAACCTCGCCGGCACCGGGCTGAGCTATGTCACCACCGGGCTGAGCTTCTTCTCCACCGTCCACATGGACATCGGCTATGCACTGGACGAGGTCGAGTTCGACAACGAGG
>JBNJEU010000043.1:0-14448 GCA_051746205.1 Pseudomonadota bacterium
CACCCACTCCGTCGCCGCCGCCGCGTCCTCCGCGCTCAGATTGCTGTCCTGAAAAAACGAACCGTGGCCCGCGATGCCCTCGCTGCCCGTGGTGTTGGGGGTTTCTTCACTCATTTACCAGTTCTCCCGTTGTCTCGACGATGGCTGCACAGGCGACTCAGTCGTCTTCCTGCTCTTCAAGCCACTCTTCGTACTCTTCGCGCTTCTCGTCGATGAAGTCCTCGATGACGTCGAAGAGGTTCTCGTCCATGGTCTCCAGGGAGTCCATCACCCCGGTCATTTCCCAGATGGTGTACATCTCGATGGACGTCTTCAGAGAGACTTCCCAGGCCGTATCGGTGGTCTGCAGCGTCTTCACCGGGATGGCCTTGCGGAGCGTCTTCAGATCGCCCTCGATCTTCTGGATATTGGGACCCCAGTCCGGGAAGTGATCGGGCTGGATCATGTCCGGAGAGAGCTGGTTACCGGTGGTGATCAGCTTCAGCATGACGCGACCGAACGGGCGCAGCACATCCTTCGCGGACTGCATCCCGTGCTTGATGGCCACCTCGCGCATGATCATCACGAGCCCACCGGGGGAATTCTTGAAGGGACAACGCGCCGCACAGGTCATGCACTGGGCGCAGGCCCAGATCTTCTCGTGCATCGCGTCATAGATCTGCTCGACGTTCTCGGTCCAGAGCAGCTGGACGATCTCGCGGGGGCTGTAGTCGTAGAACTGGGCGGACGGGCAGGTCGCCGTACAGATCCCGCAGTTCAGACAGCCGTTGAGTTCGTGGTCGTAGCGGAAATCACTGCGAATGTCGTTGTAGATTTCCTGCATTTCAGCATACGTAGCCATAGAGGATACCCTCTCCAGTTTTTGGCGCACCGAGCCCGGCGCGTGACTGCAAACCTGTTCGTGTACCAACCGGACTCTAGCCCATCTTCCGGCCGGATTTAACGCCGGGCGGTTGTGGCATTTCCACAAGACCGTTCCCGCGTCCGGACAAGCAACGGCGGACCCATGGGGCCGGCCCCGTACTACCCCTTAAGGGATATCGAGCGCGGCATTATACCGGGGCTGACACACGTTTCCACCATTCGGCACCGTGAAAACGCGCAATGGGGCGACAGACATCCCGCCGCCCCCGCCATGACCCCCTACATGAACAGGGAGATGTCGGCCTCTCCGGCGAACTCGAAGAAGGTCGCGGCGCCACCCAGTTCGATCCCGTCGATGAAGTTGTTGGCGTCCATGTCGAACAGATCCACGGTCATCTGACAGGCGATCATGCGGACATCGGCCTCGACGCAGAGGTCGCGCAGGTCGCCCAGATCGGAGACGCCCTTGGCCTTCATCTTCTTCTTCATCATGGAGGTCATCATGGCCTGCATGCCCGGCAGGGCCTGGGCCAGGACCGGCATGGGCATCGGCATCGGCATGCCCGGATTGCCCAGCGAGGTCACTTGCAGGTCCAGCTTCTTCTCCACCAGCTTCAGGCCGTAGAAGGTGAAGAAGATCTCCACCTCGTAACCCAGCGCGGCGGCGGTGGAAGCCAGGATGAACGGAGGATAGCCCCAGTCCAGAGAGCCCTTCGTGGCGATAATGGCAAGTTTCTTTTCGTCCGACACAGTCACGCTCCTCGATTTCCCGAATTCTGATGCGGGGGTGCTCCCGCCGGGGTTCATCCCGGCATGGCACCACCTCTATATGGAACCGCCGGGCGGGGCCCGGCGGATGGGTCGGCCGTTCAGGCCTTCTTGATAAGGAAGTAGTACTTGCCGCCCTCTTCCTTGGACTCCATCAGCTCGTTGCCGGTCTGCTTGGAGAACGCCTCGAAGTCCTTGATGGCACCCGGGTCGGTGGCGATGATGTGCAGAACCTGGCCCGCTTCCATACCGGCGAGCGTCTTCTTCGCGCGCAGGATCGGGAGGGGGCAGTTCAGGCCGGATGCGTCGAGTTCCTGGTCAAAGTCAGCCATGGTAGGACTCCTGGTCTTCGGGTTGTGGAAGGCTTGCCCCGCTGCGGGGCAGCGTATGTTCAAGTAAAACACTCAAAGCTTATATGCAGGGGCTTTATATGACAAGCGCTCGGGCAACGCAAGCGCATCCCCATCATATCGCCTGCGGGGGATATAAGCATGCTTAATCGTCGGTTTGTCGCTCCTTTGCGACCATGCTAGAGTCCACCCCGCGAGAAGTGGTAGACACCATGTCAACAGACAGAGGGCAGAACAGTGGACAAGAACGATTTTCAGGAACACACCCGGTACGTGGTCACTCGCAAGGACGAGAACGGCAAGCTGCGCCCGGACACCATCTATGTCTTCAAGACCCACGACGACTTCATGATCGTGCGCCGCACCACCGGCGATGGCAAGATGCTGAAACTCGGCTACGACGATGTGGTCCGAATCGTGAAGACCGAGAAGGTCGCCGAGAAAGACAGGTTCCACGTTCCCGATGCCGTACTCGAAGCGAAGACCTGGGCGGATCGCAGCACCATGGAGCGCTACTCCTCTGCTTCGCACATGGGTAAATAAGACGAGCCCCCCCTCCGACGGGTCCGGGCACCAGTGCCCCGGACGCCGTCGGGCACCGGTGGCCATGCTGCTCATCAGCCTGCTGGCCGCCCCCCCGACCGCGCACACCATCCAGCTCCCCGATCTCGGTACCAGCGCCGACCGTGCCATGTCGCCCGAACAGGAGGCGCGCATCGGGGCCGATTTCCTGCGCAATCTGCGCCAGCACGTCGAGATCGTCGATGATCCGGAGATCCGGGCCTACGTCCGTTCCCTCGGCAACCGGCTCGCCTCGCGCGCCGATGGACACCAGCCCGATGACTTCCACTTCTTCGTGGTCAACGATTCGCGCATCAACGCCTTCGCCGCCCCCGGCGGCTACATCGGGGTCAACGCCGGGCTGATCCTCGCCGCGCGCGAGGAGGACGAACTCGCGGGCGTCGTAGCCCACGAGATCGCCCATGTCACCCAACGTCATCTGGCGCGCGCCCGTGAGGCCAGCGACGACATGAGCGTCCCCATGGCCGCCTCCATCCTCGCGGCCATCCTCCTCGGCGGCGAGGATCCGCAGCTCGGCCAGGCGGCCCTGGCCGCCACCATCGCCGGCTCCACTCAGTACCAGATCTCCTTTACCCGTTCGAACGAGCGCGAAGCGGACCGGGTCGGCATGGAGATGCTCGCCAGCGCCGGTTTCGACCCCGAGGGGATGCCCAGCTTCTTCGAACGCCTGCAGGCGAACAACCGCTTTGGCGCCTCGGTGGTACCCGAATTCCTCATGACCCATCCGGTCACCCTCAACCGCATCGCAGATGGACGCAACCGGGCGCGGCAGATGGACTACAACGCGGCCCCCGACCATGGCGATTTCAAGCACATTCAGGCGCGCCTGCAAGTGATGGTCGCTCGGGACGCGTCCAGCGCTCGCGAGTCCTTCGAGGAAGCGGTCGAGGAGGAGGAAGACGCTCCCTGGGCTCGCTACGGACTGGCGCTGGCGCTGGCGCGTGACGGCGAGACGGAACGGGGACTTGCCCTCATCGAGGCGCTGCGCGAGGCCAACCCCGATCGCCTTGCCTATCGTCTGGCCGAGGGCCGTCTGCTCCAGCAACTGGGCGAGGACGAACGCGCCCTCGCCCGCTTCCGCGCAACCCTGGACCTTTTCCCGGGCAACGAGGCCACCACCATCCATCTGGCCGAGTCCCTGCTGACCATCGGGAGTCACCGCGAGGCCCGCGATCTCCTGCGCGACTATGTCCGTCGCCATGCTCGCGGTCCCAACGCCTTCCGCCTGCTGGCACGAGCCGAGGCCGGAAGTGGTGATGTCGCCCGCTATCACGCCGCCCTCGCCGAATACTACAGCCGTGGCGGGCGCGCTCAGGAGGCCATTCGCCAGCTCCGTCACGCTCTGGCCGCCAGCCGGGATGATCGTCTGGATCAACGCCTGGAGGCGCGTCTGGAGGAACTGCGCCGCCAGGCTCGCATCGACGACGAACTGGAACGCATCCGGGAAGAGCGAGAGGAATAAAAAAAACCGCCTGCCCGGTTGCCCGGACAGGCGGTGAGTCACTGATCAGTCGTTATTGGTATTGTGCGCGATGCCGCTCTTTACTGGTTGACCGGAGACTCCGGGTCGAACAGGTAGGCCAGCAGGTGCTGGATCTGATCCTTGTTCAGCAGGTCCTTGGCCCCGAAGCGCGGCATGTCGGTGCAGGCAAAGGTCGCATGCGGGTTGTACATCTGATCGTACGCGAACTTGATCATGTCCTCGCTTGCCCCGCGATCGTTGCCATACCCGGTCAGGTCGGGACCGATGGTCCCCTCGATGCGCTCTTCCTGGAACGAGTGGCAGTTGACGCAGAGACCACCGGTCTCGCGCTGATCGTGGTTGTCGACCTTGTGACCGATGCGGTAGCCGAAACCGGACCAGGCCAGCTCGGCACCCTTCTCCCAGTCGCCCAGCTCGATACCGCCCTCGGGGTACTCGATGGTCTCGCGGGCCATCTTGGCGACCTCGGCCATGGTATCGGAATCGGGCTGACCGCCACCGACGACCGTGCACGCCTCCTGGAGCTCGTCCTGAACCAGGCGCTGCTCGGCGCGACCACCTTCCTGGACCTCCTGATCCATACGGAAGCTGTCGGTCTCGAAGATCAGATGCTCGGCCAGCTCATCGGCCGGCATATTGGTGTAGTCCGGCTTGGAATCCGAGGCACAACCCGTCATCACGGCCACGGAGGCGAATGCGGCCAGCCCGGCCGCCAGAGGGAAACTCTTCTTCAACATTCTCGATTCTCCTGTTGGCATCCGGGGTTCAGCGCTTCATGTCGGGGAGGATGGCCGGCTGGCCGCTCGCCCGGTCGGTCCAGTAGGACATCAGCGCGATGGCAGCGGGGGTTCCCGGCTTGATTTCCGGGCGACGCATCTGGTAGTAGCAGCCGCGCACGCGGTGGTGGCTGCTGCGCAGATTATCGTGGCCCACCCGGAACGCCGGCCAGGAGATGGCCTTGGACCACTCTTCCGGCACGTTGACGTTGGGCAGCACCGAGGCCCGGATCCGCTCGCCGGTCTGCGTGTGGCAGGTGGCGCAGGCGAAATCATGGGTACCGGCGCGGCGATAGAAGAGCACCTCACCGGCATCGCGCATGGCGCGCTCGGCCGGATGGTCCATCGACGGGTTCCACTCCATGCCGTTGGACTGTTCGGCGATGTAGGCCTGCAGCTTCATCATGTCGGAGCCGGAGCCGTGCCGCTTGGCGACGGCCTTGTCGTCATCGCTGAAGCCCTGAATGGTCTTCATGCAGTAGACGAGACGCGATTCGAGGTCCATGACCTTGCCGGTGTCCTCGAAATAACGCGGCATCTCGACATAGGCACCTTCCAGCTCACCCGGGCCCTTGCCGAAATCGCAGGATTCCAGCGACTCGTTCTTCGGTCCGCGCGCCTGGTGGAACAGTTCCTCACCTTCATCGGCGGTCCAGTGGGCCGGATTATCGGCCATCATCATCATGTTCTGATCGCTCTGCGTCAGATACTTGGAATCGACGGACTCGATGAGCCCCTCGAGGACCTCCACCGGGGTCTTGCCGTGCGAATCGGCAAATGCGGCCTGGCCACCGAAGAGGCCCACCGACCCCACCAGCAGCGGAAGGGCGTAGACGGTTCTTTTCATGCCCGTGAGCATACCAACCTCCTCCAAACAGTTTTCTTATCAACAAACTTCGCGAACCTTTCGCCCTGCGACTTGTCTCACGAAGTTCCCATGGCAGAGAGTGCCGTTGAGCCAGCAGCCTGTCAACAAACAGAAGCATTCAATAATAAACTTAACACTCTGATATCAAACAACTCTGAATTTTTCACGTGTCGATTCGCTCACAAAATTGCCAAGCAACCTCGATCTGGACTCTGTCCAGTTTTTGTCCCCTCGAGCGGAATGCGCGCTGTCGTTCCAGTTCAAGGCGACTTGGCCCCCCGCTGCGGGTAATGTGATAATGCCGCGCTTTACCACCGCCCCGGTTGCCGGGACACGCACCACGACCCGGTGAATCGCCGGGATAAACTGGCCAACGCACACAGCCGAGGAGCCCCACCCATGATGGAGACCCTGACTCTGACGCCGGAGATGATCCTGGTCCTCTGTATTCTGGCCGCGACCATCTTTCTGTTCATCTCCGAGATCGTCCGCGTGGACGTGGTGGCCATCATCGTCATGGTCTCGCTGCCCCTGCTGGGGCTCGTCTTCTTTCCGGAGCAGGTGGCGCGACGCGCCGATGATGCCGGCGAGACCCTGTTCATCGCCTTCGACCAGACGTTTTCCGGTTTCTCGTCCAACGCGGTCATCTCCATCATCGCGGTCATCATCCTCGGCGCGGCGCTGGACAAGACGGGCATCATGAATCGAGTGGCTCGCCCCATCGTCCGCATCGCCGGTGGCAGTGAAGCGCGATTGACCGCCGGGATCTCCTCGACGGTGGGGGTCATTTCCGGCTTCATGCAGAACATCGGTGCCGCCGCGCTCTTTCTACCGGCGGTCACCCGGATTGCCAAGAAGACCGGCATCCCCATCTCGCGACTGCTGATGCCCATGGGCTTCTGCGCCATCCTCGGCGGTACCGTGACCATGGTCGGCTCCAGTCCACTCATCCTGCTCAACGACCTGATGCACACCAGCGGCATCGACGATTCCTGGAGCCTGTTCGCCGTGACCCCCATCGGTCTCGCACTGATCGCCGCCGGCATCATCTACTTCATCATTGCCGGGCGCTGGGTCCTGCCCTCCAACGCCGACACCACCGACAGCATCGCCACCGACTCAACCGAACTGGCCGCGGCCTACGACCTTCCGACCGAGACCTTCGAAGTGGAACTCGCTTCCGACAGCCGACTGGTCGGAATGGATCTGGAATCGACGCGGCTGCGCAAGGACTACCACGTCAGCGTGGTCGCCCTGGCCCGCAACCAGGAGCACATCTACGCTCCCGGCCGCGCCACCGTCTTCGGCAAGGACGACCTCCTCGCCCTGGTCGGCCGACGTGAAGATGTCCAACGTGCCGCCGCCGACTTCGGCCTGATCCAGCGCACCGATCTGGAGGAGTTCGCCGAAGACCTGGCCCCGTCCAACGCCGGTCTCGCCGAGGTAGTGGTGCCGCCGCGCTCGCGCCTCGTGGGCCGGACCATGCGTGAACTCCAGTTCCGCAACACCTACGACGTGGACCTGGTCGGGATCGCCCGCGGCGGTGAAACCAAGCGCTCCGGCCTCTCCGATGAACCCTTCGCCGCCGGTGACGCCCTGCTCGTTCACGGCCTCCACGAGAAGATCGGGCTGCTGCAGAAGGATCACCGCAACTTCATCGTCACCACCCCGGTGGAAGTGGAGGAGCTGCGCGAACACAAGGCGCCGTGGGCGATCACCTTCTTCCTTGTGGCCATCAGCATGATCCTGTTCACCGACATCCAGTTGTCGGTGGCGCTGATGACCGGCGCCCTGGGCACCATCCTCACCGGTGTGCTGACCATCGACGAGGCCTACGACGCGGTCGACTGGCGCACGGTCTTCCTGCTCGCGGGTCTGATCCCGCTGGGGATCGTCATGGAGCAGACCCAGACCGCGGCCTGGGTGGCGCAGGAGACACTGGATATCCTCGGAGACGTCGAACCCATCGTGATCATGACGGCCATCGCCATCCTGGCTACGGCATTCTCGCTGGTCATGTCCAATGTCGGCGCCACCGTTCTGCTGGTGCCACTGGCCATCGCCATGGCTCAGGGGGCCGGCGGTGCCGAGGCGGGAGCGCACCCCGCCGTCTTCGCCCTGGTGGTCGGTCTGGCGACTTCCAACTCCTTCCTGATCCCCACCCATCAGGTGAACGCCCTGATCATGGGGCCGGGCGGCTACCGGAACGCCGACTACATGCGGGCCGGCGCCGGGATGAGCATCATCTTCCTGGTGGTGCTGGTGACCATGCTGTACTTCTTCTACCAGTAGAACGAGGAAGGCCCCGTTTCGTCGCCGCTCGACGGCGGGGTCCGGGATGGTCTTCGTGACCGGAGGGCGTCGGCCGCAGGGATGCGGCCGTCGAGCCTACACGGACGTATTCACGGCGTCCCTCCGGGCACGAAGACCACCCCGGACCCCGCCGTCGAGCGGCGACGAAACGGGACACCACCTCTTTCTTCAGGACTCCATCAAGCGCGGGATCAGCTCGGCGAAGTTGCAGGGCTGGGTGCGCTGATCCAGGGATTTCTCCAGGATCCGATCCCAGGCGGTGCGGCAGGCGCCGGTGGAGCCGGGCAGGCAGAAGACGAAGGTGCCGTTGGCGACACCGGCCAGGGCGCGGGAGGCCAGGGTGGAGGTGCCGATCTCCTGCCAGGAGAGCCAGCGGAAGGTCTCGCCGAAGCCGTCGATGACGCGGTCCAGCAGCGGCTCCACGGCTTCTGGGGTGCCGTCGCGGCCGGTGACGCCGGTGCCGCCGTTGGTGATGATCACCTGCACGGCGGGATCGGCGATCCAGCGACTGATCTCGCGACGCATCTGGTAGATGTCATCGGGGCAGATGACCCGCTCGGCCAGGGTGTGGCCCGCAGCGACAAGCCGCTCCTCCAGCGCCAGACCGGAGGTGTCGGTGGCTTCGGTGCGGCTGTCCGAGGCGGTGAGCACGGCAATGTTCAGGGGCCGGAATCCGGCATCGGGATGGGCGTGTCCCATGGGCATCTCCTTTATTGGGTAGTTCAGCGGGATCAGCACGGCTGTCTCGATTCGGTGGCCACGTCTTGCCCGTCGAGAAACAGTCGCCGGCATGTCTCTCGGCTCCCGGACTCACCGTGGCCGTTCATACTAACAACACGACCTCCAATGTTCTCCCGGGGGTTCTTCGGGCCTCGCGTCTTCAGCGCCGAACCCGCTATCGTGGTCGTATGGAACGTGGACACCCGGGTCCACGATCGCGCATGCATCCGCATGCATGGGAAATCCAGTATTCTCCACGCCTGGAAGAAGGCATCCCCGACAACCCGCTGGAGGTTCAAGACGATGGCAATCGCCAACCGCATCACCACCCTGCTCGGCGCCGTCGCCCTGACGGGCCTCGCCCTGATCCCCGCCAGGGTCCTGGCCACCGAGGCGCTGTGGGAGCGGCTCGCCGAGGGCGGTCTGGTGGTCATGGTCCGCCACACCGACGCCGAGAGCGGCGATCAGGAACGCTCCCTGCGCCTGACCGAACCGCGCGACTGCTCCCGCGAGGCCAATCTCACCGAACAGGGCCGCGCCGAGGCGAGCAGCCTGAAAGCCGCCCTCGAGGCGCACGACGTACCGGTGGCGAGGGTCCTGACCGGCCGCTTCTGCCGCACGGTCCAGACCGCCGAGGAGGCGTTCGGCGGCGCCGAGGAATGGGCGGCCCTGGACCTGCTCAACGCCATGCCGGCGGGTGAATCGGACTTCCTCATGGAGGACGTGCGCGATCGCATGATCGACTTCGACGGCGACGGCAACCTCTTTCTGGTCACCCACCGACCGAACATCAACACCCTCACCTTCCACAACCCGGAACCGGGTGACGTGGTCCTGCTGGAGGTCGACGATTTCGGCTCCACCGACGTGATCGGCGTCATCTCCCGGGACGCCTACCACGACTAGCGCGTGTCCTCTTACAGCTCGAAATCACCACTGTAGGGCTCGTCGCCCTCGATCACCGGCAGCGACAGCGCCCGACCCCAGTGGGACCAGCCGCCGTCGTAGAGACGCACGTCCTCGTAGCCGAGGGCCTTGAGCTGCATGTAGGCCATGGTCATGCGGAAACCGTCGTGGCAGTAGACATAGATGGTCCGGTCGCGCGGCAGATCGGCGTAGAGGTCCGCCAACCGGTCGAGGTCGTGCCACTGGTGGGTCCCGGTATCGGCGCCGTCCATGCTGACGATGTTCACCGCCCCGGGGATGTGCCCCCCGCGCGGGGCGCCGGCGGTCACGTCCCCGCTGTACTGCTCTTCGGGGCGCGCGTCGAGCAGGAACACATCGTCGTCGCGGCGGGAGACCACGTCGTCGTAGATCCGCTCCCAGCGCACCATCAGCTCCGGCTCGGCCTCGTCGAGGGTGACGTCGCCGCGCGCGGTCTCCGGGGCCTCGGTCTCCAGTTCATTGAAGACGGTCCACTCGGTGGTGCCCCCCTCCATGACCTTCACCCGGTCCATGTCGAAACCGAACAGGTCGAACAGGTAGTACAGCCGGGAGGCCAGCGCCGTCACCGAGTCGTCGTAGATGACCACCCGCGAGTCGTCGTTCACTCCCCAGTCGCGCAGGGTCTCCTGGAAGGTCTCGCGGTCCGGGAAGTGCATCACCGGCAGACGGCTGTTGTCACCCAGGTCCTTGAACCGCTGCACCTGCACCGCGCCGGGGATGTGGCCGACGGTGTAGTAGCGGTGCGGGTGGTAACGGACTTCCAGGATCACCAGATCGGGATCGTCGATGTGCTCCTCGAGCCACATGGCGTCGACGATGAAATCGGGCTTTTCCGCCATCGCCAGGGCGGGCAGCACCATCAGGACCAGAGCAGTCCCGCGCAGGATACGCAGCATGATGTCTCCTCGCTTCATGAGTGGAATTCGTCGGTATGCCCCGCAGCCACGGCTCAGCCCTCGAACTGGAGGTAGGTCCGGTTCATGTTGGTCGGGTGCCAGTCCTCGAAGTGGCGCAGGTGCCGGAACGCCTCGGCATCGCGATAGCGGTCCATGACCTCCGGCATCGGCTGCCAGTCGGCGGCGTCGGCGCCGACCCCGTCCACCAGCAGATCGAGGTAATCACCGGTATGCGCGCGCGCCTCTTCGATGTCGGTGACCCGGCCATGGCCCGGCACAATGACCTCCGGCTCCAGGGTCTCCATGGCGGCATGAAAGGCGTCGCGCTGCGAGGCGACATCGGTGTACGGCTGTACGCCGAGCAGGCGCTCCACGTAGATCAGGTCGCCGGAGAAGAGGATCGACTGTTCCGGCAGCCAGACCACGGCGTCGCCGGGGAAGTGGGCATCGCCGAAGTCGCGCAGTTCCACCGCGACATCGCCGGCGTGGAAACGGTACGCATCGCCGGCGCGCGGCTCGGCGGCGTGGACCGGCTCGATGGTGGCCGCCTCCTCCTCGCCGAGGACATTCTCCATGCGTTGCCGATGGGTGCCGACATGGGAACGCTGGGTGGTCACAGTGCGCTCCAGGGCGACGACCTCGGCGCCCCGCTCGGCAAAGTAGCTGTTACCGAGCCAGCGATGGTCCTGACTGCCGGTGTTCACCACCCAGCGCACCGGCTGGTCGGTGACCTCGGCCACCGCCTCGTCGATGATCGCCGCGCCGGCCGGCGAGGCGCCGCTGTCGACGACCAGCACGCCGTCATCGGTGACCACGATGCCGTAGTTGGCGTTCATGGCGTGGTTCTCGGCGGTGCGCCCGTCGATGGAGCCGATGAGCGCATAGACATCCTCGCCGACCCGCTCCATTTCGAACGGGCCCACGGTGGTCGGCTCGAACTCGCCAGGCGCGCAGGCGGCCAGAACCAGCAGGGCGGCGAGCAGAACGCCTCGTGCCGGTGCGGCGCTGGATTTGATTCCCATGGGGATTTCCTCCGTTGATTCAAACGCATGGCAGCGCTCGACGGCGCGGGCGGACGTGATCCATGCCCGTTACGAGCCCCCCGGCGCCAGCAGGCGCTGCCACCAGCGCCGCCGATTGCCCGGTGTCGGCCCGTCCTCGGCCACCGCCTCCGGCGGCACGCGGCTGAGGAGCCAGCGCGGCGGGATCACGCGCCCGCTGCTGCCGCAGGAGGCCCCCAGATTGTTCGGATCATACACCTTCACGAAGGTGGGCGCCTCGCGATCGTCGACGTAGACGATCCCGCAGAAGTCCTCGCGGTGGTCATGGCGCAGCAGGGCGTCCAGCTCCTCCAGGAAGGCCGGCAGTTCCGCCGCCGGCAGCGGTTCGTCGGGGACCGCCTCGCCCACCTGATAGACGTACCAGCCCTCGGGATCGGCGCGCAGCCGCTCCCAGAAGGCATCGAGTTGATGCCAGCGCAGGATGCCGATCAGGGCACCGTGGTACAGCTGCTGAAAGCGGGAGGAATGCTCCATGGGGCCTCGCGGGGGAACGGGGGCGGCGTCACGCCGTCCAAGTGGGCATGTGTGAACAAAATCCTAGCATGGGGTGTTTCGAACACTCTATAGTGGGGTTCCGGATGGACGTATTCCCCCAAACCGAACGGAACGGCTCGTGAACACGACGACGGCGGACATCAACGCGCAGTTGGGCACCGAAGGCAATCTGAACACCACTCAGATGGCCGATCTGATGATGCTCGCACTGGATCAGACCTTCATCGGGATCGTCATCACCGACGCCGATCTGGACAACGGGCCCCGCATCATCTGGGCCAACCAGCGCTTCCGGGAAATGACCGGCTACGCCCTGGGGGAGCTCCAGCGCGCGACCCCGCGCATCCTCCAGGGACCGCTGACCAACCGCGATCTGCTGCGGGACCTGAGCGACACCCTGCGGCGCGGCGAGGTCTTCGAGGGCGAGACGGTGAACTATCGCAAGGACGGTTCCGCCTACAACGTCGAATGGACCATCTCCCCCGTGCTCGACGCCAACGACGAACCGGCCTGGTTCGTCTCCTTCCAGCGCGAGACGACCAACGAATGGCGTGAACGCCAGCAGCGTCGATTGCAATCCACGGCACTGGAGCAGACCGCCGACAGCGTTCTCATTACCGATCCGGAGGGGATCATCCAGTACGTCAACAACGCCTTCGAGGTGCATACCGGCTACAGCCGTGAGGAGGCCCTCGGCGCCCGGCCGAACCTGGTCCGCTCCGGATGCCACGACGAGGCGTTCTACCGCGAGCTGTGGGCCACCATCAAGGAAGGGCGCGCCTTTCGGGCCACCTTCACCAACCGCAAGAAGAACGGCGAACTCTACTACGAGGAAAAGAGCATCACCCCGGTTCATGGCGACGACGGGGCCATCATCAGCTTCGTCTCCACCGGCAAGGACGTCACCGAACGGGTGGAGATGGAGAAGCAGCTCGAACGGCTGGCGGTGACCGACAGCCTCACCGGCCTGCCCAACCGGCTGCGCTTCGAGCAGCTCCTGGAGAGCGAGGTGGAGCGCAGCGGGCGCTACGGCCACCCGCTGGCGCTGATCATGCTCGACATCGACCACTTCAAGTCCATCAACGACATCCACGGTCACGATGCCGGCGACGACATCCTGTGCGCCTTCGCCGATGAAGTCAGCGCTCACATTCGACAGAGCGATACACTGGCGCGCTGGGGTGGCGAGGAGTTCATGCTGCTCGCGCCGGAAACCGACTACGCCGATGCCCTGGCCCTGGCGGAGAAAATCCGCCAGCGGCTGGAGGAGAAGACTTTCAGCATCGACGAGCCGGTCACCGCAAGCTTCGGTGTCGCCGTCCTCCATCCCGACGAGAAACCGAAGCAGCTGGTCAAGCGCGCCGACCTGGCGCTCTACCGGGCCAAGGAGCAGGGGCGCAACCGGGTGGTTTCCGCCAAGGGTCAACGGGCCTGAAGCGGGCCCGGAGGACGTACCATCACATCACCGTGGACACGTGGATCCGAGCACGGACCCCCGGAAGGTGCGCGGTGCAGCCCACCGCACACCTTGCGGAGCGTACCTTCACGGTGGTGTTCAATGCCGAACGTGATGGGTGCCGGCTGCCACAGAAGGCTTTGAAGCCCTCGGTGGACAGGCCCTGTGAAAACCCGGCTCAGAGGCGATGAAGCGCATGAAGGAAGATTCTCAGTAGCTCATCACCACCGTGTCATCATCGGCCATGAGTTCAAAGGTCACATCCGGTCCGCCGCGTTCGGCCCCCTTGATGACCTCATCCATGGTCATGCCGGCCTTCTTCAGACACATGGGGCAGACCACCACCCGGGCGCCCTCGTCCAGCGCGGTACGCAGCATTTCGGGCGGGGTCTTGCCAGTGGGTCCAAAGACCTCGTGCTGGCGCTCGGTGGAGGCCAGATAAACGCCGCGCACGTTCAGAAAGAACACCACATCATAACCGGCCTCCATGGCCTTGATGCCCTGCCCCATGGCCATACCCGAGGCCCAGCTTTCATCGGTCGAGATGT
This sequence comes from Pseudomonadota bacterium, assembly GCA_051746205.1. Taxonomy (GTDB): domain Bacteria; phylum Pseudomonadota; class Gammaproteobacteria; order Thiohalospirales; family Thiohalospiraceae; genus Thiohalospira. The sequence goes on from JBNJEU010000043.1 coordinate 14,126, forward strand.
TGTAGAAAAAGGTCTTGTCGGCCGCCGCCGAGACGGTTGCAAAGGCCACCATGGCCAGGGTGAGAAGAACGGTCAGGCTTCGCCGGATCTGTGTGCGCATCGGGGTAGCACTCCTGATGATTCATTGGATTGGATGACTGGTACGTCGATATTGTCTTGTGCCCCCCCGGTTACGTCAACCAGGATTCAGAGTGCCGGCGTGGAACGGTTACTTCTTGTCCACGTCGGTCCCGGCGTAGAAGTGAAAGGTGCTCCCGGAGACCAGTTTGGCGCAGTACATCGCCTCGTCGGCCTGAGCGATCAGGATGTCCATCTGCTCCCCG
>JBNJEU010000044.1:0-14323 GCA_051746205.1 Pseudomonadota bacterium
CGCTGGAGCGGGACTGGGAGGCGGTGATCGCCGTTGGCGGACGCGCCGGCATCTGGGTCGAGGCCAACCGTCCGGGCCGACGGCGCCTCTACGCGATGGTCCCCGAGGCGGCCGCCCGGGACTGGCTGGAGGGTGAACACGACGACGGGCTGTTCCTCGACACCGATCCCCGGTTCGTGGTCCAGCTGCTGCAGGTCGCGTTGTCCGGAGTGAAGACGGTGCGCGTGCTGGTGGGTCCGGACACCGCGGTCTATGGTGAGCGGATGGCCACGGTCGCGCGGGCGGCCGGGTTGACCCCCCACGTCCTGGAGGTCAATACGGAACCCGGCGAGGCCGAATTCGACAGCAACGAACTGGAGGCCATCTTCGCAGTCGGGGAGGCCGTCGTGGTGGCCGCCGACCCGGTGGTGCTCAACCGGGAGACGGTGGTTCCGCTGATCCGGGGGGCCTACCTGCGGGACCGCCCGCTCATCGCCCACTCGGAGTCCGCCGTTCGCGCCGGGGCGCTGATGGCGCTGCACAGTACGCCCCAGCGCCTGGGACGGGAGGCCGGCGACTGGCTGATGGGGCATGCCGGGCGCTGGACGCCGTATGCCGGTGACTACGAATTGTCGGTGAACTACGGGGTCGCCCGCGCCCTTGGCCTGGATTTGCCCGGAGAACGTGAACTCAAGCGGCGGCTTGATGAGGAGATGGGGCCATGAGACGCGGCATCAACATCCGTTGGACCCTGCTGCTGATGGCCGTTCTTCCGGCGCTGTTCGTGGCACTGGTCCTGTTCGGTTACTTCGTCAACAGCCAGTTGAATACCCTGCGCGATTCGCTGGCCGAGCGGGGTCGGCTCATTACCGCGCAACTGGCGCCGGCCGCCGAGCACGGGGTGGTGACCCGCAATACGGAACTGCTCGAGCGTCTGATGAGTGCCATCCGCGAGGACGACGAACTGGCGGGGGTTGCCATTACCGATCTCGAGGGCGAGATTCTCTGGCGGGAGGGTGACATCGAACATGCCGACCGGATCGGCAGGGCCGGCACCCTGGATCCCTCCGGACCGTGTGCAAAGAGAGCGGGGCGCTGGCTCTTCTGCTCCGCCATTGAGCGCACCCGCTTGCCGGTGGACGACTTTCGGACCGACAGGGGGCCCGCCGATTTCGACTACATCGGCTGGGTCTATGTCGAGATGTCCAGCGCGCCGATGCTGGCGGAGCGCAATACCCTCCTTGTGCAGGCGCTGGCGATCGCCGGCGTGATGCTTCTGTTCGGTGCTCTGACAGCGCTGCTGGTGAGCCGCCGCATTGCCCGGCCCATTGTCGCCATCAGCGAGGCCCTGGAGACGGTGGGACAGGGCGATTTCGACCAGCCGGTGGCCGTGGACGCACGGGGCGAGCTGCGCACCCTGCAACGGGGCTTCAACAGCATGATGAGCGAGTTGAAGAGTTCCCGGGAACAGATGGAGGCGCGCATCGAGGAGGCCACCGATCAGGTGCTCGATGCCATGGACGAACTGGAACGCAAGAACCTCGATCTGGAGGTGGAACGCTCCCGCGCCGAGGCGGCCAATCGGGCGAAGACGCGCTTTCTGGCCAACATGAGCCACGAGATCCGCACCCCCATGAGCGGCATCATCGGGATGGCGGAGTTGCTGGCCCAGACCGAACTGGAACCGGCCCAGCGCGACTATGTGGATGCGCTGCAGGTGGCCGCCGGCAATCTTCACGCCCTGCTCGACGACATCCTCGACCTGGCCAAGATCGAGGCCGGCAAGCTGAAGCTGCACCAGCGACCGACCGCACTGCGAACCGCGGTGGAGGATGTCGCGCGCATGCTCGCCCCCAGTGCCCACGGCAAGGAGCTGGAGCTGATCTGCGACGTGGCCCCGGAGTTGCCGGCGGAGGTGGTGGGCGACGCCCAGAAGATCAAGCAGGTGCTCACCAACCTCGGCATCAACGCCATCAAGTACACCGAGAGCGGCGAGGTGGTCATGCGCGCGCGGCTCCGGGAGTGCGCGCTGCCCGGTCCGCAGGGCGAGCGGGTCTGTACCGTTCGCTTCGAGGTGGAGGATACCGGCATCGGCATCCCCGACGAGGCCCGCGAGGGGCTGTTCCAGAGCTTCAGCCGGGTGGAGGAGGGCAGCGCGGTTCAGGGGACCGGCCTCGGGACCACCATCGCCCAGGAGTTCGTGGAGATGATGGGCGGGCGCATCGGTTTCGAGACCGAACTCGGCACCGGCAGCACCTTCTGGTTCGAGATCCCGTTCACCGTGGTGACTCCGGCCCCGCCGGTCGTCATTGATGAACGGCGTGGTCAGCGGGCGCTGGTGGTCTCCTGCTGCGAGACGGAGCGCCGGGTCCTGTGTCGCTACCTGGAGGCGCTGGGTCTGACGGCCCAGGGCGCGGGAGCCAGCGACGAGGCGATGGCCATACAGTCGGTGCAGCCGGCGGAATGGGTTCTGGTGGCCGGCCCGGTGGGTGGCCGGTGCGACTCCGTGGTCGCGATGGAACGGTTGATGCCGGCGCGCTTAGTCTGTTTGCTGCCGCTGGACGAAGAACACCCACCGGCAAGCTGTGCCCGGCAGCTGCGCAAGCCGCTCATCTGGGATCAGCTGGTCGCCCTGCTGAGCGAGCGGGAAGACACGGTTCCGGTGATGGCGGAGACGCCCCGGCAGTCGGGGTGTTCCATCCTGGTGGCGGAGGACAACCCCATCAACGCTCGCGTGATCATCGCCTTCCTGGAACAGGCCGGTCACACGGTCCAGTGGGAGGGGGACGGGATCGCGGCGCTGGAGCGGTTGCGGCGGCAGAATTTCGACCTGGCCCTGGTGGACCTGCGCATGCCGCGCATGGGGGGGGCCGATCTGGTGCGCAGCTGGCGTGGAGAGGAGCCGGAGGGGCGTCATCTCCCCATGGTGGCACTCACCGCCAATGCCACCGACGCCGATCGGGCGGAATGCGCCGAGGCCGAAATGGACGGATTCCTGACCAAACCGGTGACCGCCGAACAGCTGGAAACGGTGATCCGACAGCTTGTCGGTGGTCACGCCCCTTGAAATGGGGCCCAGTTTCCGCTCAAATGGCAGACGCAGTCAGAGAAAGAAGACCGGCACGCAACCGGCCGGACCGAATTCGAACCCAAGTGGAGGCAGGACATTGAGCGACAATATCGTTCACGTAACGGACAGTAATTTCGAAGACGAGGTGATCAACACCGAGGGCCCGGTCCTGGTCGACTACTGGGCGGACTGGTGCGGTCCCTGCAAGATGATCGCGCCCATCCTGGACGAGGTGGCCCAGGAGTATGCCGGCAAGCTCAAGATCGCCAAGCTCAACATCGACGAGAATCCGGGCACGCCGCCGAAGTACGGCATCCGCGGGATCCCGACGTTGATGCTCTTCAAGGGCGGCAACGTCGAGGCCACCAAAGTGGGCGCGGTATCCAAGTCCCAGCTCACGGCCTTCATCGACAGCAACCTCTGAAGAGCCGGGTCGTGCCGGCGCGCGCTGGAGCAGGCCGGGCCGGCGCGGTGATACCCGGAAAGGGACGTCCGATGCTGGACGTCACGCATTGATGGTGGTACGTTCCCAAATCAAGAAGCAGCGCCCCCCAGGTGGCTGCACCCACAAGAATCATTCAGCCAGCCAGCCGAAGTCGATCCCGCGCCGGAAGCCGGCGGGTACCGTCCATAACGGGCCCCGCATCGTGTGTTCCGGGGTGCAGCTGGATGCCTTGTCCCTCTTTTCTTCCTGAAAACCGAACGACAGACGACATGAATCTGACCGAACTCAAGCGCCAGACGGCGACCACTCTGATCGAGCAGGCCGAGGAGATGAACCTCGAGGGCCTCTCACGGGCCCGAAAACAGGATGTCATCGTGGCCATGCTCAAGGCCCACGCCGAACGCGGCGAGGATATCTACGGCGATGGCGTGCTGGAGATCCTCCAGGATGGTTTCGGTTTTCTGCGCTCGGCGGACGGTTCGTTCCTGGCCGGACCGGACGACATCTACGTTTCGCCGAGTCAGATCCGGCGCTTCAATCTGCGCACCGGGGACAACATCTCCGGCAAGATCCGCCCGCCCAAGGAGGGGGAGCGCTACTTCGCCCTGCTCAAGGTCGAGGAGATCAACTTCGCCAAGCCGGAGCAGACCAAGAACAAGGTGCTGTTCGAGAACCTGACGCCGCTGCACGCCAACGAGCGGCTGAAGATGGAGATCGGCAACGGCAGCACCGAGGACATCACCGCCCGGGTCATCGACCTGGTGGCGCCGGTGGGGCGCGGACAGCGCGGCCTCATCGTCTCCCCGCCGAAGGCGGGCAAGACGCTGATGCTGCAGCAGATCGCCCAGTCCATCACCTACAATCAGCCGGACGTCTTCCTCATCGTGCTGCTCATCGACGAGCGCCCCGAGGAGGTGACCGAGATGGAGCGGTCGGTGCGCGGCGAGGTGGTCTCGTCCACCTTCGACGAGCCGGCCAGCCGCCACGTGCAGGTGGCCGAGATGGTCATCGAGCGGGCCAAGCGGTTGGTGGAGCACAAGAAGGACGTGGTGGTGCTGCTGGATTCCATCACCCGTCTCGCGCGCGCCTACAACACCGTGATCCCGTCCTCCGGCAAGGTGCTGACCGGTGGTGTCGACGCCAACGCCCTGCATCGGCCCAAGCGCTTCTTCGGCGCCGCGCGGAACATCGAGGAGGGCGGCAGTCTGACCATCCTGGCCACCGCCCTGGTGGAAACCGGATCGCGCATGGACGAGGTGATCTACGAGGAGTTCAAGGGGACCGGCAACATGGAGGTCCACCTGGACCGGCGCATCTCGGAGAAGCGGATCTTCCCGGCCATCAACATCAATCGCTCGGGCACCCGCCGCGAGGAGATGCTGACCTCGCCGGACGAGCTGCAGAAGATGTGGATCCTGCGCAAGCTCCTGAATCCCATGGACGAGGTGGCGGCCATGGAGTTCCTCCACGACAAGCTCAAGGCCACCAAGACCAACGATCAGTTCTTCGAATCCATGAAGCGCTAGGCGCCGGCGGCGCCTTGCCCGGCGGCGGCCAATGCCTTAGAATCCGCCGGCTAACAGTACGAGGTCATACCCATGAAGCCGGATATCCATCCCAACTATCAGCCGATCACGGTCAACTGCAGCTGCGGCGCGACCTTCGAGACGCGTTCGACGGCCAGCGAGGACATGCACGTGGACGTCTGCTCCCAGTGCCATCCCTTCTACACCGGCAAGCAGAAGCTGGTGGATACCGCCGGTCGCGTCGACAAGTTCCGCCAGAAGTACGGCATGTAGGACGGTCCGCCCGGCCCTCGGTGGCCGGCGGTTCATCGGCGCATCGCGACACGGCCCCCTCCCCTTGCGGGCGGGGGCCGTGTGCGTTCATGCCGGGTCGGATCCGAGCAGGCCGGCCACCTCTTCCGGCGTCGCCCGCTCCATGGGGCGGCCGTCCACCGGGCTGGCCGGCGGCTGGCGCAGACCCTTGAGCGGGAAGACCACCAGTTCGATCTCCTCGTCGCCGGCGAAGAAGCCGAAGGTCGGCAGGGTGACCTCCTGGCGCTCGCCCCGGTGTCCGGTGTTCACCCGTGCCTCGCCCTCGGTGAAGGGGAGGTGGTGGTCGAACAGCCGGAAGGCGAGTTCCTCGGGGGTGTCGGTGAAGACGTGGAGGGTGATGTTCGTGTGCTCTCCGGCGGTCCCCGACAGCACCGACCCGACCAGCCGGGGCTGAAAGCCCTCCAGCAGCGCCATGGCCTCGACGGCGGCGCGGCGCTGGCGCGCGAGGGCCGCCGCGTGGCGTTCCCCCAGGAACAGGCGGTGGTGCTCGGCCAGGGCCTCCTCGACCTCGGCGTTGCTGGGGAGGTGGTGGGTCTCCGGGGCACCGAGGTGCTCGGCCGCCTTGCGCTTGGCGTGCTGGTAGTCGCGCAGCCCGTGCTCGTCGATGAGCCGGGCGGCCTCCTGCGCCAGGCGAAGGCGCATGACCTGGCCCTTCTTGGTATGGCTGTAGCGCATGTCAGAAGAGGTCGTCGGTGACGTTGCCGTTGTCGTCCTCGCCGTTCCGGCGCCCCTGGCCGTTCTCCGCGGGCGGCGGCGTGCGTCCGGTGCGGAAGGTCTCGAAGATGGCGTCGGGATTGCTGCTGCTGGCCAGGCGTCCGGTCTCCGGATCGATGCGCACCGACACCAGGCCCGGCGGTCGCTTCATCTCCTTCTCGGGGACGCCGTCCAGGGCGTGACGCATGTATTCGATCCACATGGGCAGCGCCGCGCGCGCGCCGGTCTCGCTGCTCCCCATCGAGCGGGGCGTGTCATACCCCATCCAGGCGATCGCCACTTGCGAATGGTTGTACCCGGTGAACCAGGCGTCCACCTGCTGGTTGGTGGTCCCGGTCTTTCCGGCGAGGTCGTCGCGACCGAGCGTCAGGGCTCCGCGACCGGTCCCTCGCTTCACCACATCGCGCAGCATGGAGTCGATGAGGTAGGCGTTGTCCGCCGGGATGACGCGCTCGGCGACGCGCACCGGCTCGGGTTCCGGGATCGGCAGATCGGGCAGGCCGATGCGGCCGATGATGTTGCCGAGATCGGCCAGCTCGGTGTCGCTCATCTCCGTCTCCTCGAACGACTCCTCTTCGTCCTCGTCCCCCTCCTCGCACTCGGGACAGACGCGCACCGGGTTCGCCACCTCCAGCAACTGGCCGTTGCGATCCTCGATCCGGGCAATGAAGTGGGGCTGGATGCGGTACCCGCCATTGGCGAAGACCGCGTAGCCGGTGGCCAGCTCCAGCGGCGTGATGGCGCCGCTCCCCAGGGCCAGCGTGAGGTCGCGGGGCAGGCGCTCGGTGTCGAAGCCGAACAGCCGTGCGTAGCCGATGGCGTAGCCGATGCCGATGGAGCGCAGCAGGCGGATGGAGACCAGATTGCGCGAGTGGACCAGACCCGTGCGTAGTCGCGTCGGGCCGAAGAAGAGGCCGCTGTAGTTCTCGGGGCGCCAGACCCCTTCCAGGGCCGAGTCCTCCAGGACCACCGGCGCGTCGTTGACGATGGTGGCGGCGGTGTAGCCGCGATCCAGGGCCGCCGAATAGATGAACGGCTTGAAGGCCGAGCCCGGCTGGCGCTGGGATTGGGTGACGCGGTTGAATTGACTCTGATTGAAATCGAAACCGGCCGCCAGCGCCGAAATGGCGCCATTCTCGGGGTCCACCGCGACCAGGGCGCCTTCCGGCTCGGGCACATTGGCCAGATGCCAGGCCCCGGCGCTGATGGGGCGGACATGGATGATGTCGCCGACCTCGGCCACATCGGCGGCGGTTTCCGGATCCGGGCCGGTGTTGTCGATGGCGAGGTGCCTCCGGGCCCAGGCCAGCCCTTCCCAGGGGACCCGCTCGATCCGGCCATCGGGCAGCAGGATCAGGACCTGTCGTTCGCGGACATGGAGGACCAGGGCGCTGGTGAGATCCCCCGGCGCCGGTGTGTCCGCCAGCGTCTCCTGCCACTGCCGGCGCTGCGGGAGCGGGTGCACCAGTGGTTCCGAAAAGCCGATGGCCTCGTCGTCGGCGGTCTGGTTGAACCACAGCGAAGTCAGCCAGTAGTGATCGGCGGCATCGAGATCCAGCGACAGGCTGCCGACACGACCACGATAGCCGTGGCGGAACTCGTACTGATGCAGGGCATGGCGCAGAGCCGAATTGGCCGCATTCTGCCGTTTGCCGTCCAGGGTCGTGAACACGCGGAAACCGCCGGTGTAGGCGCGCTCGCCGTGCCGCGCCAGCATCTCCTTGCGAACCATTTCGGCCACGTGGGGCGCTTTCACCACCGAGACCGGTCCGTGCTGACTGGCATCGTCCTGAAAGGCGAGCGCGCTTTCGACCCGCTCGGGTTCGACATAGCCGAGCTCGGCCATGCGCCGCAGGATGTGGTTGCGCCGAATGGTGGCGCGTTCCGGGTCGGCAATCGGGTTGTAGCTGGAGGGCGCCTTGGGCAGGCCGGCGATCATCGCCATCTGGGCCAGATTCAGTCCATCCGGCGTGGTGCCGTAGTAAACCCGCGCTGCCGCCCCGATCCCGTAGGCGCGGTTACCCATGTAGATCTTGTTCAGATAGAGTTCGAGGATGCTCTCCTTGTCGAAGGTCTGCTCCAGCCGGAAGGCGAGGATGATCTCCTGGAGCTTGCGCAGGTAGGTCCGGTCGGGGCTCAGGTAGAAATTGCGCGCCACCTGCATGGTGATGGTGCTGCCGCCCTGGGTCCGGTCGCCGGTGGCCACCAGATTCACGACCGCGCGCAGGATCCCCTGGTAGTCCATCCCCGGGTGCTCGTAGTAGCGGGCATCTTCGGCGGCCATGAAGGCCCGGACCATCTCCGGCGGGATGTCTTCCAGGGCCGTGGGGATGCGGCGCTGCAGGCCGAACTCCTCGATGAGCTGGCCATCCCGGGTGTAGACCCGGAGCGGCACCTGGAGCTCGATGTCGCGGAACTCGGCGGAGGATGGCAACTGCGGTGCGATCTGGACATAGACCACCATGGCCACCACGGCGCCCGCGACAAACAACGCGGCACCGACATGGACCAGGTAACGGATGAGGCGAATGACAAGTGGCATGGAGTCCATCGAATGTGACAGCGTGACAGCGGGTCATTGTATTACGAATCAACGGCCGGCGGCAGTGGTTCTTGACGCCCTCGCAACGGCCGGTCACTATGAAGCCATCACCATGGAAAACAGGCGTGAAAGGGAGTTCGCGCATGGAACGTCAAGGAAACGACGCGGGCGCCGACTGGCGTCCCGCCCCTGCCGTCGCGGGACAGTGGCGCCTTGAAGGCGCCCTTGGCATCGATCTCGGTAGCCGCCGCATCAAGCTCTTCATCCCTCCCGGTCGACTGGCGCGGGCCGCGCGGCGGCGCGCGCCGGCGGGTCTGTTCGGCCAGACGGACACCCCGAAGGAGGGTCCGCTCACCCCCGCCACCAGCCGGGTACTGGCGGCCCTGCTCGCCGCGGCCCCGCTGTGCCGACAGCCCCTCGGACACCCGGCGATCCTTGCCCTGCCCACCGCCCTGACCCGGCAGTGCGTCTGGTCCCGCCCTCGGGGGCGGGACCCGGTGACCGGGATCCGGCAACTGCGTACCGAACTGGCGCGCCACCTCGATCTGCCGGTGGCCGACGGGGCCGTGGACTTCATTGAATCGAACGCCACCGATGCGGCGCACGTGCGTGTGGTCGCCGCCCGCCGCGAGGCGGTCGACGGCATCGCGCGCGTGGGTGCCGAGGCGGGGGTGCGGCCGGTGGCCGTCGATGCCGCCGGTTTCGCCCTGGAGCGGCTGGCCGCCCTGCACGCGGGTGAGGGGCCGCTGGCCGTGGTCGATCTCGGAGCGGAGGGCCGTCGCGTGGCTCTGGCCCGAGCCGGGGACGGGCTGGGCCATCTGACGGTCGCGGATGGGGAGGTGATGGCGGAACCGGAAGGGGACGAGGCCCCGGTTCGTGAGGCGCTCCAGATCCTGGAAATGGAGTCGGGTCGGCGCGCCGAAGTCATCGTCCTGGTGGGTGGAGGCACCGACGCCGCTCGAGCCCGGCGGCTCGCTCGAGCCCTGGCGCGTCCCTGTCGCCCGGCGGGGTTCTGGGCGTCCCTGTGGCTGGCCTGGACCCTGAGCCTGCGCCGGGAGTCGCCATGAAGGCCGTGAATCTGCTGCCGTGGCGGGAACAGTGCCAGCGGCGGCACCAGCGGCGCTTCACCCTGGGGCTCGTTGGCGGTGTGCTCGGGGTGGTCGCGGTCACCGGCGGCTACGCCCTGTCGCTGGCAGCCGAGGTTCGGGAATTGCGGGCCACCCTGGCAACCGTGGAACCATCGTCGGGAAGCGTCGCGTCGGAAGCAGCGCCGCCGTCGGAGGGCGTTGACCCGGGGTGGCGGGTGGTTCGGGAGGCGTATCGGCGTCTGACGCGGGAAACCGGCGACGCGATCGCCCTCTCCGAATGGCGTGTGCGGCTCCCGGTGGCAGGAGCCGGGGGGCGGGTGGTGCTCGTCGGCAGGGCACGCGACGGCCGGGCCGTGGGCGAGCTGCTGCGGCGCTGGCAGCCCCCGCCGGAGGGGTCCATGGACTGGGAGGAATCGCCGCTGGCGTCCGGCGGCGCACGCCGCTTCACCCTGACCATTCGCCGTGATCGGGGAGGGACCGATGGCGAACCATGAACCCCTCGGGACCTTCTCCGCCCTGGCGCTGCATCTTCGCCCCGGGGCCCCGCGCGCGGCGTCGGCGCGCCGGGTCGGGACCGTCGTGGTCCTCGTGCTGGTGGCGATGCTGGCCCACGGGGTCCTGGTGCGGCCCCTCGTGGTGGAACGCGAGCGGCTCGACGACCGGCTGACGGCGATCCGGAACGCGCCGGAACCGGAGGCCGGGGAGAACCGGTCCGGTGCCGGTGCGTTGTCCCGCCGGGTGGCGCGTCACGGCCGTGTTCTGGAACATCGGGCCCGGCCGTCGGGGGAGCACGAGCTGACGGTGGCCACCGACGGCCGCGGGCTCGCCGCCCTGCTTGCGGAACTGGCCGGCTCGCCCGCGTCCGGTCGGCCGCTGGAATTGCGTTTGACCGCCGGGGACGAGGGGAATGGAACCCTGCGTCTCGAGTTGCGGCTGGATATCGACGGCGCGGTGGCGCGCGCTCGGGAAGAATCGGTGGAGGACTGGCGGTGGCTGCCGTCCACCCTGTTCGCACCATTGCAAAACCGGTCGGCGCTCCAGGCCATGGCCGGCGCGGATCTGCGTTTCGTGGGGGTGCTGCGCAGCGTGAACGGGGAGCCCCGCGCCCTGATCGCCTCCGATCGCGGTCGCCTCTGGAATCGCGGAGCGGGGGAGAGGCTCGGACCGTGGTCCGTGGAGCGAGTGGCGGCCGATTTCGTCGCGCTGCGCAGGCGGGAGGGACACGGAACGACGGAACCGCTCTGGTTGCGTCTGGGACTGGGGAGCGATCCCTGAACACCGGAAAACGAAGGGAATGGTGGAGAGGTGCCATGGAGTGGAACAATGGAATGTCGGGTGGCAGCCGGTCACGTGTTTCGGGGCCGGCTTCGGCTCGGCCGTGGTGGGTGTCGTGCATGCTGTCGGGAATGCTGCTCCTGTGCGACGGGACGGCCGCGGCGGTGGAGTCCATTCCGGTGGGCGAACCACCGCCGGAGCCGGTGACCCTGTCGATCCAGGGAGCCGAAGTGCGCGAACTGCTCCAGATCCTGGGCGAGCAGGGTGGGCGCGATCTGGTGGTCCACGACGCGGTGTCGGGGCGGATGAGCCTCAATCTGGAAGAGGTGCCGTGGGCGCAGGCGCTGTCCCTGATCCTTGACGCCCACGGCCTGGCCTGGCGGGAGCGCGAGGGAAGTCTGTTCATTGCTCCGGAGGAGGTGATCCACGAGCGCGAGAGCCGTCGCCGGACCGCAGCACGTGAACGCGAGGCCGAACGTCCCCGCGTTCGCGCCACCCTGCCGCTGCACTATGCCGACGCCGAGACGGTGGCACCGCTGCTCGACGCCGAGGCCGGCGGCCTGCTCTCGGCGGATGCCGCCGTGGCCGTGGACACGCGCACCAACCGTCTGCTGTTGCGCGATACCGCCCCCAATATCGCGGCGGTGCGCGAACTGCTCGCCACCATCGATGTCCCCGCCCGCCAGGTGATGATCGAGGCGCGGATCGTCATTGCCCGCCACGGTGTCAACGAGGAGCTGGGCGCGCGCTTCGGGGTGTCGCGGTTGAGCGAGGACGGCGCCGGCGCGGTCTCCGGTTCCCTGGGGGGGGCCGGCGCCATCCTGAGGGACGGTGCGGTCGGGGCCGCTGAACTGAGCCAGCGCCTGGCGGTGGATCTGCCGGTGGCCGAGCCGTCCGGCCAGCTCGCGGTGGCGGTACTCGACGGCGGTACCCTGCTGGACATGGAACTCTCGGCCCTGCAGGCGGAGGGCCGGAGTCGCATCCTTTCGAATCCCCGGATCCTCACCGCCAGTCAGCACGAGGCGAGCATCGAACAGGGCGTCCAGGTCCCCTATCAGCAGTCCGCCGGAGACGGGGCCACCTCGGTCGCCTTCAAACGGGCGGTCCTGAGGCTCGATGTGCGACCGCGCATCACGCCCGAGGAGGACATCATCATGGAACTGCGGGTGAACAAGGACAGCGTTGGCGACATCATCGAGGGCGTGCCGAGCATCGACACCCGGGAATTGCGCACCCGCACCCGGGTCGCCGACGGCGAGACGGTGGTCCTTGGCGGGATCCACGAGAACCAGCAGAGCCGGCGCCGGACCCGGGTGCCGCTGCTCGGTCGCATCCCGCTGCTCGGGCGGCTTTTTCGTCACTCGGCGGAGAGCCACCGCCGGAGCGAATTGCTGATTTTCATCACCCCGCGGCTGGTGGCCCCCGAGGAGGCCGCCGCGTCCCGGCCTTGACCCCGGATAGCGGCGGTGCCGTATCATCCACCCCATGACCGTTCCCGACCGAATCTTCCTGGTCGGGCCCATGGGGGTCGGCAAGACCACCGTGGGCCGCCAGCTCGCCGCCAACCTGAAAAAGGACTTCCTCGATGCCGACCGCGCCATCGAGGAGCGCACCGGCGCCAGTATCCCGTTGATCTTCGACATCGAGGGGGAAGAGGGCTTCCGTACCCGGGAGCGGGGCATCATCGACGAACTGACGCGGGAGCACGGCCTGGTGCTGGCCACCGGCGGCGGCGCCGTGCTCGATCCGGACAATCGCCGGCATCTGGTGGAGCGCGGCTACGTGATCTATCTGTACGCCCCGGTGGAGCGGCTCTACGAACGCACCTACCGCGATCGCAACCGTCCCCTGCTCCAGACCGAGGACCCGAAGGGGCGGCTGGAGGAGCTGATGCGCGAACGCGATCCGCTGTACCGCGAAGTCGCCGATCGCGTGCTGGAGACCGGCAACCGGCCGGTGCGCCAGGTGGTGCGCGACCTCTGTCGCGAGTTGCGCGGCTAGTTCGGTCGCTGCTGGCGAGCGGGGTCGCCGCGCCGTACAATACGGTTTGCAATCGAGCGGACGAGGGCGCAATGGCGGCAGACGGCAAATCGGAGACCCGTTCGCGGGTGGACGTGGAACTGGGCGAGCGCGCCTATCCCATCCACATCGGCCCCGGTGTGCTTGGTTCCGACGTGTTCTTCGAGCCGGGCCACAACGGCGCCACCCTGGCCGACGAACTCTCCGGGAAACAGCTGATGGTGGTCAGTAACACCACCGTTGGTCCGCTCTACCGCGAGCGCCTGGAGCGGGCCCTGCGCGAGGCGGGGGTAATGGATCGGCTGGCGGACAGGGGCGGCGTGGGCACCCCGGCCACAATGGAACTCCCCGACGGCGAGCGCTACAAGGACCTCGAGCACCTCGACCGGATCTTCACCGCCCTGCTGGAGGAGCGCTTCGATCGCGAATGCGTGCTTGTCGCCCTCGGCGGCGGGGTGGTCGGCGACATGACCGGGTTCGCCGCGGCCTGTTACCAGCGCGGGGTGCCGTACATCCAGGTGCCGACCACCCTGCTCTCCCAGGTGGACTCTTCGGTGGGCGGCAAGACCGGGGTCAATCACCCGCTGGGCAAGAACATGATCGGCGCCTTCCACCAGCCCCGCGCCGTGCTCATCGACACCACCACCCTGGAGACGTTGCCGCCGCGCGAGGTGAGCGCCGGCCTCGCCGAGATCATCAAGTACGGGATCATCCGCGACGCCGAGTTCTTCGCCTGGCTGGAGGCGAACATGGAGGCGCTGGTGGCTCTGGACCCCGCGGCGCTGACCCATGCCATCGAGCGTTCCTGCGCCATCAAGGCGGAGGTCGTCGCCGCCGACGAACGCGAGTCGGGCCACCGCGCCCTGCTGAACCTCGGCCACACCTTCGGCCACGCCATCGAGACGGGGCTCGGCTATGGCCGCTGGCTGCACGGCGAAGCGGTCGCCACCGGCATGCTGATGGCGGCCGACATGGCTGCGCGCATGGGCTGGCTGACCCCGGAGGATGTGGCCCGCATCGACACCCTGGTGACGCGCGCCGGTCTGCCCACGCGCGCCCCGGCCGACCTCTCCCGGGCGCGATTCATGGAGCTGATGAGCGTGGACAAGAAGGCGCGGGGCGGCCACATCCGTCTGGTGCTGCCCACCGCCATCGGCGACGCGGTGGTCAGCGACGACTACGACGCCGAGGCCCTGGCAACGACCCTGGACGAGCACCACGCCCTGCCGCCGTCCGGGCCGGCACTGCCCTGACGCCGCTTGCAGACGCCGGCGCGCGCCCTTTATCTTTTACGGATCGCCGGGCCGGAACGGTCCGGGCAGCGAGTGACGATTCCGCCATGCGCATCTACAT
>JBNJEU010000045.1:0-14313 GCA_051746205.1 Pseudomonadota bacterium
AGTTCAGGTGGTCCTCGGGGAACTCCTCCAGGAAGCGGCTCGGCTCGCAACCGACCATCTCGCCGCCGCGCTTGCGCTGAGTGCACAGCGTCAGGGTCAGCGAACGCTGCGCCCGCGTGACGCCGACGTACGCCAGCCGCCGCTCCTCCTCGATGGTGTCGCCGTCCACCGCGCTGTGGTGGGGAAGCAGGTTCTCCTCGAAGCCGATCAGGTAGACATGCGGGAATTCCAGCCCCTTGGCCGCGTGCAGCGTCATCAGGCTGACCGCGTCCGGCGGCTGGTCGTCGTCCTCCTGGCGGCTGAGCACGTCCACCAGGGTCAGATGCCGCAGGATGGCGGCGAGGTCGCCGTCCTGGTCGTCGCGTTCGGCCAGCCGCTCGAGCCAGCCGATGAGTTCCTGGACGTTGGCCCAGCGCCGTTCGGCCACCGCCGGACTCTTCGAGTTGTCCAGCAGCCAGGTCTCGTAGTCGATGGCGGCCACCACCCGGCGGGCGATGTGGGCCGCCGATTCCGAGGCGGTGCTCTCGGCCAGTTCGGCGACCCAGTCGGCGAATTCCCGTAACCGGGTCACCGCCCGCTCCGGCAGGTGGTACCCGAGGCCCACCTCGAAGCAGGCGGAGAGCAGCGTCACGTCGCGCTCGCGGGCGTAGTTGCCCAGCTTCTCCAGGGTGGTGGCGCCGATCTCGCGGCGCGGGGTGTTGACGATGCGCAGGAAGGCGGCGTCGTCGGCGGGGTTGGCGGCCAGCCGCAAATAGGCCATGACGTCCTTGATCTCGGCATGGGCGAAGAACGACTGGCCGCCGGTGAGGGTGTAGGGGATGTCGTACTCGCGCAGCGCCTTCTCGACGGCGCGCGACTGGTAGTTGCCGCGATAGAGCACGGCGTAGTCGTGCCACTCGTTGCCGTGGCGCAGCCGGTGGTGGAGGATCTCGGAGGCGACGCGCTCGGCCTCGTGCTCCTCGTTGCGCGTCTCCAGCACCTGGATGGGGTCGCCGATGCCGAGCTCGCTCCACAGGGTCTTCTCGTAGAGGTGGGGGTTGTGGCTGATGAGGGCGTTGGCGGCGGTGAGGATCCGCGCCACCGAGCGGTAGTTCTGCTCCAGCTTCACCACCTTCAGGTCGTGGAAGTCCTGCTGCAGTTCGGCCAGGTTCTCCGGCCGCGCGCCGCGCCAGGCGTAGATCGACTGGTCGTCGTCGCCGACCACGGTGAGGCCGGTGCGCTCGCCCACCAGCAGGCGCACCAGACGGTACTGGGCGATGTTGGTGTCCTGGTACTCGTCCACCAGCAGGTAGCGGATCCGCTGGCGCCAGCGCGCCAGGGCTTCCGGGTCGGATTCGAACAGCGCCACCGGCAGGCCGATGAGGTCGTCGAAGTCGACCGCGTTGTACGCCTTCAGGTGGCGGCGGTACTGGGCGTAGATCCGGGCGCTGAGTTCGGTCTCCGGGTCCTCCGCCAGGGCCACGGCCCGCTCCGGGGTGACCTGGGCGTTCTTCCACTGGCCGATGTGGCCGGCCACCAGACTGGTGATGTCGTCACTGCCGCCGCCCTGACGCAGCAGTTCCTTGATCACTGCCTGGGTGTCACCGGCGTCGTAGATGGAAAAGCCGGGCTTGTACCCCAGCACGGCGGCCTCGCGGCGCAGGATGTCCAGCCCCAGGGTGTGGAAGGTGGAGACGCGCAGGCCGCGCCCCTGGCCGCCGCCGAGCAGGCCGTTGACGCGCGACTTCATCTCCCGCGCCGCCTTGTTGGTGAAGGTGACCGCGGCGATGTTGCGGGCGGGGAAGTCGCACTGGCGGACCAGATAGGCGATCTTCGCGGTGATCACGCGGGTCTTGCCGGAACCGGCGCCGGCGAGCACCAGCAGGGGGGTGTCCACATGGCGTACCGCCTCCTGCTGGGGCGGGTTGAGTCCGGTGAGGGGCGAGGCGTCGGGCTGGTTCATCCGGCGCATTGTAACAGGGTCGTCGGGGTCGTCGGATTGCTTTACCGGTGGTGCGGCTGCTAGGTTTTGAAGCCGTTTTGCGTCACACTGGGCTCATGCTCGATCACCGTTCCCGCTTCTCCCCTCGCTTGCCCGCGCCGGGATGGGTCGCCGTCTCTCGTGCGTTGTTTGTCGCCGCGGTCCTCCTGCTGGCACCGCTGTGGACAGGCCCCCTGGCCGCAGAGCATGAGCCGGTACTCGAGGTCGACGACGGTGGCGCCAGTGCCGGCCATCTGCGGCTGGAATGGCACTGGGTCGGTGACGGTGAAGAACCCGTCTATGACATCGAGATGGATCGCCGCGAAAGCTTCGGCAATCCCAGGCGGATCCATCGGGGACCGGACAGTGCCACGGTGCTCAGTGGCCTTTCCAACGGCACCTACTTCTTCCGGGCGCGCGTCTGGCTGCGTGGCGAGCCGGTGACTGCGTGGAGCGAGCCGGTGCGCGCCGAGATCGAGCACCACTCACTGGCCCGCGCGCTGGGGCTGTTCGCCCTCGGCGGGGTGGTGTTCGCCGCCACCGTGGCCCTGATCTTCCTTGGGCATCGACAAACGGGAGGAGCGGCATGAGTGAAGCCCCCCTGCGCATCGACTTCCGGCGCCTGCAGAGCGACATCGAGGCGCTGGGCGCCATCGGTCGCCACGCCGACGGTGGCCTCTACCGCATGGCTTTCAGCGAGGGCGACATGGCTGCCCGCCAGTGGCTGGCCGAACGCATTCGCGAGGCCGGTCTGGAACTGCACGTGGACGGCGCCGCCAACATCCACGCCCGGCTGGGATGGGATGGTAAAACCCCCAGTGTGATGACCGGCTCCCACATCGACACGGTCCCCGGTGCCGGCCATCTGGACGGCGCCCTTGGTGTGCTGGTGGGTCTGGAGTGTCTGCGCAGCATCCACGAGCAGGGCCTGGCGGTGAGCCATCCGCTGGAGGCGGTCGCCTTCACTGACGAGGAGGGGCGTTTTGGCGGCATGTACGGCTCCCAGGCCATTGCCGGACGGCTGACCCCGGAGCGGATCCGCAATGCCCGCGACCTCGACGGCGTGGCGCTGATGGATGTCATGGCCAATCGCGGGCTGGACGCCATGGGGGCACTGAAGGCGCGCCGGGCGCCGGAGAGCCTGCACGCCTTTCTGGAGCTGCACATCGAACAGGGTCCGGTGCTCGATCGGCGAGGGATCGGGATCGGTGCGGTGGAAGGGATCGCCGGCTTGTTCAAGTGGAACGTCAGCCTCATCGGCGACCCGAATCACGCCGGCACCACTCCCATGGACATGCGCCGCGATGCCCTCGGCGGGATGGCGGAATTGTCCGAGTCGATCCCGCGTCTGCTGGAGGAGCACGGCGCGCCGCGCAGCGTCGCCACCATCGGTCGGGTGGAGGTGTATCCCGGAGCGGCCAATGTGGTGCCCGGTCGGGTCGATTTCTCCCTGGAGGTGCGCGACACCGAACCGGTCGTGCTTGCCGAGCTGGCCGATGCCTTCCGGCGGACCCTCTCGGCGCTGGCGCGGCGCCGCGACCTGATGTTCGAGTTCGAGGTGATGAGCGAGCTGGAGCCGGTGCGCTGCGATCCCGGTGTGGTCCAGCAGGTCGAGGACGCGGCCGCCGGGGTCGGTGTCGGGAGCCTGCGCATGCCCAGCGGTGCCGCCCACGACACCCAGATGCTGGCCGGGCTGACCCGTGCCGGGATGATCTTCGTACCGAGCCGCGACGGTCGCAGCCACTCCCCGGCGGAGTGGACGCCGTGGGAGGACATCGAGACCGGCGCCCACGTTGCCCTGAACACACTCTACCGCCTGGCGGTCTGATGGAGAGCCCATGAGCCACGACAACCCGGACATCATCCCCTACGCCAACATCGATCCGCTGGAGGGGAACTACCGTGACGCCTTCAGCGAGAACCCCGCCCGGGTTCGCTCCCTCGGCGAGCACCATACGGCGCTGCTCTGCATCGACATCCAGTACCTGGACGCGGCGCCTGGCTACGGCGTCTTCGCCGATGCCGAGCGCTCCGGGGTGCCGCTGGAGGCGCAGGAGTACTACTTCAACCGGTTGCAGAACATCGTGCTGCCGAACATCCGCCGGTTGCAGGATGCCTTCCGCGCCAACGACCTGGAGGTGATCCACACCCGGATCCGGTCGCTGACCCGGGATGGGCGCGATCGGGGGCCGGGCCACAAACGACTCGGCCTGCACGCCGCGCCCGATTCCAAGGAGGCGGAGATCCTGCCGGAGGTGGCACCTCTGGACGACGAGATCGTGGTGGACAAGACCGCCTCGGGGGTCTTCAACGCGACCAACCTGAATTACGTGCTGCGCAACATGGGGATCAACGGCCTGTTCATTGTCGGGGTCTACACCAATGAATGCGTCTCCACGGCGATCCGCGATGCCTGCGACCTCGGCTACTTCACCACCCTGGTGGCGGACGGAACCGCGACGGTGACACCGGAGTTGCAGCAAGCCACCGTGGCCACCCTGCGGGATCGCTACGCTCGGGTGATGACCACCGGGGATGCCGTGACCGAAATCGATCAGGTTCTGGAGAAGCCATGAGCGAGATGGCATCGCCCATCCTCGACTTCCGGACCGCCGTGGGCCTGCTGGCCGGGCTGAGCCTGCTCTGGGTCCTGCTGGGCTGGTGGCTCGGCCGTCGGGCAAAGGCGCTGGATCAGTACATGCTGGCCGGTCGCAATGTCGGCCTGGCGTTGGCCACCGCCACCGCCATGGCCACCTGGGTCACCAGCAATACCACCATGGCCGCGCCCCAGCTCGCTCTGCAGATGGGGATCTGGGGGATGGTCGGTTACTCCCTGGGCGCGGTGGGGTTGATCCTGTTCGCGCCACTGGCCGAGCGCATCCGGGTGTTGATGCCGCACGGCTATACCAGTGGCGATTTCATTCGCCTGCGCTACGGCAAGGGGGCGTGGCGCGTCTTCCTGGCCATCTCGTTGTTCTACGGCATCGGCTGGCTGGTCAGCCTCGGCATGGCCGGCGGGGTGCTCATCCACGCATTGACCGGCATCGACTATCGGGTGGGGATGACGATCATCCTGGCCATCTGCGTGGCCTACACCCTGCTGGGGGGGCTGCGGGCGGTCATCGGCACCGATTTCATCCAGACCATCCTGATCCTGGTGGGGATCGGTGTTCTGGCCTGGCTCGCCATCAGCCACGTCGGACTTGAGCCCATCCACACCGGTCTGGCCGAGGAACGGCCGGAACTGCTGAATCTACTGATGCCGGCGGCCATCATGTTCCTGTTCAACAATCTGCTCTTCGGGGTCGGCGAGATCTTCCATTCCAACGTCTGGTGGTCGCGCGCCTTCGCCTTTCGCAGTGGTGTGGGGCGGCGTGCGTACCTCACCGCCGGTCTGCTGTGGCTGCCCATCCCGGTGGTGGCCGGCTTCATCGCTCTGGCGGTACCGGCAATGGGAATCAACGTGCCGTCGGCGGACATGGTGGGACCCCTGGTGGCCGCCGAACTGCTCGGTTTCACCGGCGCGGTACTGGTCTTCATCGTGGTCTTTACGGCGCTGGCCTCCAGTCTCGACAGCCTGCTGGCGGCCACCGGCGATCTGATCACGCGCGACCTCTACCGTGGCCATCTGCGCCCGAAGGCTTCGGCTGAGGAAATGCAGCGGGCGGCACACTGGACCGTGGTCGGGCTGGGCGTGATCACCTGGCTCATCTGCCTGCCACGTCTGACCACGCTGGCGGAGATGCTCCACTTCACCGGCGCCTTCGTCGCCAGCACCATCTGGCCCATCGCCGCCGGGCTCTACTGGGCGCGGACCAATCGCCACGGGGCGCTGCTGGCGATGGTGCTGGGCACCGCCGCCGGGTTGTTCGCGTACTTCGGCATCGGCTTCTACACGGCCGCGCTGGTGGGAGCGGCGGTCTCCATGGTGGTGGTGCTGGTCACCACATGGCTGTGGCCGCAGCCGTTCGACTGGGCGGAGTTGGACGAGGGGCCGCTGGTGGGCGCCCGGGAGCCGGACCCGCACGAACGCCAACGCAGAAGGGTGAAGGCATGACCATCTCGCTCGGAACGTTCACGGTCCTGGTCGGCGGGGCGCTGCTGGTGACGATGCTGGCCCCGATCTACCTGCTAGTCTTGTGGGTACGGGACTGGAAAAGGAGGGGGCTGTGGTAAGGGAACTGGATCCGGCAATCACCGAACCGGTGACGCCGAAGGACGGAACGGCCGGGACCGAGCGGCCGAGGGCCCTGCTGGAGAGCATCCAGGAGGATCCGGCGCCGCTAGTGGATCTGGCCAACCGGCCGATCATCTCGGCGCGGCAGTTCGATCGCGCCACGACCCTGCAGATCTGCCGACTGGCGGCGCAGTACGAGGTCTGGCCGGCGCGGATGCAGCTGCCGCTGACCGGCAAGATCCTGATCAGTGCCTTCTACGAGCCGAGCACCCGGACGCGCCTTTCGTTCGAGTCGGCATGGCATCGGCTGGGGGGCGACGTCATGTCCATCACCGATGCCTCGTCCACGGGCATCGCCAAGGGCGAGTCGCTGGCCGATGTCGCCGAGATGTTCAACAACTACGGCGATCTGGTGGTGCTGCGCGACAGTGGCGAGAAGGCGATCTACCAGATGCTGGAGAACCTGCGGATCCCCATCGTGAATGCCGGCAACGGGGTCGACGAGCATCCGACCCAGGCGCTGGCGGACATCTACACCCTGCTGAAGTGGCGCCCGGAACTGGCCGGCGCCACGGTGGCGCCGGAGCGGCGAGTGCGCATGGGGATCATCGGGGTACCCAGTCGCATGCGCACGGTCCACAGCCTGCTGCTCTTCCTGGCTCGCTTCGCCCCCGGCTTCGACGAAGTCGTCATCATCGCCGAGACCGACGACGTCTTCCTGGCGGGTCAGCGCGAGGAGCTGGAGGAGGCGGGGCTGAATCTGCGAGTCACCGGCGATCTCGCCAGCGAGCTTCCGGGACTCGACATCGTCTACATCAATTCCATCGCCTGGGTCGGCGAGACCTACATGAAGCTGGGGGAGAAGATGCGGTTGTCGGCGGATTCGCCGCTGAAGCCTGGCGCCATCATCCTGCACCCGCTGGCGCGGGGCGAGGAGCTGGCCACCGATCTCGACCCGACCCCGCACAACTGGTATTTCGCCCAGGCGCGGGGGGCGGTGTTCACGCGCATGGCGCTGCTGACCTCGGTGACCCAGCGCATCCATCAGATCATGGATATCCCGCAATAGGAGAGACGCCCCGATGTGTGGCATAGCCGGTTACATGCACGCGGATCCGGACCGCCCGGTGGATCCCGAGACCCTGGTGGCCATGGCCGCCATTCAGTACCACCGCGGGCCGGACGGCTTCGGTTGGCGCGAGGTGGAAGGGCGCGGTGTCGGTTTCTCGCACGCCCGTCTCTCCATCATCGATCTGGACGAGGACCGGGGGCGGCAGCCCTTTCGCTCGGCCGACGGCAATCTGATGCTGGCCCACAACGGTGAGCTCTACGACTACAAGCGCATCCGCGCCGATCTGACCTCGCGCGGGGCGAAGTTCCAGGCCAAGAGCGACTCGGAAATGATCCTCCACCTCTACCCGCGTCTGGGGTTCGAGGACATGATGCCGCACCTGCGCGGCGAGTTTGCCTTCTCGCTCTACGATCGCGCCCACGATCGCCTCTATCTGGTTCGCGACCGCTTCGGGGTGAAACCGCTCTACTGGTGTCGGACCGGCGAGACCCTGGTGTTCGGCTCCGAGCTGAAGGTGCTGTTCGCGCACCCGGAGGTGCCGCGCCGTTTCGACGACGCCGGTCTCTATCACCAGCTGATGCAGACCACCGTGCCGGGGGAGACCGCCTTCGAGGGGATCCGGCAGGTCCAGCCCGGGCACGCGCTGGTGGTGGAGCGCGCCCACGGCAGGTTGACAGTCCGCGAGGAGCGCTACTGGGACATGGATTTTCCGACCCTGGCCGAGCGCGAAGCGACCGTCGATGAGTCGGAAGAGGCATACATCGAGGGGGTCCGCCGGCACCTGCTGGAGGCGGTACAGCACCGGCTGGAAGCGGACGTGCCGGTGGCGTGCTATCTCTCCGGCGGCATCGACTCCTGTGCCATCCTCGGATTGTCGGCGGCCAGCCAGCAGTCGCCGGTGAAGGCGTTCACCATCGGCTTCGACGACAGTGATTACGACGAAACCGCCATTGCTCGGGAGATGGCCGAGTCGGTGGGTGCCGATCAGGACGTCCTCACCCTGGCCGCCGATCACCTGTACGACAACTTTGTCGAGACTCTCTGGCACACTGAGCGTACCATCTACAACACCCTCGGCGTGGCCAAGTTGCTGATGAGCCGCCACGTGAACCGGGCCGGCTACAAGGTGGTGGTCACCGGCGAGGGCTCGGACGAGCTGTTCGGCGGCTACCCCGCCTTCCGCCAGGACATGTTCCGCCACGGCATGGACATGCTGCCGGAGGCCGAGCGCGCCGAGTGGCAGCACATGCTGGCGGAGACCAACAAGCTGTTCGGCGGCGCCATGCTGGCGGAGGACGAGACCACCAGCGCCGCCCTGGACGAACTGGTCGGCTTCACTCCGAGCTGCCTGCAGCCGTGGCTGGCGGCCAGCGAACGCGTATTGCCACTGCTCGCACCCGAGCGACGCCGTAACATGGCCGACTACGACCCGGGCGCGGCCATCGCCGGTGCCCTGGATGGCGAGCGGATCCGCGATCGCCACCCGCTGGACAAGGCGCAATACGTCTGGATAAAGACCATGCTCGAAGGGCAGATCCTGACCTGGGGCGGGGATCGGGTGGACATGGCCAACTCCATGGAGGCGCGCCCCGCCTTCCTCGATCACCACCTGGCGGAATACGCCGCGAAGCTGCCGCCGTCCCTGCGCATCAAGGGGCGTACCGAGAAGTACGTGCTGCGCGAAGCCATGCGGGGGTTGCTGCCCCGCGTGCTCTACGAGCGCGAGAAGTTCGCCTTCATGGCGCCGCCGGCCCACACCGATCCGGAGAAATGGGCGGCGGTGGAGGCGCTGGCCGACGATTATCTGTCGCGGGCGGCCATCAACGAGGCGGGGCTGCTGGATTATGACGGGGTGCAGGCGCTGTTCGAGCTGCACCAGTCGCCGGAAGCCACCGCTTCGACCCAGCGCCAGCTCGACGCCCTTATCAACCACCTGATCGGGGTGCAGGTCCTGCACGCCCACTTCGTCGCCACCGACGTGCCCGCGCAGGCGCGGAAACGGGCGGTCGAGCTCGGCTGGCGGCCGTGACCCGGCGGCGACCTAGAAGGTCGCGCGGACGCTGAACGACGGCAGGAAGGGGAAGCCCGAGACCGCGTCCGGGTCGTCGTAGTTGGCATAGTCCTCGTCGTAGCTGTAGCCGACCACGTTGGGGCGCAGCGGCTGGGTGACGTTGAGCAGCTCGAAGATGGCGGACAGCTCGCCCCAGCCGTACCGAAAACTCCGTTCGGCCCGCAGGTCCAGGCGGACGAACGGGGGCAGTCGCTCGCCGTTGTTCTTTCCCTCCACCGGGACGTAGTAGGTCTCGCCGTCGTCGTTGGTTTTTTCATCGACCCCGACGATCGCGGTATACGGTCGCCCGCTGTGGGCGTTGAGCCGTGCCCCCCAGCGCCATTCGCCCCCCTCGCGGAACGGCTGTGACCAGACCGCCTGGACGGTGTGCGGCTGGTCGCTGGAGAAGGGACGCCGCTCGCGGTCGGGGCCGCGATCCGCGCGGAAACTGCGGCCGTAGCTGTAGCCGAGCCAGCCCATGCGCCCGTCGGCGCTCTCGCGCCGGGCGAGGAGGTCGAGGCCGTACGCCTCGCCGTCGACGGCGTTGATGTAGTTGTCCGGCGGGTCCTGTTCGCGCCGTTCCAGCACCAGTTCCGTCATCGGCTTGTGGTAGGCCTCCACCTGCAGCGACCACGGCCCGCGCATGGCGTGCTTGATCCCGAGGACCCGGTGTTCGGCGAGGGTCCAGCCCAGATCGGGGTTGCCGGCTCCGGGGACGCGCTGGTTGGCGCCGGGCGCCTGGCGATAGAGGCCCCACTGGGCGACGAGGGCGGTGTCCGGGGTCAGGTCGTAGCGCCATTCGGAGCGCGGCGACCACCCCGACAGGGTCACATCGGCGCCGCGCAGGGTCTGATGGCTGTAGCGCAGCCCCAGACGCGGCTGCAGGGCCCCCAGCGGCGGCGGTTCCCACTCCGCGTAGGGGGTGGCCTCGTCGTAGCGCAGGGTGTCGTCGACGGCATAGGACGATTGCTCGGAGAGCGTCGTCTCGCCCCCCTGTTCGGAGGGTTGCAGCGGCGCATCGGCCTCGATGGCGGAGCGGCGCCGCTCCAGGTCCACCCCCGTCGTCCAGAGGCTGTCGCCGTAACGGCGCCACTGCGGAGAGAGGAAATCGGTGGTGGTGTGCAGGTCCAGGAAGAAGGGCTCGCCGGTCTCCGCCTGGTTGCCGAAGAAGAAGTCGAACCGTTCCTCCAGCCGGCCGAAGCGCACGGTCTGCTCCCAGTCGGGGCTCAGGTCCTGGACCCAGCGGGTCCCGAGGGTGGTGAACGACTGATCGGAGCCCAGAGCGCCGCGCAGGGCCGGGTCGCGCTCGGCCACATCGTCGCCGAAGAGGAAGGCCAGCTCGTCGCGGGCGGAGAACAGCGAGAATTCCACAAAGCCGTCTTCCAGCTCCCGGCGCCAGCGCCCCTGAACATCGTGAAACCGGGGGAAGGTGGTGTATTCGCTGTCCCCGTCGCCGAGGCTGCCGCTGCCCGGCAGCAGCAGGTCGACGTAGCTGCGCCGGAAGGCGAGGAAACCGCTGCTGTCCTCGCCGGTGGGCCCCTCGATCAGGGCCGAGGACTCGTAGAAGCCGATCTGGTAGCTCTGGTGCAGGCGATCGTCGCGCGGCGCCCGCAACGCTACATCGACCACTCCGCCGAGGCGGTCGCCGAACTCCGCCGGGTAGCCGGCCAGCCAGGTGGAGAAGCGCTCGACGGTGTCCGGGTTCAGAACCGAGGTGGCGCCGCCCAGGTGGAAGAGGTAGCCCACCGGCAGACCATCGACTCGGAAGAGGTTGTCGCCGGTGTCGGAGCCGCGGATGAAGAAGCCGGCCCCGAGGCCGCCCCCGCCACCCGATCCGGCGCCGGTATTGCCGACCACCCCGGGGAGGGTGCTCACCGCCGTCAGCGGATCGCCCTGATTGCCGGCCACCCCGCGCAGTTCATCGGCGTTGAGGATGACGTTGGAACCTCCGGTCTCGAGGGTCGACGGGGAGGGCGCAGTGCGGGCGTCCACCTCGATGCGCTCGAGCTTCTCGGACTCCTCCGCCATGGCCCCGGCAAGGGGCAGCAGAAGCAGGACCCCGTGTCGGAAGCGAGTAACCGCGCCGGTCATCGGTAATGGCGTCCCCGCGCGGCGTTGGTGGCGGCCGGATGGGCATAGCCGCTGTCGATGAACACACCGCCGAAGCCGACCATCAGGTGGGCGGCGTTGAGGGCCTCCGGTACACGCAGGGCCATGTTCCAGCCCCCGCCCATGGCCAGCCCGAGTTCGACGAAGCGATAGCTGTTGGAGACGGAGCCGGAGGTGAGGGTGTCGAGTTCGCCGTCGCAGGCGCCGAACAGGGCGCTGCCGCTGTAGTCGCTGCCGCGACAGACATCCACCTGGCTGTCCTCGGACCAGCTCATGGTCTCGAGCGCCTGGTTCAGCGTGAGCCAGGCGGCGCCGTCGCCGACGGTTCGCCAGAACCCGGCCCCGAGGGCCATGTGGAAGCCGCTGAGGCTGAGGTCGCCCTCGTCGGTGCCGGTGAGAATGTCCCGCTCCCCGGTATCGCCGGGATCCTCGCGGCCGATGGTGAAGGAGCGGTTGCGCAGGCCGAACTCCCCCTGGAAGGCGATGTTCAGGGTGTCGGTGAAACGCTGGCCCTGTCCCATCAGGTCGATGTTGAGGCCGTCCTCGCTGGCGCCGTAGTCATCGGCGAACTCTTCATAGTCGAGATCGTCGCCGAAGGCCCAGGGCAGCGTGTAGCCGCTCAGGGGTTCGCCGCCGAAGCGCAGCAGGGAGAAGGTGAATCGCGAGCCCCGGGTATAGGGCTCGCGGTAGCGCGGGGCGACGTAGTCGCGCTCCAGCGTCTGATCCTCGAGGACCGTGACCTGGTCATTGATGCGCTGATAGTCGCCGTTCTCCTCGCGGAAGATGGTGATGTCGTAACGGCCGGCATCGACCACCTCGCTGAAGCGGTTGTCCGTGGTCTGCCACTCCCCGTTGCGGCCCTCCACGCGGATGCGGCTGCCGCGACCCTCGGCCTCGAGGCGCAGCTGGCCGAAATGGCGCTCGGCCAGACTCACGGAGGTGTAGGCGTAGGGCGTGCCGTCGGGGATGTCGATGGTTTCGCTGTGGCCCCGGTGCTCGTCGGTTACCGGAATGACCAGCCGGACGGTGCGGTCGGTGGGGACCCGGAAGCGCGCCGGGGTCATCCGTTCGTCGTCGCCCAGGCTGGCGAGGACGCCGGTCGGCTCGGTGTGGACCAGAACCTCGGCGGTTCCGGAATCCTCCCAGTCGGCCGGATCGATGTTGGTGACGTAGAGCAGGCTGCGCCCGGGGTGGGCCCAGCGCTCGCCCTCGGCGCCGTCGCCAAGGCGTTCGGAGTACCCCACCGCGTGGACGGCCGCGGATTCGGACAGGTCCGCGCGCGGGAGGCTGTCGGTGAGGCCGTCGCGGCCGGTGCGCAGCGGAATCGTTCCCACCTCGATGGCCAGACCGGGCTGCGGTGCCAGCGTCTCGGCGTGGACCACGGCGAAGCGGACCCGATCGTCGTCCACCAGCGGCACCACCCGCAGCGCCTCGACACTGTCCACCACCACCTGCTGGAAATAGCTGCCGAAGGTGGTGGCCCCGGTGGCGGGGTGGTAGACCTGCTCGTCGCGCACCCCGGTGCGCTCGACCACCGCCAGTCCGCGCAGCGCGGCGCGCAGGCGCAGGCCGGGTCGATCGTCGCCGTACTGGGTGGTCAGTTCGAACTGAGCCAGGGCCGGCGCCTGGCGACGGGCGCGCTGGCGCAGTTCCTCCATGCGCCGCTGGTCGATGCGCAGGCGCACGTACCAGCCATCCTCCGCCTCCATCTCCAGATCGGTCTCCACCCCTTCCAGGGCGGCGTTGGCCATGGCGGCGGCAGAGCTTTCCAGCTCGCGTTCCAGGGATGAGACATGTTCGCGCTCCTCCTCGCGCTGGAGTTCGCGCTCGGTGATCCGCACCTCGGACCGCACATGGGTCAGCAGTTGCCGGGCCAGTTCCTCGGCGGCCATCTGCCGCGCCTCACCAGGGGTGTCGCCGACCCCGTGGCCGAACGCGAACCCGTTGACCGACCTGGCGTCCTCGCGCCCGCGCTGTTCCAGATCGCTGGTGGTGATGCGCTCGCCGAAGGGCAGCGCGGCGCAACCGGTCAGGGTGAGCAGCACAACGGAAAGCAGCGCGTGGCGCATGAAAAACGAACTCCATGAAGGTGAGGATCAGGGTCGTGCGGGAACAGTATAATGGCTCCCTTCCTCCGCGCGCACCCGTGCCGGCAGGGTATGGCCGCGCCGCATGCGGCCGTATCCGAAGCCGATAAGGTAGTGCGGCTCGACCCCGCCGTCGGCGACGCGGACCGAGAAGCTCACGTTGACCGGGGTGATCAGGCCGAGCTCCACATAGCGGCGATCGTGGCTCACCCCCTGATCGCCGCTGCCGGCCGGTCGGCTGCCGCCGGACCAGCTCACCAGTCCGTGGTGCTGATTGGCCGTGAGGGTGGCGATGCTGTTGCCGAGAGGCAGCCAGAAGCCCGCCCCGTAGGCCACATGGTGGCCGATGAGCCGCCACATCTCGGTGTCGTCCGTGGCGCTGGTGGCCGCGAACTGGCGGCTGCGCACGCCGAACTCGCCCTGCAGCAGGGTGTTGAACGGATCGAACAGCGCCTGGCCCTGGACGGTCAGGTCAATGTTGATGTCATCCATGTCCGGATCGTGCTCCGCCTCGACCTCCTCGAAGCGCCGATGGCCGTTCGCCCCCCAGGGAAGGCGGTAGTCCGGTGCGGGCGCGCCGGCGAAGCTGATCAGCTGCAGGGCGCCCCGGCGTCCATGGTAGTAGGGCTCTCGGGTGCGGAGGGGGTGATATCGACGCCGGACCTCGGTGTTCGGCTCGACGCGGATGGTGTCCACCAGGACCTGGCGTTGCAGGTCGTCGGCATGGAAGACGGTGACGGTGTACTCGCCGGCCGGTACGGCCGCCGTGAGCCGGGGACCGCGCGTTTCCCGCAGCAGGTCGTCCCCCTCCAGGCGCAGACGGCCGCCGGTGTCGGTGGTGCGCAGCAGAACCCGCCC
>JBNJEU010000046.1:0-14217 GCA_051746205.1 Pseudomonadota bacterium
CTGCAACCCGGCGACCCTGGCCCGTGACGCGGGTGAGCTGGTCGCCCGGGGGTACCGGCTGGCGCGCGCCGGGGTACTGGACATGTTCCCGCATACCGCTCATACCGAAGCGATGGCGATCTTCGAACGCGCGTGAAAAGGCCTCAAGAGCGGCGTTTCCGGGCCGATGGTACAAGGAGTCGAAGAGAATGGGCGGTTAGCACTATGAAAATGAAAGGATTATTGATGCGAAAAGCAAGAGTTCCACTTATAGTTTTTGTGGTAGGGCTGGTTTCCAGTGATGCTTTTCCTTCGGGGCCTGTCTCCAATTCCGCCTATAACCTTCAAGGTGGTGCTGGGGCGTGGCAAATTCGTAGTGGAGAACAAGTTTATAGAGCTGGTTTCGAATCAATCCAATACCATGGTGTCGAAGGGAATGATCGTAGTAATTTTGATGCAGTGATGGGTGTGGATTTTGGTTTTAGTGATCGATTCCAGATTGGGGCAACCATTCCTTTTCGTTCAGAGTTCTCTGAGGTTACTTTCTTTGAAAGACATCTTCGTGGAGATGCGCGTTTTCTTCTTCATAGCACGAACGATGAAGCAATGTCACTGTCTGCATGGAGTAGTGGATTAGAACGAGGGCACAGTGCTATAAACTCAGGTGATTCGGAAGCTGGAGCTATGTTGAATTGGTCGTTTCGAGATGATTCCAATGACTTTCATTTTGGAGTGGGAACAGAACGTATTGACTATCCAGAATCTCGTTATGAATACAAGAGCGATGGACGTTTTTTTGTTCAGGCTGGGTTTGTCGAGGAGATGTCGCAAGAACATTCTTTTATTATGGAGATTGAATTAGGTAGCACTTTCAATGGATATCGCAGAACCATGAGGTTTACCCCGGGTCTACGTTGGTATCAGCCAGGAACTGATTTTGTATGGAACGGAAGTGTTGGGTTGGCACCTGATACTGTAGTTGGCCGCCCAAGCATGATCGCTGGTATCCGTTTAAGTTATCTAATCGGTGGGCGAAGTGGCGAGACATACCAGAATCAACGTTTTGAACAGCTTGAAACCCGGGTCGACGAACATGAGTGGCGTATTTCTGTGTTGGAAGACAAAGTGGAAGGGAATGAACATGATCCTCCAATAGAAGATGAGCATGAAATTAGTTTGGTTATCCAGGATACCATGGGGGATGAAAGTAGAGCAGGGGCATGGGGGGAACAAATTGAGCAGTGGGGCAACTACAAGATTGACAAAATTGAATACTTCGAAATGGATGAAGCTCTTTCTGAATCGATCATCTACTACGGCCCCGATGCCGCCGACGCGGCCGTGGAACTCGGTCGCAACATTCCGAGCGGCAATCAGGAGGTTCTGCGCAACGAGGCGATCGAGGAGAGCGGTGTCATCTGGCTGCGCATGGGCCGCGACATGGAACGCTATCCGGAGTCCTACGATGCCTTCTGAGATCGAACGCAAGTTCCTGCTGGCCAGCGAGGACTGGCGCCAGTCCATCCGTCGCTCCAACCCGATCCGGCAGGGTTATCTGGCCGAAGGCAACGCCTCGGTGCGGGTCCGTGTCAGCGGGGACGAGGCCAACCTCAACATCAAGAGCATGACCCTCGGAGTCTCGCGACTGGAGTACGAGTACACCATCCCGCTGGACGAGGCGCACGAGATGCTCGATCGGCTCTGCCGGCGCCCGTTGATCGAAAAGACCCGCCACCTCGTGGAATTCGACGGTCGGACCTGGGAGATCGACGAATTTACCGGTGACAATGCCGGTCTGGTGGTGGCCGAACTGGAGCTCGGTAGCGAGGACGAGGCGTACGAGCGACCCGACTGGCTCGGCGTCGAGGTCTCCGACGATCCCCGTTACTACAACGTCCGCCTGGTGCAGCACCCCTATCGTGACTGGCCCGACCGGGTCTCATGAGTTCCTGGCGGCGCATCCTCGTCAACCTGCCCGAGCAGCGGCTGGTGCTGTTCGATGGCGAGGCCCAGTTGGCCGAGTATCCGGTTTCCACCGGCGCGGCGGGCGCCGGTGAGCGGGAGGGCAGCGGGGCGACACCGCGCGGCCACCACTACCTTCGCGCGCTCATCGGCGCCGGTCTGCCGGTCGGCACCGTCTTTCGCGGACGCCGACCCACCGGCGAGGTCTACAGCGAGGCCCTGGGGCGCGAGAATCCCGGGCGCGACTGGATCCTCTCCCGCATCCTCTGGCTGTGCGGGCTCGAACCGGGCTTCAACCGGCTCGGTGACCGGGACACCTTCCGCCGCTACATCTACCTGCACGGGACACCCGACAGCGAGCCCATGGGCGTGCCGCGCTCTCACGGCTGCGTTCGCCTGCGCAACGCCGACATCGTCGACCTCTTCGAGCGCGTGGGTCCGGGGACCCGCGTCTTCATCCAGGACTGAAACGGAGTGACCACCATGGGTCTGGGCCCCGTCATGCTCGACATCGCCGGCACCGAACCGACCGCCGAGGAGCGCGAACGCCTGCGCCATCCACTGGTGGGGGGCGTCATCCTGTTCAGCCGGAATTTCCACGATCCGGAGCAGCTGCAGCATCTGGTCGCGGAACTGCACGGCTTACGCGAACCGCGGCTCCTGGTGGCGGTGGACCAGGAAGGCGGGCGGGTACAGCGTTTCCGCGACGGATTTACGCTGCTTCCGGCCGCGGCCCGCTATGGCGAACACCACAACATCGAACCGGTGGAGGCGCGTCGACTGGCGTACGATGGGGGCTGGGTGATGGCCCGGGAGCTGCGCGCCTTCGGTGTGGACTTCAGCTTTGCCCCGGTCCTGGATCTCGACCACGGCTGCAGCTCGGTCATCGGCGATCGCGCATTCCACGCCGAGCCCCACGTGGTCACCGAACTGGCCACAGCCTGGGTCGACGGCATGCGCGCCGCCGGCATGGCCGCAGTCGGCAAGCACTTTCCCGGCCACGGCGGGGTCGCCGCCGATTCTCACCTGGAACTACCGGTGGACGATCGCCCGCTGGAGACTCTGCTCCACAGCGACCTGCGCCCGTTCAAGGCGCTGAGCGACCATGGGCTGGCGGCGGTGATGCCGGCCCATGTGGTCTATTCCGCCGTCGATGAGCAGCCGGCTGGATTTTCCCGCTACTGGCTGCAGACCGTTCTACGCGAGCGCCTCGGATTCCAGGGCCTCGTCTTCAGTGATGATCTGGCCATGGCCGGCGCACAGGGGGCCGGAGGCCCCGCCGACCGGGCCAATGCGGCCGTTGCGGCGGGTTGCGACATGGTCCTAGTCTGTAATGAACCCGAGTCGGCCGCCGCGGTTCTGGAGGGCCTGCGCTGGGAAACGGACCCGCTGTCCCACGCTCGCCTGGCCCGGATGCACGGCCGCGAGGCGGTCACACGCGAGGCCCTGAAACTGGACGCGGCCTGGCGAGAGAGCGCAGAACGTTTGCTGGCCATGGCCGAGGACCCCACGCCGGAACTGGCCCTGCGAACCGACACCACGGATTGAGAGACCCGAGATATGGATGGCCTGGAAACTCCCCTGGACGTGATTGATGGAGCCACGTCCTTCATGCAGCAGGAATGGGTGATGCTGACCCAGGTCTTCGTTATCGTCCTGGCGACCCTCTTCGCCGCCTACATGCAGCGGCGAGTGATCCATCGGCTGAAGGAGCGCAGCGACCGGCGAGACAAGGCGTGGGAACGCGCGCTGCTGGAGACCGCGCGGCGGCCGATGTCGATCATTATCTGGCTGATCGGACTGAGCTTCGCCGGCGGCGTGATCGGAGAGAGCACCGGTGCACCGGTCTACGCATTCATCGAGCCGGTGCGCGCGGTCGGTATCATTGCCGCGGTGGCCTGGTGGCTCACCGGCTTCGTCCACCGTTTCGAGAAACTCTACATCGAAACCAGGGACCGGGACGGCAAGGGCACGGTGGACCGGACCGGCGTCGAGGCCCTTGGCAAACTGGTGCGAGCCGCCATCATCATCACCGCCGTGCTGGTGGGATTGCAGAATCTTGGAGTCAATCTGGCCGGGCTGATCACCTTTGGCGGGGTCGGCGGCATCATCATCGGTTTTGCCGCCAAGGACCTGCTGGCCAACTTCTTCGGCGGCCTGATGGTCTATATGGATCGTCCGTTCGAGCCGGGCAACTGGGTCCGATCACCGGATCGCGAGATCGAAGGGACCGTGGAGGAGATCGGTTGGCGGCTGACGCGCATCCGGACCTTCGAACAGCGCCCGCTCTACGTGCCCAATGCGGTCTTCTCCAGTGTATCTCTTGAGAACCCGTCGCGCATGACCCATCGCCGGATCAACGAAACCGTCGGCGTGCGTTATGCGGACGCGCCGAAGGTTCGCCGGATCGTGGAGGCGATCCGCGAGATGATCGAGAACAATCCGGATCTGGATACCCGTCAGACGACCATCGTGCGATTGAACCACTTCGGTGACTTCTCCATGGACATCATGGTCTACTGCTTCACCCGCACCATCGACTGGATCGAATACCACCGCGTGAAGGAGAATGTGCTGCTGGGCATCAATGATCTCATCGACGCTCATGGAGCGGAGATCGCCTTCCCGACGCGGACCGTGCACCTTTCCGGTGAAGAGGATGCACCGCCGCCCGACGGGCCCGAGCGGGCGGCGATTCAGGGCGGGGCCTGAAAGTAAATCAGCAAATGCTGACAGCAGCCCCCCAAGTGCCTATAATGCCCCGCTCCAAACTCACAACAATCCGCATGGCTGGAGCGTAAGATTATGGCTGACAAGCTTCTCATCGTGATGGTGAACACCGATCCGTCCAACCCTTCCGAGCTCGGCGCGCCGTTCTTCCAGGCCACCGTCGCCGCGGCGATGGAATACGAAGTCGAGGTCATCATGACCGGCCGTGCCGGTGAGCTGGCCAAGAAGGGCGTGGCCGAAAACCTGTTCGTTCAGGAAGGCAGCCCGAAGTCGGTGCTCGAGTTCATGCAGGACGCCGTCGAAGCCGGTGCCGTGTTCAAGGTCTGCACCCCGACGCTGGAGCTGTGGGGCGACGAGCTCATCGACGAGATCGAAGAGACCGTGGGTGGCGCCTACGTCATCACCGAGGCGATGGACGACGATACCGTTACCTTTACCTACTGAGCTCTGAAGGGCGCCATGTCGGTGAGTGCCGAAGAGGCGGCGGCGGCCCTGAACGGGGCCGACTGTCTCCATACCGCCACCGACGTGGCCACCGCGCTGGATCGGATGGCGGTCGCCATCCAGCAGGATTACCGGAGCAGCAACCCCCTGGTGCTCTGCATGATGATCGGTGGCCTCTTGCCCGCCGGCCATCTCCTTTCCCGAATCCCGATCCCGTTGCAGATCGACTACATCCATGCGACCCGCTACCGGGGTGAAACCGTCGGCGGCGAGCTGGACTGGCGGGCCGAGCCGACCGAATCCGTGGCCGGGCGCCACGTGATCCTGGTCGACGACATCCTCGATCAGGGACTGACCCTGGCCGCCGTGCGCGACTACTGCCTCGAACGCGGCGCCGCTTCGGTGGGCATTGCGGTGCTGGTCAACAAGCAGGTGGAGCGACGGGTACCGCTGGAAGCCGATTATGTCGGGCTGGACGTTCCCGACCGCTATGTCTTCGGCTTCGGCATGGACTACGAACACTATCTCCGCAATATCAACGGCATCTACGCCCTCTAGGAGGTTCCCTTGGCCGATCTGGCAATCATCGGTGGCACCGGCCTGACCAAGCTGGAAGGCCTGACCATTACCGGGCGGGAAGTCGTGAACACCCCCTTCGGTGAGCCGTCTGGCCCCGTGGTCCACGGCGATCTGGGGGGCTGCAGTGTCCTCTTCCTGCCGCGCCACGGACAGGGCCACACCATTCCACCCCACCAGATCAACTATCGCGCCAACCTCTGGGCATTACAGACGGTGGGTGCGGAGAAGATCGTCGCCATCAATGCGGTAGGCGGGATTCGCGCCGACATGACGCCGGGTCGCCTGGCGATACCGGACCAGATCATCGATTACACCGGCACGCGCTACAATACCTTCTTCGACAGTGATCAGACCCGAGTGGTCCACGTCGACTTCACCGAACCGTACTGTGACGAACTGCGCCGGCAGCTCGTTCGGGCGGGTGAAATCGCCGAACTGGCTCCTGTGCGCGATGGCACCTATGCCGCCACGCAGGGTCCGCGGCTGGAGACCCGTGCCGAGGTCGAACGACTGGAGCGGGATGGCTGCCATCTGGTCGGCATGACCGGAATGCCGGAGGCGGTCCTCGCCCGTGAACTGGAGATCTGCTATGCGAGTTGCTGCGTGGTGGCCAACTGGGCTGCGGGGAAGAACGGAGATGCCGTCATCACCATGGAGGGCATCGAACAATACCTGCATCAGGGTATGCAGGATGTTCGCACCCTTCTCGAACAGCTGGTGAAGGGCCTCTGATCCGCTCGGTTTCGACGGTCGCGGACCAGCCGGTGCGGTTCTATCGATCGATGATTCCGGACTCCGGCGCCATGGGTGTTTCATCCACGACGTTGTCGGCCGGGTCCCCCTCGAGAAGCTCTTTCTCTTCGCTGTCGGAGTCGGCGAATTCGTAGGGGGTCACATAGACGATGATGCCCACCAACGGGTGGTCGATGTAGTGGATCTCGCCACTGCGCATGCGTCGACTGTCGACGATCCGGAAACGGTCCGGAACGGCATCCGCGCGGTTCGGGTCCTGAATGACGAGATCGGGGCGGTGATAGGCCCGCATCCGTTCGTCGGGATCGGGAGTCCGGAACAAGAGATCGATGTCGGCGTGGAGATAGCGGGTCTGGATGATCCGAATGGTCCCGTCGATCACCGGGGGAGGGGGACCTTCGGCTGCATAGGGCAGCATGTCGGGAGGTTCCGGAGCCTCCTCGTCTTCGTCTTCGAGGTGAGGCGCAAGATGGGTGAGCTCCTCGGTCCATTCGGCCCGTGGCAGATTCGGCTCGATGCGCACCACCGGCTCCCCATCCGCGTCTTCTTCTCGCCAGTAGAGACCGCCCTGGAGATGGATCGGCAGTGCGAGTTCACGGTCGAGCCCCGGCTGCCGCCATGCGGTGTGGGCCAGCAGATGGTAGTGCTCCGATTCAAAGATACGCCGGCTGGTACGCGGCAACTGGAATTCATCGGTAGGAAGGGCCTGGAACGGGACGTGATCCAGAGCAGGTGACACAGTAGGGGCTTCCGCCTCGCCTTCTTCCTCTCCTCGGCCCGTTTCTTCGGCCTCGGGCCGCGGCAGGATCGGAAGGGCGTTTCGGGTCGCCGGGCGCTCGGGCTCGAGTGGCCAGGTCTCGCTGCCGGGATCGCCCTCGTGGGTAAAGACGATGATCTCGACGTCGTACCAGCTCCGGTCCTCTGCGGGGGCCGCGGCTGGCAGTGCGAGCAGCAGAGTCGTGAACGGAACGAAAAAGAGGCGAAGTGCGAGTTGGTTCTTGGCCATCAGGCGGCATCCTTCACGGCGAGTTCAGCCAGCAGATACTCCAGACATTCCAGGCGATCGGACAGTTCCGGCAATTCCTTTCTGATCTTGAGCTTTTCGGTGCCGTCAAGCTGATAGGTGTTGGGCCAGCGCTGGATCAACTGGATCAGCCGCGCCGGGTCGATGTTCGGCTGCGAATCGAACTGCAGTCGGCCGCCTTCCGGACCGAGATCCACTCGGGTCAGACCGATGTCCCGGCAGTGCAGCTTCACCTCCGTGACCTGGAACAGGTTGTCTACCTGCTCGGGCAGCAGGCCGAAGCGGTCGATCATCTCCACCTTCAGCTCCCCGAGCGCGTCCCGATTTTCCGCCGTGGCGATCCGTTTGTACAGGCTCAGGCGGGTGTTCACGTCCGGGATGTAGTCTTCCGGGATCAGGGCCGGCACCCGCAGGTCGACCTCCGGACCGTGGTGTACGGGCGCCTCGAGGTCGGGATGGCGCCCGGCCTTGAGGTCCTCCACCGCCCGCTCCAGCATCTCGGCATAGAGGGTAAAGCCCACCGCCTGCATCTGGCCGCTCTGTTCGTCGCCGAGGATTTCGCCGGCCCCGCGGATCTCCAGGTCGTGGCTGGCGAGGGTGAAACCGGTGCCCAGATCCTCGATGGACTCCAGCGCCTCGAGTCGCTTGATGGCATCGCCGGTCATCGCCGAGCGGTGCGGGATCAACAGATAGGCGTAGGCGCGGTGGTGGGAGCGACCCACCCGGCCGCGCAGCTGATAGAGCTGCGCCAGGCCGAAATGATCGGCGCGGTTGATCAGGATGGTGTTGGCCGACGGGACGTCGAGCCCCGTTTCGATGATGGTCGAGCAGACCAGCACATTGAAGCGCTGATGGTAGAAGTCCGACATCACCCGTTCCAGCTCGGTCTCGCGCATCTGGCCGTGGGCGACGCGCACCGAGGCCTCCGGTACCAGATCCGCCAGGTCGCTGGCCGCCTTGTCGATGGTCTCGACCTTGTTGTGGACAAAGTAGACCTGGCCACCACGCCGGATCTCGCGGAGAACCGCCTCCTGGATCAGGCCATTGTCCCACTCGCTGACGAAGGTCTTTACCGGCAGGCGGCGCGCCGGCGGTGTGGCGATGACCGAGAGGTCGCGCATGCCGGAGAAGGCCATGTTCAGGGTGCGCGGGATCGGCGTGGCGGTCAGGGTCAGCATGTCCACCTCGGAGCGCAGCGCCTTGAACTTCTCCTTCTGGCGGACACCGAAACGGTGCTCCTCGTCGATGATCACCAGCCCCAGTTCCTTGAAGGTGGTGTTGCCCTGGAGCAGCTTGTGGGTGCCGATGATGATGTCCACGGTGCCGTCGGCGAGGCCGGCGACGACCCTGTCCTGCTCCTTCTTGCCGCGAAAGCGCGACAGTGTCTCGACCCGCACCGGCCAGTCGGCGAAACGGTCGCGGAAGGTCTCGTAGTGCTGTTCGGCCAGCAGGGTGGTCGGCACCAGCATGGCCACCTGGCGGCCGCCCTGAACGGCGATGAAGGCGGCGCGCAGGGCGACCTCGGTCTTGCCGAAGCCGACGTCGCCGCAGACCAGTCGATCCATCGGTTTCTCCGCCCGCATGTCGGCGACCACCGCGTCGATGGCCTCGTCCTGGTCCTCGGTCTCCTCGAACGGAAAACTGGCCGCGAAGGCGGCATACTGGTCGTCCACCGGGTAGGCGTGGCCCTGGCGGGCCTCGCGCCGGGCGTAGATGTCGAGCAGCTCGGCGGCGACATCGCGGACCTTTTCCGCCGCCTTGCGCTTCGCCTTCTCCCACTGCGGGCTGCCGAGCTTGTGCAGTGGCGCCGCCTCCGCGCTGGCACCGCTGTAACGGCTGATCCGGTTGAGCGACGAGACCGGTACGTAGAGCCGGGCGTCGTCGGCATAGACCAGGGTCAGGAACTCCGCCTCGACGTCGCCGGTCTCCAGCCGGGTCAGCCCCACATAGCGGCCGACGCCGTGGTCCTCGTGGACCACCGGCGCGCCTTCTTCCAGCTCCGCCAGGTCGCGGATGATGGCGTCGGCGTCGCGCTGCTTGCCGCGCCGGCGACGCCCGCGCTGGATGGCGTGGCTGCCGAACAACTGGCCTTCGGTGATGATGGCCAGCGGGCCGACCGGTCCGTCGTGGAGCACCAGGCCGCGTTCCATTGGGGCCACGGTCAGCGCGCGGTGGTCGTCCTCGGCGAGGAAGCCCGACCAGTCGGTGACCACCCGGGGGTGGATGTCGCGACCGCGCAGCAACTCATGCAGCGCCTCGCGCCGGCCCGAACTCTCGGCGGCGAACAGGATCCGCCCGGGGAAGCCGGCCAGGAACTGCTCCAGGGCGCGCGGGTCGTTCTCGCCCCGGCTGGTGATCGGCAGCTCCGGTGGCTGCGCGGTGTTCAGATTGGCGCGTCCAGCACCCTCGGTCTCCTCGAAGCCGTTCAACCGCAGGTGCGGATGCGGCTTGATCAGCCCGAAGATCTCGTCCACCGCCAGAAAGAGCCGGTCGGGAGGGAGGATGGGGCGCTCGGTGTTGTAGCGACGGCTCTCGTAGCGGCCGGCGGTCTCCTCGGCGAAGCCGTCGATGGCCCCGGGGGTGTCGGCATTGGTCACCACCAGCGCGCCCTCGGGGAGGTAGTCGAACAGGGTCGCCGTGGTGTCGAAGAAGAGCGGCAGGTAGTACTCCAGACCGGCCGGGGCGAGCCCCTCGCTGACGTCGCGATAGACCGGGCACTGGCTCGGATCGCCCTCGAAGGCGGTGCGCCACGACTCGCGGAAATGGCGGATGGCGGCCTCGTCCAGCGGATACTCGCGGGCCGGCAGCATGTGCAGGCGCTCGACCTTCTCCAGGCTGCGCTGGTTCTCCGGATCGAAGGTGCGGATGGTGTCGATCTCGTCGTCGAAGAGATCGATGCGGTACGGTTCGTTGCCCCCCATGGGGAAGAGGTCGACCAGGTTGCCACGCACCGCGAACTCGCCGTGCTCCATGACCTGAGAGACGCGCTGATATCCCGCCGACTCCAGCCGGCGCTGGAAGTCCTCCACCGGCAGGCGGTCGCCGGTGTCCAGGATGAAGGCCTGGCCATCGACGTAGCTTCGCGGCGGCAGGCGGTGCATCAGGGTACGCGCCGGGACCAGCAGCACGCCCCGGCCGAGACTCGGCAGCCGGTAGAGCGTCGCCAGCCGCTGGGAGATGATCTCCTGCTGCGGCGAGAAGAGGTCCCATGGCAGGGTCTCCCAGTCGGGGAAGTGCAGCGCTTCGCTGCCGAAGAAGCGCAGCTCCGCCTCCAGCTCCAGAGCGTGGTGGGCGTCGCGGGTAATGACCAGCAGCGGACCGTCGTGGGTCGCCGCGGCCTGATGGATGACGAGCGCCTCGGCACAGCCGCGCACGGCCCCCAGGCGGCGGTCCTGGCCGGGGGGCGGGAGGTCGATGGGGGCGAGGGCGGTGGTCTTCTGGCTGGCCATGGTTCGGGTCGTGTTCAAGTGGGGCGGTATTGTACGTGGCTTGGGGGTGAGGGGACAGCCTCTCGCCCCTTGCGGGGTGGCTGGCCGGTGTCGCGCCCGGGGCCTGACGGCGCACCCTTCGGGTGCCCTGTGCTGCTCGCCCGAGAAGGGGACGCTCGCGAACTCGCTTCGCTCAGACAGCGCTCGCTCTTCGCCCCTTCTCGGGCTGCGCTGCTCGGTGCGCCGCAAAGGCCTCGGGCGTGACACCGGCCAGCCACCCCGCAAGGGGCGAGAGGTCTGGACGTGGTCATGGCGGCGGGAGGTGGCTTTGTTCAGAATGGTGGTGAGGAGGGTACGGCAGTGCTCGGAGGGGTAATGAACGGCAAGGGTGGGGTTCGCGAAGACGCGGAGGCGATCGTCCGGGCCGGACTGGAGGCGGTGAACGGCTATCGGGCGGTTGCGGGGGCGCTGGTGCTGGACGGGGAGAGGCTGTGGGTGGGGAACCAGTGCTTCGACCTGCGGGGCGTCGGGCGGATCGTGGTGGTCGGCTGCGGCAAGGCGACCTGGTCGATGGCGAAGGCCGTGGAGGCCGTGCTCAGTGAGCGTGTCGCCGCCGGGGTGATCAGCGTCAAGCACGGCCACGCGGGGGATGAACCCCTGCGCCGGATCGAGGTGGTGGAGGCGGGTCATCCGCTGCCGGACGCCGGCAGCCTCGAGGGCGCGGAGCGGGCCATGGCGCTGCTGGACGATTGCGGCGAATCGGACCTGGTGATCGGGCTGCTCTCCGGTGGCGGCTCGGCGTTGTGGGAGCTGCCCGTGGACGGTGTCGGGCTGGCCGATCTGGAGGCGCGCACGCGGGCGCTGCTGGCCTCGGGGGCCGATATCACGACCATCAATGCCGAGCGGCGGCGGCTGTCACGGATCAAGGGGGGTGGCGCCGCTCGGCGGGCCGACCCGGCGCGCTGCGTGGTGCTTCTGATCGCCGATGTCATCGGCGACGATCCCGCCACCATCGCCTCCGGGCCATTCTGGCGCGATGATGGCGCGGTGCCCCACATCGTCTGCGCCGACAACGAGCGGGCACGGGGGGCGGCGGCCGAGGCGGCGCGCGCCCGGGGCTACCGCGTGGAGGTCGTGGAAAAGCCCCTCGCCGGTCCGGTGGCGGATGAAGTGGCGGCGTGGTGGCACGCCATCGAGCGGGTCGAACGCGGCGGCGGCCCGATCTGCCTGATCGCCGGCGGCGAGCCCACGGTGGTGCTGCCCGCGGCGCCGGGGGAGGGCGGACGCAGCCAGCACGCCGCGCTGCTGCTGGCGCTCGAGGCCCGGGGGCGGGATGATTGCACCCTGGTCTGCGTCGGCACCGACGGCACCGACGGGCCCACCGAGGCCGCCGGTGGTGTGGTCGACGGCGGCAGCATCGAGCACATGGTCGCGGCCGGCGTCGACCCCGAGGCGGCAGCGGCCCGCTTCGATGCCGGTCCCGCCCTGGCGGCCGCCGGGGACCGGCTGATCACCGGCCCCACCGACACCAACGTCATGGACATCTGGATTGCGCTGCTGGACGATCCCGGCCCTCGACATCCAACGGCCCACCACGGGAGGGACCCCCATGCTGACGATCACCGATGACCTGAGCCTGCCCGAGGACGAGCTGGAGTGGACCGCCATCCGCGCTCAGGGCGCCGGCGGCCAGAACGTCAACAAGGTTGCCAGCGCCGTGCAGCTGCGCTTCGATATCCCCGCCTCGTCGCTGCCCGAGGAATACAGGGAGGCGCTGATGGCGCGCCGCGATCGGCGTATCACCCGCGAGGGGGTGGTGGTGATCAAGGCGCAGCGCCACCGCACCCGCGAGGCCAATCTCGAGGACGCCCGCGAGCGGCTGGCCAGCCTGATCCGCCAGGCGGGCGAGCGGCCGAAGCCGCGCAAACCGACCCGGCCCACGAAGTCGGCCCGGCGGCGGCGCGTCGACGAAAAGGTCCAGCGCGGCCGCACCAAGCGCCTGCGCGGGCCCGTCGACGATTGAGAATCCAACCCGCAGCCGTAATACAAGCGCCACCACGACTCCGGTAGAATGCGCGGCTGGTCAGAACGCAACAGGGGGACGGCATGGCACTGCGTGTGGGCATCAACGGCTTCGGCCGCATGGGACGGCTGGGGCTGCGGGCCGGGTTCGACTTCCCGGAACTGACCATCACCCGTATCAACGAGATCGCCACCGACGCCGTCGGCTCGGCCCACCTGCTGGAGTTCGACTCCGTCCACGGCCGCTGGGACCGCGCCATCGAAGGGGAGGAGGCAACGAACGGTGAAGGGGTGATCCGCGTTGATGGTCGGACCATCCGTCATACCACCATCGCCGATCCCGCCGCCGCCGACTGGGGCGATGTGGACCTGGTGATCGAGGCCAGCGGCCGCTTCCGGACCCGCGAGGCCCTGCAACCCTACTTCGATCAGGGGGTCAAGAAGGTCATCGTCGCCGCGCCGGTGAAGGATCCCGAGGCCCTGAACGTGGTGGTCGGGGTCAACGACCACCTCTACGAATCGGCCCGCCACCATCTGCTCACCGCCGCCTCCTGTACCACCAATTGCCTCGCGCCGGTGGTCAAGGTCATGCACGAGGGCATCGGTATCCGCCACGCCTCCATGACCACCATCCACGACATGACCAACACCCAGACGCTGGTGGACAAGGGCCACAAGGATCCGCGCCGGGCGCGCGCCTGCAACCAGTCGTTGATCCCCACCTCCACCGGCTCGGCCAGGGCCATCGGCGACATCTTTCCGGAGCTCGACGGCCGCATCAATGGCCACGCGGTACGCGTGCCGCTGCTCAACGCCTCGCTCACCGACCTGGTCTTCGAGGCCGAGCGGCCGACCACGGAGGAGGAGGTCAATGGCCTGCTGAAGGCCGCCGCCGACGGCCCGCTGGCCGGGATCCTCGGCTACGAGGAGCGCCCCCTGGTGTCGGTGGACTACAAGGACGATACCCGCTCCTCCATCGTCGACGCCCCCTCGACCCTGGTGGTCAACGGGACCCAGGTGAAGGTGATGGCGTGGTATGACAACGAGATCGGCTACGTGAACCGGATGATGGAGCTGGCGCGCCAGGTGGCGCGGACCGGCTGAGGAGGGCGCATGGGACATGATCCAAAGAGGGCTGATGACGGTGGCGGAGCCGTGGAGGAGCGCCTCGGCCTGCGCCCCTACGCGCTGATCACCGCCAACTACTGGGGCTTCACCATCACCGACGGCGCCATCCGCATGCTGGTGGTGCTCTACTTCCACGAGCTGGGCTTCTCGCCGCTGGCCATCGCCATG
>JBNJEU010000047.1:0-14132 GCA_051746205.1 Pseudomonadota bacterium
GTCTGCAGTCCATCCCCCCTCACCTTTGCCGAGACCCTGGAGCCTACAGGGATGTATTCACGGCGTCCCTCGGGGCGCGAGCCCTCCCCCGCAGGCCGCCTCCGGCGCCCCGCGTGCCTCGGCCCCTGCCGGAGCCTACCTTACCAATCCCCGCTCCGGCGGGACAGGGTCCCGCCGGCGGGAGTCAATCGTTGGGTCCGGCACGCTCAAAGTCCTCAACGCCGTACTCATCGGGCAGGGTCACCCCTGCC
Source organism: Pseudomonadota bacterium (assembly GCA_051746205.1). Lineage (GTDB taxonomy): Bacteria > Pseudomonadota > Gammaproteobacteria > Thiohalospirales > Thiohalospiraceae > Thiohalospira. The sequence goes on from JBNJEU010000047.1 coordinate 252, forward strand.
GCCTCCAGGGCGTCGGCGAGGCGGGTCGCCTCGTCGCCCAGAGTGGCGGCATCCTCGCGCAGGCCCGCCAGCAGATGGGCCGCCTTGCTTTCATTCATGGAGACAGCCAGGGTCTCGGCATTCTCGTGCACAATGCGCATATCGGTTCCTCCTTCCTCGGTTCAGCGGGGGCTCAGGTGGTCATCGCCGGCGGCGCGGGGGTCTCGTCGCTCCACGGGTCCGGCGGCTGACGGAATTCGTTGCGGGCGTTGTAGCGCGCCTCGCGCAGCAGGCTGGAAAGCTCCAGTACCGGCGAACGCATGTCGTCCTGATGGGCATGGATGGCATCGGCCAGCGTGTTGCCGTCGCCGACTTCCATCTCCAGCAGGATGTGGCCATCGTCCTGGCGTTCGACCTTCATGGGGCACCTCCTATTTCCGAGCGTATTACTCAGTTTTAAGGATAGTTCACCTGCGGGATTTCGCAAGGGATCAGGCGAGGGCGAGCGAGAGGGCGACCAGGGTGGTCGCCTCGACCATCTCCACGGTCGCGCCGATGGTATCACCGGTGGTGCCGCCGATGCGCCGGACCATCCACCCCCGCAACAGGAAGAAGGTCGCGGCCGCCACGACCAGCGCGACGAGGCCGGGCACCGGTTGCAATGCGATGACGGCGACCACGGCCACGGCCATGACCGTCAGGGTCGGCGCGCGCGCGGCGGTGCTGGTGGCGACGCCGAGGCCGCCGGAGCGTACGTAGGGGGTCGTGAAGAAGAGGAACGCCGGGACCAGTCGTCCGATGACCACCGCCGCCACCAGTGCTCCGGGAGTCACTCCGGCGATGGCGACCAGCTTCAGCAGCAGGACCGCCGCGACCACCGCGGCCCCCACCGGGCCGATGGCCATGTCCTTGAGGATGGCCAGGGTGCGCTCGGGGTCCCCCTGGCCGCCCACCCAGGCGTCGGCCATGTCGGCCAGGCCGTCCAGATGGAGGGCGCCGGTGAGACCGACCCAGACCAGCACCACGACCCCGGCACCCAGCAGCGGATCGGCCCCCAGGGCCCCCATGAGCCACATCACGGCGGCGAGGAGACCACCCAGCAGGGCGCCGACCACGGGGTACCAGATCAGCGAGGCCGCGATGCGTTCGCTGTCCGCGAGGCCGGGGTCCGGGGTCGGCAGGCGGGTCAGGAAGCGCAGCGCGAGCCAGAGGCCGCGCGGGGGGAGGCCGGAACGCTCCGCGCTCATGGGGCGTGGGCGGCCAGCGGGGCGTTGTGGAAGACCAGTTGCGGCCAGATCACGCCGTCCAGTTCGTGGACGGTGACGCGGGTGAGGGAAGCGTACGGCACCGCCAGCCGGAACAGGGCCGCATCGGGAACCCCCATGACCTCGCCGGTCAGGGCGCGAATCAAACCACTGTGACCCACCAGCAACCAGTGGCTCCCGGGCGCCTCGGCGATCCGCCGATGCCAGGCGGCCACCACCCGGCCGCGGAAATCCGCCAGCGGCTCGGCCCCCGGCGGACGGTTGCCGATGGGGTCGCGGTGGAAGGCCTCGCGCAATCCCGGGCTTGCGGCGTCCAGCGCCTCGGGACTCTGCCCTTCCCATTCGCCGAAGCCGATCTCGCGGAAGTCCGCTTCCACCTCCAGCGGCAGACCGCGTTCCGCCGCCAGGGTCTCGGCGAAGACGCGACAACGGCTCAGCGGTGAAGAGATCACCCGCTGCCACGGTGTCGCACCCGCCACCGCCGCCTGCATCTGTTGCCAGCCGGTGGCACTCAGTGGATCATCGCTCTGGCCGCGATAGCGTCGCCCGCCCTCCGGCTCGCCATGGCGCAGCAGGTCCACGGTGGTATGGGACTCGCCACTCATGTCAGCCCCAGGTCCTCGAAGGTCGCCATCTCGCGATGGATGGCCGCCGCCGCGCGCAACAGCGGCACGGCGGCGGCCGCTCCGCTGCCCTCACCCAGCCGCAAGCCGAGATCCAGCAGCGGCGTTTCGCCCAGCGCGCCCACCAGATGGCCGTGTCCCGGCTCGGCGGAGTGGTGGCCCAGGAAGAGCCACGGCGCCACTCCGGGATTCAGCCGTACGGCGGCCAGAGCCGCCGCAGAGCTGATGAAGCCGTCCACCACGCTCGGTACTCCCGCTCGAGCGGCGGCGATGTAGGCCCCCGTCATGGCGGCGATCTCGAGTCCGCCCAGACAGCGCAACGCCGCCGGCGGATCGGCGGCCACCTCCGGGTGGCGTTCCAGCCCACGCCGGATCACGGACACCTTGTGGCGCACCCCGGCATCGTCCAGACCGGTCCCCGGACCGGCGACCTCCTCGGCGGCCAGGCCGGTGAGCGCGGCGGTCAGCGCCGCCGCGCTGGTGGTGTTACCGATCCCCATCTCGCCGGCGACGAACAGCGCCATGCCTCGTTCCCGCCCACGCGCCACCGCTTCGTGTCCCACCTCCAGCGCAGCCTCGAGCTGCTCGGGCGTGAGCGCCGGCCCCCGGGTGAAGTTGGCGCTCCCCGGGGCCACTCGCTGGCTGATCACCCCCCGCAACGGTCCCGGCGCGGTGGCGGTACCGACATCGACGACCTCGAGTTCGGCGCCGATGGCGCCGGCAATGGCGTTGATGGCAGCGCCACCGGCGGAGAAATTGCGCACCATCGCCAGGGTCACTTCCGCCGGGAAAGCGGAGATCCCCTCCTCGGTGACACCGTGATCGGCAGCGAAGACAACCACGCGCACGGGGTCCACCTCAGGTGCCTGAGTCCTCTGAAGGGTCGCGAGCCGCACGCCGATGGACTCGAGCTGCGCCAGAGAGCCCGGCGGCTTGGTCAGACGCTGCTGGCGCGCCTCGGCGGCGCTGGTCATGGCCGCATCCGGCGCGTCGGGAGGAAAGGTATACCAGGGTTCGCTCATGCGTGTTCCGTCTCCTTCAGGAGCAACGGCAGGCCGGCGCTTACCAGGGTCACGCGCGCGGCGCGCGCGGCCACGTCCTGATTGAGCCGTCCGGCCTCGTCCACATACCGGCGGGTCTCGGCGCCCAGGGGAACGACTCCGGCGCCGACCTCGTTGCTGACCAGAACCACCGGCGCGGCAGCCCGCTCCAGGGCATTCAGAAGGGCGGCGCGCTCAGCCTGAAAGGTCTTCTCACCGGCGGCCAGGGCATTGACCAGCCACAGGGTCAGACAGTCCACCAATCGTGCGGTGGTCGGCGGAACCGGGGCATCCAGAACGGCGCCCAGCGCGACGGGCTCCTCCACCAGCCCCCAGTGTCCGGGACGGCGGCGGCGATGGTGCTCGATGCGTTCGGCCATCTCGGCGTCGCCCGGTGTGGCCGTGGCGACGTAGGTCACCGAGCTGCCGAGTTCGGCGGCGCGCGCCTCGGCCAGACGGCTCTTGCCGCTACGGGCCCCGCCGAGAAAGAGCTCCACCACGGTCCGGTCAGACGACCCAGCCGTAGAGGGTCAGCAGCGCCAGGACGACCAACCAGACCATGAGGGACCGGCGGACCAGCCCATGGGCCTCGCGCAGCCAGTGCTCATCCTCGTCGCTATCGGCCGCGTCGGTGCTCTCGTCCATCTCCAGTGCCCCCCGACCGACGTCGGTGAGCAACCGTTCGTGCTCGCCACCGATGTGGGTCAGTCGCGGCCGCAGTTCCGCCAGGGCATCCATCATGTTCCCGGAGAGGCCGTAGGTCAGCGCGGTGAGGCGTACGACCGGCCAGGCGAGGATGGCGTGCAACCGACGGTTGACCGCCTCGATGCCGCCCAGCTCCTCGCCCGATGCCACCCGCCGGTCCATCACCGCGACCATGCGGTAGAGCACGGCCCCCAGCGGGCCCAGCAGGGCGAACCAGAAGATCACCCCGAACAGCCGTTCATGGGCCTGCACCAGCACCCCGTCAACCGCGGCATTGATCCCGGTATCGCCGGCGGGAACCTCGCCGGTCTCGGCGTCGGACATCCCCGGCTCCCCGGGGACGGTGCCGCGGATGCACGCGGCGTGCATGGCGGCGGCCTCGTCGTCACCGCGTGCCCGCGCCTCCAGCAACCCATCGATGTCGTCATCCAGGGAACGCGGCCCGAGGCAGTAGATCAGAACCAGCAGGGCAAAGGCGAATCCGAGCAGGGCGGAGGTGGCGGCCAGTCCCTGATAGACCAGCGCCACCAGCACCAGTACCGAACCCAGGGTGGCCAGCAGCCCCCACGGCCCGGACCACCAGGTATTCCCGCCGAAGCGTCCGCCGAGCCAGCGGGCCCAGGCCGGCATCCACTCCCAGCGCCGCAACTCCTGAAGGCTGCCCAGGAATCGATCGATCCCGAGGCTCAGAATAATGATGAGGAATGTCATGGGCCTCAGCCCTCCTGGCGTATGCCGTTAAGCACCATGTCGGTATAACTGACCACGCCCACCACCTTGCGATGCTCGATGACCGGCGCGCGCGCGAGACCGAAACTCTCGAACAGACGGGCACAGTACCGAATATCCATGACCGGGTCGACACTGATCACCGGCTTCGACATCACCTCGTAGACATTGACCCGGTCGGGGGAACGGTCGCGGGCGATGACGCGCTTGGCGATGTCCGAGAGCATCACGATCCCGTACTCGTCGTCCTCGTGGCGCTTGTCGACGATGATGCACTTGATGTGGATGTCCTGCAGACACTTCAGTGCCTCGCGCACCGTGAGCATGCCGTCGACGATGGTCACGTCGAGCTTCATGACATCGCGTACGCGAATGGGGGCCTGGTGCTCGCTCATATCTTCTCCTCCACAGTGTGGGTCAGTTCACGGACCTGGCGGGAGACGCCGACCGCGTCCTCCACGTCGACCTGGAAGGCGATGCCGGAGCCCGCCTTGTCATCGAATTCGCCGACTCTGGCGATGCGTTCCAGGATGTGGCGGGACAGATGCTCTTCCACCAGGAAGAGCAGCACATCCCGCTGAGTCTGCAGGGAAAGACCGAAGAAGGTCCGGGTGATCTCGCTCCCCTCGCCCCGGGCCTGGTTGATGATGGTCGATCCGGTGGCGCCACACTTGCGCGCCGCCTTCATCACGGCGTCGGTCTTGTCTTCCTCGACCAGGGCGATAATCAGTTTGAAATGCATTGAATCAGCTCCTTTCGGCCTGTTCACGGGCCTCGCGGCGCCGGGCACGCCATTGCCCGAGCTGGGCATAGGTCATGACCGTAATGATAGGAAACAGACAGGTTGTGGCAATCATCCCGAACCCGTCGATCAGGGGATCCCGCCCCGGGATGGTGCTCGCGAGCCCCAGCCCCAGGGCGGTGACGATGGGGACCGTCACCGTCGAGGTGGTCACGCCACCGGAATCATAGGCCAGCGGGATGATCGAGCGCGGTGCCCGGAAGGTCTGGATAATGACCACGGCATAGGCGGCCGTCACCACATACCCCAGCGGCACCCCGGTAACGATGCGCAGGGCCCCCACAGCGATGCCGATACCGGCCCCAATCCCCACCGCGATGCGCAGACCCCAGGCCGTCACCACGCCACCGGAGACCTGACTGGCTTTCAGGGCCACGGCAATGAGCGCCGGTTCGGCGATGGCGGTGGCGAAACCGATGGCCAGGGCGAACAGATAGACCCAGTAGTAATCGTGCCATTTCAGGGTCGCGGCCGTGGCGTCCGCCATCCCGGTAATGAACGCCGGGTCGGTAAGCTGACGTGCCATCAGATCACCGAGCGGGAACAGGGCCTGCTCCAGACCGGCCAGAAAGAAGGTCAACCCCAGGATCACATAGACGAACCCCCCCAGGATGCGTCCGAGATGGGGAACCCGCTTGCGCAGCACCAGGAACTGGAAGACGAACAGGATCAGAGCGATGGGGAAGACATCCCGCAACGTCCCGAAAAGGGTGCCGAGCAGTTCGCCAAAGAGGTCGCTCATACGAACATCCCGAAGGTCAGCACGAAAATGATCGGCATCACCGAGGCGAAGGCGATGATGCCGAAGCCGTCCAGGATCGGATTGCGCCCCTCGATACTGGTGGCCAGTCCCACGCCGAGGGCGGTGATCAGTGGCACGGTGATGGTGGACGTGGTCACACCACCGGTGTCATAGGCGATACCGACAATGGTGTTCGGTGCGTAGGGCGTCATCATGACCACAATGACATAGCCGGTAATCACCAGGTAGTGCAGCGGCCAGCCCTTCGCGATCCGCAGTACCCCGAGGACCACCGCCGTCCCCACTGCGGCGGCGACCACATAACGCAGGGTCAGCGCATACGCCTCCCGGGCGCTGTCGGTGTCCTCGACGAGGCCGCCGCTCGCCATGGTCGCCGCCGCCTCCCCGGCCACCGCCACCAGGGCCGGCTCGGCGATGGTCGTGCCGAAGCCGAGGGCAAAGGCAAAGGTCAGCAGCCAGAAGGCGCTGCCTTTACGGGCGAAGGCGTGCGCCATCGACTCCCCGATGGGGAACAATCCCATTTCCAGACCGCGGATGAACAGAGTCAGGCCGATGATGATCATCACCGCACCGATGAGGATCGCCACCACCTCGGGAAGCGGCTGGCGGATCACCAGGGCCTGGAAGATCCCGACCACCACCACGATGGGGAAGAGATCGCGCAGACTGCCGAGAAAGGGGGCCGCGATGGACCACAACGCCCGTGTCACTCGTCTTCTCCCTGTCGTTCCAGTAAACGCTGGAACCGGGGCCAGTCGAAGGCGGGGCCCGGATCCGTCTTGCGCCCCGGCGCAATGTCGGCGTGACCGACGATGCGCCCGAGGGTGATTGCGGGCCACGCAGCCCGAATGTCGTGCGACACTCGAGCCAGAACCCGGTACTGCGACCGGGTATAGGGTACCGTATCACACCCCTCCAGTTCGATACCGATGGCGTAGTCGTTACAGTTCTCGCGACCGCCGAACGATGAGACCCCGGCATGCCACGCCCGCTCGTCCAGGCCGACGAACTGCACCAGCTCACCGTCACGGCGGATGAACAGGTGGCTGGAGACCCGCAGCCCGGCCAGCGGGTTGAAGTCGGGATGCGCGTCGATGTCCAGCGTGCCGGTAAACAGTGCCTCCACCCACGGCCCACCAAAGGTGGCGGCGGGAAGACTGATCCCGTGGATCACCAGCAGGTCCACCGTCTCCCCGGCGGGACGCGGTTCCCGATGGGGCGAGGGCACGATCCGGGCACCCTCGAACCACCGCCCGTCGGCGGCCAGAACCGGGCCATCGACTTCCCCCAACCTCGCCTGCGGAAGGTCTCCCACTACGGTCTCGCTCCCATCGAATCTGCCTATACCCTAATCGGTCCCTCTGCAATAATACAGCCCATGGCTTCTTCCCCGCGCGCGGGCTCCGGCGGCCGACTGGGGCTCGGAATGATGATCGCCGCCTGGGTTCTCGCCCTGGGTCTGCTGACCTATGCCTTCGAGAGCCACCTGAGCCGCGAACGGAATCCCAACCGCAACCTGACCGGACAGATCACCGAATCCGGCGCACGCGAGGTGACTCTGGAGCGCAATCGCCACGGCCACTATCTCGCCGATGGCGAGATCAACGGCCACACGGTGACTTTCATGATCGACACCGGCGCCAGCGATGTCTCCATCCCCGCCCGGATCGGCGAAAACCTGGGTCTGAGCAAGGGGCGCTCCGTGACCTACCAGACCGCCAGCGGACGCATCGAGGCCCACGCCACCCACCTGGAGGAGCTGCGCCTGGGGCCCATCGCGCTGCGTGACGTGCGCGCCAGCCTCAACCCCTACATGGACAGTGACACCATCCTGCTGGGGATGAGCGCCCTGCGGGAGTTGGAACTGGAGCAGCGCGGTACTACCCTGACCCTGCGCCAGCCCCTTCAAGGGGACTGATCCCGAAAGCGACCACGGAGCCGCCGCCATGACGCCCCCGAACACCGAACTTTCCGAGGCCATCCGGCGCCAGGTCCGCACTGCACTGGATGAGGATCTGACACCCGCAGGCGACGTCACCGCCGAGGCGATCCCGGCGGATGCCTGGACCGGCGCCTGGATCGTCAGCCGCGAGCGGGGCGTCATTGCCGGACGCCCCTGGGTGGAAGCGGTCTTCGCCGCCCTGGACGAGCGCATCACCATCGACTGGTCGGTGGAGGAAGGCCGGCGCGTCCAGCCCAACACCCTGCTCTGCCGCCTGTACGGCCCGGCCCGCGCCCTGGTCACCGGTGAGCGCACCGCCCTGAATTTTCTTCAGACGCTCTCGGCCACCGCGACCCTGACGCGCGCCTATGTGGACGCCGTCGCCGGCACCGACGTGGCCATCCTCGACACCCGCAAGACCCTCCCGGGACTGCGATCGGCACAGAAATACGCGGTACGCTGCGGCGGCGGCACCAACCACCGCATGGGGCTCGGCGATGCCGTCCTGATCAAGGAAAACCACATCGCCGCCTCCGGCTCCATCCCCGAGTCCGTAACCCGGGTTCGCCACCTCCACCCGGAGCTCCCCATGGAAGTCGAAGTGGAGAGCCTGAACCAGCTACGCGAGGCGATGGACGCCGGCGCCGAACGGATCCTGCTGGACAACATGGACGACGACACCCTGCGCGAGGCGGTAACCATCGCCAAGGGCCGGGTCTTTCTGGAGGCATCCGGGAACATGGACCGCGAACGCGTGGGCCGGGTGGCACAGAGCGGTGTGGATGCCATCTCGGTGGGGGCGCTGACCAAGGATGTCCGCGCCCTGGACCTCTCCATGGGCTTCGACGACCTGGAAGACGCCTGAGCCACTCCCGTCAGCCCAGGAAGCGTTCCGCGAACTCGGCTGCCGGCACCGCCCGGCTATAGAGAAAGCCCTGCAGACGGTGGCAGCCCATGTTACGCAGGATGTCGCGCTGCTCCGGTTCCTCGACCCCCTCGGCGATCACCGTGATGCCGAGGCTCTTGCCGAGCCCCACCACGGTCTCGATGATCGCCGTGTCTTCCTCGCTGCTGGGCAGCGCGCGGACGAAGGACTGGTCCACCTTCAGCGCGGTGATGGGGAAACGACGCAGGTAGGCCAGCGACGAATAACCGGTGCCGAAGTCGTCGATGGCCAGTCCGATGCCGAGATCGCGCATCCCCCGCAGCCGCCCCACCGCCTCGCTGATGTCGTTCATGATCACGCTCTCGGTGAGCTCCAGAACGAGCTCCTCGGCACCGATGCCGAACTCGTCCATGGCCGAGGCCAGCACCGCATGGGGGCGCGTACGGCGGAACTGCAGAGCGGAGAAGTTGATGCCGACCGGAACCGTGGCGAGGCCGGCGTCACGCCATGCCCGCAACTGTGCACAGACGCTGCGAACCACCCAGTCACCGATGTCGATGATGAGGCCGCTCTCCTCCGCCAGCGGGATGAAATCGGCCGGGGCCACCGGGCCCATCTCCGGGTGGTGCCAGCGCAGCAGCGCCTCGGCGCCGACCGTCGCGCCGGTCTGGGCATCCACCACCGGCTGGTAGTGGCAGGCCATCTCGCCGCGCCCCAGGGCGTGGCGCAATTGCGCCTCCATGTTCAGGGACTGGAAGCTGCGGGCGTTCATCTCGGCGGTGTAGAGCTGGTAGTTGTTGCGCCCCACCTCCTTGGCCCGGTACATGGCGTAGTCCGCGTGGTGGAGCAGCATCTCGCCGTCGGTGCCGTCCATGGGGTAGAAGCTGACGCCGATGCTGGAGGTCACGAAGAGCTCGTGCTCGTCCACGTGGAAGGGCTCGCCGAGGACCTCCACCAGTCGGCGCGCCACCCGCACCGCGTCGAGGGTCTCGTCCAGCTCCGGCAGCAGGATGACGAACTCGTCGCCGCCGACCCGCGCCAGGGTATCCCCCTCGCTCAGCACGCTGTTCATGGATGCGGTAACCCGCTGCAGCAGGCGATCCCCGACATCATGGCCCAGGGTGTCGTTGATGCGCTTGAAGCGGTCCAGATCGACGTACAACAGAGCGAGGATGTGGTCGTAGCGATGGGCCTGGGCCAGCGCTACTTCCAGCCGGTCCTCGAACAGCCGGCGGTTGGGCAGATCGGTCAGGGCGTCGTAGTAGGCCAGTCGCCGGACCCGCTCCTCGTTCTCCTTGAGTTTGGTGATGTCGGAGAAAATGGCGGCATAATTGGTCAGATTGCCGTGGTCATCGCGGATGGCGGTGATGGTCAGCAGCTCCGGATAGAGCTCGCCGTTCTTGCGCCGGTTCCAGATCTCCCCCTGCCACTGACCGCGCTGCTCCAGGGCCCGCCACATCGCCCGATAGAACTCGGGCCCGTGGCGTCCGGAAGAGAGCATCCCCGGGGTATTGCCGATGGCCTCCTCCGGCTGGTACCCGGTCAGGCGAGTAAAGGCCGGATTCACCGACTGGATGACCGCGCTGGTGTCGGTGATCACCACACCGTCCGGCGAGGCCTCGATGACCTTCTCCGCCAGCCGCAGGTTGACCCGCGAGGTCTCCAGGGCGGTGTCACGCTCCTTCAGCGCGGTCTTCAGTTCGCGCACATAGACGAACTCGACACTGGTGAGGATGTCGGCGAAACCGACCAGTCCCTGCAGATCGTCCTCCGCGTTCACCACGCCGATGTGGCGCACCCCCTCCTCGACCATGACGTTGCGCACGTGGAACAGGCTGCGATCGTGGCGCACGGTGAGCAGGGGGCGGCTGGCCAGATCGCCGGCGGTCACGCCGCCGGCCCCGGTGGCCAGGTGGCGCACCAGGTCGCGCTCGGTGAGGATCCCGGGATTGCCGCCGTCCGACTCCATCACCACCACCGCGTCAATGCCGTGGCGGCGGATGGCGTCGGCGGCCGCGTCCAGGCCGGAATCGGGCGGGATCCGGGGGGGTTCCCGCTGGACCACGGTGCCGACGTTGCGCAGGTGGAGATAGTGCTCGATGGACTGGTTGAGGACGACGTCGGTGAGACTGATGATCCCCAGCGAGGCACCGTCACCATCCACCACCAGATAGTGGCGTACGGCGTCCTCCTTGAACCGGATGGCGACGTCGTTGACCAGGATGTCGCCGGGGATGGTCTTCACCGGCGTACTCATGAAATCGGCGATGGGGCGGTCCACCACCCGACTGTCGGTGAAATCCACCTTCAGTGCATCGCGCTCGGTCCAGATCCCGACCGCCTCGCCGTCCGCCACCACCAGAATGGAACTGCAGCGCCGTTCGGCCATGCGCCGAGCGACCTCGCGCAGGGTGTGATCCGGCGCGCACTGGAGGATGTTGTCATGGATGACCTCCCTGACGGGGATGTCACCACTCATTGCGTCAGCCGATTCATCAACGCTGCGGGGGTCCAGTGCCATTGTTCAATACTGGCTCAGTCTACGGACTTTCGCCAACCGCGGCCACGGGTGTCGTTGACCCGAATTGTGCACGGGTTCGCAATACCGCGCTATGATGGGGGGTCCAGTCCAATCGAGAGGTTCGACATGCATCTTTCGCGCGGCATCCGCTTCATCGCGCTTCTTGCCCCGCTCCTGCTGGCCGCCTGTGCCGGCGGTGAGCCCACCGTCCCTCCGGGCGCCACGGAAGGGGGCGCCCGCCCCTCCTCGGTAATGGCGAACACCGTCTACCTCGGCCTGCACTGCGGCCCGCGTGACAGCTCCCCGGCGGTGAGCTGGATCGGCAACGAAGACGATTACACGGCCCTGCACCAGCGGCTGGAAAGCCATGCCATGGAGCAGGTCGGGGACTTTCCGGAGATGGACTTCGACCATCGGGGGGTGGTGATGGTGGAGCTCGGCCGCCGCCCCACCACCGGCTACAGCCTGAGCCTGAAAACCACGCAAGTGGCCATCGACGCCGAGGGCACCGCCACGCTGGAGGTCGAGATTCGCGAGCCGGCTGCGGACAGGGTCACCGCGCCGATGCTGACCCACCCGTGTCTGGTGGCCTCGCTGCCGCGCAGGGCGCTTGATGGCATCGAGGTGATCGACGACGAGGGCGACCACCTCGGGCGGGTCCTCCTGCCGTAGGCCCCCCGGGACCTTTCAGCCACTGCCCCAGTGCAGGGCGCGCAACCACGGGGTCTTCTTGTGCTGATGCTCTTCCATGCGACAGAGGACGTCATCCAGGCTCATCAGCGCCTTCTCGATGAACGGTCCCTTGTTCAGCATTACGCATTCGGCCCGCTCGCCCATCGCCGCATCGGTCATCTCCGGACGCGAGACAACGCCCTTGCGAGCCAGCGTATCGAGAACCTGGGTGGCCCATACCACCGGCAGATGGGCGGCCTCGGCCAGCCACAGGATCTCTTCCTGGACCTCGACCATGCGTTCCGGGCCGACCTCCACAGCCAGATCACCCCGGGCGATCATCAGACCGAACGGAACTCGGCCCATGGCGCCCAGGGTGATCGCGGCCAGGTTCTGAAAGGCCCGTGCTGTCTCGATCTTGGCGACCACACCGGTCTCTTCCAGACCCCGCCGTGCCAGGGCCGCCAGCAGCGCTTCGATCTGTTCCGCGGTCTCGACGAACGAAAAGTTGAACAGGTCCACCTCGCCGCCCAGGGCATCCAGAACAACCTCGTCGGCAACGGCCAGGGGCGGCAAACCCAGGGCCATGCCCGGCACGTTCATACCCTTGTCCTCGCGCAGACGCGCACCGCCGGGACGGCAGTGGGTGATTTCGAGCAACGCCCCGGCGGTGTCGACGCTCATCACTCGGGCGCCGAACTTGCCGTCGTCGATCCAGACGGTCCTGCCCGGCTCCAATTGATCGATGAGACGCGCTTCGGTACAGGCGATGCGAGCCGGCTCCAGGGGCTGTCCATCGGCGTCCTGAACGGCCGGCTGCCCCGGCTCCTGCGCCCGCGTCAGCCACAGTGACTCACCTTTCCGCAGCCGGATCCGCTCCGGTTCCGGTGGCAATCCGACAAAGTGGCCATGCAGTACCCCGTGACGACCCGCCAGCTTCCACTTCATCTCATTGGTGATATAGGAGGCCCGAGTCAGGGTCGCCCACGCGCCGCCGGCGTCGACCTGTTCGATCTCCACCTCGCGACGGGCCCCGCGGGCATCGACGAAATGCAGCCACTGCCCCGGTTCGAGTTCCGGAACGCGCCCGCCTTCACCACGCAACCCCACCTGGTTGCGCACACCGTTCTCCAGTTGCTCACCGAGCACCAACCGCAGCCGCGCGGGACTGAGTACCTGCCCATAGCGGTCCCGATTCGGTTTCAGGTGCAGCACTCCGGGAACACGCCTCACCGGGCCCGTACGGATCTTGTGGCCCGGCAGGTCGGCAGCGATGGTGACCGAGCGGCCGACCTCTTCCCCGGCCTGCCTGACGTGCGCCACCATGCGCCGCCAGGCGGCCGCATCGTCATGGGCGGCGTTGATCCGGGCCACATCCATGCCCTGTTCCACCAGTTGCCGCACCAGTCCGTAGTCGTCGGCGGCCTCCGATGGCAGGGTCACCATGATGCGAACCCGCCGGCCAGAGGGGACGGGGCCCAGGAGGGCCTCGGTATTCCGCTCCAGCAGGCTCTCTCCCGCCATCCGTTCGACGGGTGCCACACGGGGCGAAAGGTGTTCATTGCCCTCGACGACACGACCCAGCAGACCGATGACACGCTCCACGCTATCCAGTACGTGGCCCTCGCACCGCCCCAGAGAAGAGAGTCCGCAGGTCGCCAGTCGTGACTGCAACTTCCGGCGATCCACACTGCGCAGGGCCAGATAGTGGCAGAGGTTCTCGATGCTCGATTGACTCGCTGGAGAGACCGGGGTCCTGTCCGCAGCCATCGGCCGAAGGTCGTCCGCTCGCTGTAGAAGCTCCGCGTGGAGACGACACAAGTCGTCGAGCAGAGCGGAATCCACGGTCGGGGTGGGTGACTTCTCGGAGGTCATGAGGGAATTGCACCATGCCGGGATGAACGATTGATGACACCGGCCGGGTGATGGCAAGCAGGGGCAAGCACAAATGTCA
>JBNJEU010000048.1:0-14111 GCA_051746205.1 Pseudomonadota bacterium
CGTGGGGCTACGAGCTGGCGAAGGAGGAGTTCGGTGCCACCGAGCTCGACGGCGGTCCATGGCTGACCTTCAAGAGTCCGAAGACCGGTCGGGACATCGTGGTCAAGGACGCCATCGCCGACGCCTTCCTGCAGCAGATCCTGCTGCGCCCGGAGGATTACGACGTCATCGCCACCCTGAACCTCAACGGCGACTACATCTCCGATGCGCTGGCCGCGCAAGTGGGCGGCATCGGCATCGCGCCGGGCGCGAATCTCTCCGATACCATCGGCCTGTTCGAGGCGACCCACGGCACGGCGCCGAAGTATGCCGGCCAGGACAAGGTGAATCCGGGCTCGCTGATCCTTTCAGCCGAGATGATGCTGCGCCACCTCGGCTGGAACGAGGCGGCCGATCGGGTGGTGGCCGGTATGGAGCGTGCCATCCACGACGGCATGGTGACCTATGATTTCGCCCGGTTGATGGAGAACCCCACCGAGCTTTCCTGTTCCGCCTTCGGCGAGGCGTTGATCGAGCGGATGGGTTGAGCCGGGAACGGAACTGGTCAAACGAACTCCAATGGACAAGACTGAAAGACAGTGACGGCCCATGAGCGAGGAAATTCCAGGCGACGACGCGGCGGTCGAGGCCAGCAAACCGCAGCTCAAGCGACCGCCGAAGTACAAGGTGCTCTTGCACAACGACGATTTCACCCCCATGGATTTCGTAGTATGGATCCTGGAATCGTTCTTCCAGATGGGACACGAACAGGCCAACCGCGTGATGTGGCAGGTCCATACCGAGGGCATCGGCGTGGCGGGTATCTTTACCCGGGAGATAGCGGAGACGAAGGTGGAACAGGTGACCGAACGGGCCCGAGAACATCAACACCCCCTCAAATGTACGATGGAGGCGGCGTGAGCGCCGAATGAAGCCATGCTGAGCAAGGAACTCGAGTTCACTCTCAACCTCGCCTTCAAGGAGGCGCGGGACAAGCACCACGAGTTCATGACCGTGGAACACCTGCTGCTGGCGTTGCTGGACAACCCATCGGCGGCGGAGGTGCTGCGCGCCTGCGGCCTCGATATGGAGCAGCTGCGTGAGGAGCTGGTGGAATTCATCGAGGAGACCACCCCGCGCCTGCCCGAGGGAGAGACGGCGGAGACCCAGCCGACCCTGGGTTTCCAGCGGGTGCTGCAACGCGCCCTGTTCCATGTACAGGCCTCCGGCAAGACCGAGGTGACCGGCGCCAACGTGCTGGTGGCGATCTTCAACGAGCAGGAGTCACAGGCGGTCTATCTGCTCAACCGGTTCGACGTGACCCGTTTCGACGTGGTCAACTTTCTCTCCCACGGGATCTCCAAGGTGGCGGAAGAGGAGGACGACGGCGAGGAGATCGGCTCCGCGGACAGCGAGGAGAGGGCCGAAGACGAGGAACAGTCACCACTGCGTCAGTATGCCACGAACCTCAACGAGCTGGCCGAGAAGGGTCGGGTGGATCCGCTCATCGGTCGCCAGGGGGAACTGGAGCGGACCATCCAGATCCTCTCCCGTCGGCGCAAGAACAATCCGCTCTATGTCGGCGAAGCCGGGGTCGGCAAGACTGCGCTGGCCGAGGGGCTGGCGCACAAGATCGTGGCCGGCGAGGTGCCGGAGGTGCTTCTGGAAAGTACCGTCTACGCGCTCGATCTGGGCGCGCTGCTCGCCGGCACCAAGTATCGCGGTGACTTCGAGAAGCGCCTCAAGGGGGTGCTGGCGCAGCTGCGCAAGGACCCGGGCGCGATCCTCTACATCGACGAGATCCATACCATCATCGGTGCCGGCGCGGCCTCCGGCGGCGTCATGGACGCCTCCAACCTGCTCAAGCCGGCGCTTTCCTCCGGCGAATTGAAGTGCATCGGCTCCACCACCTATCAGGAGTATCGCGGGGTCTTCGAGAAGGATCGGGCGTTGTCGCGCCGGTTCCAGAAGATCGACGTGCCGGAGCCGTCGGTGGACGAGACGGTGCAGATCCTCGAGGGCCTCAAGGGCCATTACGAGGC
This sequence comes from Pseudomonadota bacterium, assembly GCA_051746205.1. GTDB lineage: Bacteria > Pseudomonadota > Gammaproteobacteria > Thiohalospirales > Thiohalospiraceae > Thiohalospira. Next base: position 2,022 of record JBNJEU010000048.1, read on the forward strand.
GCACCACGGGGTGCGTTACACGCGTCCCGGGCTCCAGGCGGCGGCCAATCTCTCGGACCGTTACATCAACGATCGTTTCCTGCCCGACAAGGCCATCGATGTCATCGACGAGGCCGGTGCGAACATGAAGCTGCTGCCGCCGTCGAAGCGCAAGAAGACCGTCGGCGTGAAGGAAATCGAGGCGATCGTCGCCAGTGCCGCACGCATTCCGCCGAAGCAGGTCTCGCGCTCGGATCGCGAGGTGCTCGGCCATCTGGAGACCGATCTCAAGCGGGTCATCTTCGGGCAGGACGAGGCCATCGACGCCCTTTCGGCGGCCATCAAGATGTCGCGTTCCGGTCTCGGCAAGGAGCACAGCACCATCGGTTCGTTCCTGTTCGCCGGACCCACCGGCGTCGGCAAGACCGAGGTAACGCGGCAGCTCGCCAACAGCCTGGGCGTGGAGCTGGTCCGCTTCGACATGTCGGAGTACATGGAGCGCCATGCCGTCTCCCGGCTCATCGGCGCGCCGCCGGGCTATGTCGGTTACGATCAGGGCGGTCTGCTCACCGAGTCGATCACCAAGCATCCGCACTGCGTGCTGCTCCTCGACGAGATCGAGAAGGCCCATCCGGATGTCTTCAACCTGCTGCTGCAGGTAATGGATAACGGCACCCTGACCGACAACAACGGACGCCAGGCCGACTTCCGCAACGTCATCCTGGTGATGACCACCAACGCCGGCGCCGATCAGCTCAGCCGCCGTTCCATCGGCTTCACGCCGCAGAACCACGGCAGCGACGCCATGGAGGCGATCAACCGGACCTTTACGCCGGAGTTCCGCAATCGGCTGGACACGGTGATCCAGTTCGCCGCCCTGGGGGAGGAGCAGGTGGCCCACGTGGTGGACAAGTTCATCGCCGAGCTGGAGGCTCAGCTCATGGACCGCCATGTCTCCGTCGAGATCAGCGACGCCGCCCGTGCCTGGCTGGCGCGCGAAGGCTACGACCCGGCCATGGGCGCGCGGCCGATGGGGCGGGTCATCCAGGAGCACGTCAAGAAGCCGCTGGCCGACGAGCTGCTCTTCGGCGAGCTGACCAACGGCGGCCATGTGCTGGTGGAACTGGCGGACGAGGAGAACGGCGGCCTGACCCTGAAGTGCACCCCACGGGTGGCGGCCAGTCGAAAGGGCGAGGAAGAACCGGCCTGAGGCGATGGCCTCGGGCTCGGGACGTCGTCGGAGAGGGGCGATTGCGGGGGTACGCGCCCCGCGGGCAATGCGGCGGGGCGTCAGCCGCGCATGCGGTAGGTGATGCGACCCTTGCTCAGATCGTAGGGGGTGAGCTGCACCACGACGCGGTCACCGGCGGTGATGCGGATGTAGTGCTTGCGCATCTTGCCGGAGATGTGGGCCGTAACGATGTGGCCGTTATCCAGCTCCACGCGGAACATGGTGTTGGGGAGGGTCTCGAGGATCGTCCCCTCCATCTCGATGTGGTCTTCTTTAGCCATCTGCGGCCGGAACCTCTCGCTGAGAAACAATGCGCCATTGTGCCGCAAGGCGCGCCGCATTTCAAAGCGCGATCCCGTTTATCCCCCGGCGCCGGGGAGTTCCGACTCCCATGCTGTCTCCAGTAACCGCCACTGATCGTCGACACGGACCTCCAGGGGGCGGAAACGCGCCTTGTAGGCCATGTTCGGCAATTCCCGGATCCAGTAGCCGAGGTAGAGGTGGCTCAGACCCATCTCCCGGGCCAGCTCCAGCTGCGCCAGGACCGCGAAGGTCCCGAGCCCGCGACGCGGCTCGTCGGGTTCGAAGAAGGTGTAGACCGCCGACAGGGCGTCATCCAGGACATCGGTGACGGCGACACCGAGCAGCCGGTCGTCGCCGTCACGCAACGCCAGGAACGAGGTCTCGAACCAGTCACAGGCCAGAAACCGCAGCAGGCTCTCGTCATTGGACTCGTCCATGCCGCCACCGGGGTGGCGCTGCCGGAGGTAGCGCTGGTAGAGGGCGGTGTATTCGGGGTCGTCCGACGGTGTCGCCAGTTGCCAGTGGAGATCGTGGTTGTGGCGCCGGTTACGGCGCTGGCCGCGATTCGGCCGGAAATCGGCTACCGGCAGCCGCGCCGGAATGCAGGCGCTGCACGCCGGGCAGTCGGGGCGGTAGATGAAGCAGCCGCTGCGGCGGAATCCCTGGGCGATGAGCCGGCTGTAGACGGCCCGCGACAGTGGCCGGTAGGGATCAGCCAGACGCTGGATTGCGGTGCGTTCCGGCACGTAGGCGCAGGCCTGCGGCGCGGTCTGAAAGAACATGAGGTGGCGGCGATCATCGATGCTCATGCGTCCTCCTGCGCAATGTCCGGCTCCAGATACCAGCGACCCGTTCGGGCGGGTGTCGCCACAGCTTTTTCAAGGGTAGTAACGAATCTTTCACGCGGCCATTGCTCTGCCCCCATGCGGAACAGGTGAGGATTGCCCACCTGGGCGTCGATGAAGGCGAAATCCCAGCGCCGCAACTGGCGCGCCAGCATCACCAGGGCGATCTTGGAGGCGTCGGGGGTGCGACTGAACATCGATTCGCCGAAGAAGGCCGTGCCGAGCGCGACCCCGTAGAGGCCGCCGACCAGTTCGCCCGAGGGCTCGCGGATCTCGATGGAGTGGGCGTGCCCCAGCTGGTGCAAACGCTGATACGCCAGACGCATGTCGGCGGTGATCCAGGTGCCGCCGTCGTCGTGCCGGGGTGCGGCACAGCCGGCGATGACGCCGTCGAAGTCGTCATCGAGGGTCACGCTGTGTTCATTGCGCCGCAGCCGCCGTGCCAGGCTGCGACTGACATGCACCCCCTCGGGCCGGAATACCGTGCGCGGGTTCGGCGACCACCAGAGGACCGGCTGGTCCTCGGCGAACCACGGGAAGATCCCGCGCCGATAGGCGGCCAGCAGCCTCTCCGGTGCCAGGTCGCCGCCGGCGGCGAGCAGGCCGTCGGGGTCGATCAGGGCGCGGTCGACCGGCGGAAAGTCGTCGGCGGGAGCGCCGTCGGGAATCCAGTGAAGCGGCATGGGGACTCGTCAATGGCGCCCGACGGCGGGGAGGGTGATGATTCAGCCCTTCCGGGAGAGACCATCCAGGTAACGTTCGGCATCCAGTGCGGCCATGCAGCCGGTACCGGCGGAGGTGATGGCCTGGCGGTAGACATGATCGGCCACGTCGCCGGCGGCGAAGACGCCCTCGACACTGGTGGCGGTGGCATTGCCCTCGGTCCCGCTCTTCACCTTGAGGTAACCGTGATCCATCGTCAGCTGACCCTCGAAGAGGTCGGTGTTCGGCTTGTGGCCGATGGCGATGAAGATCCCGTGGATGTCGATCGCCTTCGGCTCGCCGCCGTCGGTGGGTTTGATGCGCACCCCGGTGACGCCATTGTTGTCACCGAGGATCTCGTCGACCTCGTGGTTCCATTCGACACTGACATTGCCGTTCTCGATCTTGTCCATCAATTGATCGATGAGGATCTTCTCCGAGCGGAAGTGGTCGCGGCGGTGGATGATGGTCACGTGGTCGGCGATGTTGGAGAGGTAGAGGGCCTCCTCCACGGCGGTGTTGCCGCCGCCGACCACGGCGACCTTCTGGTTGCGGTAGAAGAAGCCGTCGCAGGTGGCGCAGGCGGAGACGCCCTTGCCCTGGAAGGCGTCCTCGGACGGGATCCCGAGATACTTCGCCGAGGCGCCGGTGGCGACGATGAGCGCGTCGCAGGTGTAGGTGGTGCCGGAGTCGCCGGTCAGCGAGAAGGGGCGGCTGCTCAGATCGGCGCTGTTGATGTGGTCGAAGACCATCTCGGTGCCGAAGCGTTCGGCGTGCTTGCGCATGCGCTCCATCAGCTCGGGACCCTGGGTGCCATCGTGATCCCCCGGCCAGTTGTCCACCTCGGACGTGGTGGTCAGCTGCCCGCCCTGCTGGAGGCCGGTGATCAGCACCGGCTCGAGATTGGCGCGGGCGGCATAGACAGCGGCGCTGTAGCCGGCCGGACCGGAACCGAGAATGAGAAGCTGGCAATGCCGGGTTTCGCTCATGATGGTAGACTCCCGCAGAGAGTTGAATGGACCCGACCCGGCCGCGGAACGGGGAGGTTCCGGGCCGGGGTTCGCGCTGAACGCGATCCCGTAATGGTACGCAACGGGCCGCCCCCGGTAAACCCGGCAGGAATCGGGTGTATCTGGTAAAATCCATTCCCATTCAGTGTTTTGAGTACGTTTTGAGCAGACACCCCGGCAACGGCGAGGAAGCCGCATGACGCGCCACATTCATCGAGGCCTGCGCGAGGGAGCCCTGTTCGTCCTCGGGGCGGCGGCGGTCTACATGCTGGTGGCCCTGATCAGTTACGATCCGGCCGATCCCGGCTGGTCCCACGCCGGCGACGGCGGGGTCCCCGCGAACCTCGGCGGCGTCGCCGGCGCCTGGTTCGCCGATCTGACCCTGTATACCTTCGGCTACATGGCCTATCTCATCCCGCTGCTGGTCGCCTATACCGGCTGGTGGCTCTCGCGTGAGGACTGGAGCGAACATCTGGAACGGCGCGAGGTCCTGATCCGCGTTGGCGGCGGGGTGCTGGTGGTGCTCGGCGGCGCCGGCCTGGCCGGGCTGCATTTCGGTGGCGACAACGCGCTGCCCATGGGCGCCGGCGGGGTCATCGGCACCTCCGCCGGCCTCGGCCTCATCGCCGTGGTCGGTTTCCTCGGCGCCACGCTCTTCCTGCTGGCACTCTTCCTGACCGGGGTGCCGTTGCTGACCCGGCTCTCCTGGTTCTGGCTCATGGACGTCACCGGCGCGCTGACGCTCCACGCCACCGCACGGGCGCGCGAGAAACTCGAGTTCTGGGGCCGCCGCCTCAACGTCCGCTGGACCGAGTGGCGGGCCCGCCAGCAGCGTCAGAACACCTGGCGCGAGACCGAGCGCAAAGTGGAGGAGCGCCGTCGCCAGCCGGCCCCGCGCATCGAACCGGTGGTGGAGGCCCCGAAGCCGAGTGAACGGGTGGAGCGGGAGAAGCAGACCGAGTTGTTCGAGGCGGAGAAGGGGGCTCTGCCGCCGCTCTCCATCCTCAACGAGGGTGACAACGCGTCCAGTGCCATGTCGGAGGAAGCGCTGGAGGCGGTCTCGCGGTTGCTGGAGAAGAAGCTGGCCGACTTTGGTGTCAATGTCCAGGTGGTGGAGGTGCAGCCCGGGCCCGTGATCACCCGCTACGAGGTGGAACTGGCCCCCGGGGTGAAGTCGTCCAAGATCAGTGGTCTGGCAACCGATCTGGCGCGCGCCATGTCGGTTAGCAGCGTGCGCGTGGTGGAGGTGATCCCGGGCAAGACGACCATCGGCCTGGAGATCCCCAACGAGCAGCGCGAGACCGTCTACCTCGCCGACGTGCTGCGCTCGCAAGAGTTCGAGGAGGCGTCCTCGCCGGTGACTCTGGCGCTCGGCAAGGACATCAGTGGCCAGCCGCTGATGGCCGATCTGGCGAAGATGCCCCACCTGCTGGTGGCGGGGGCGACCGGTACCGGCAAGTCGGTGGCGGTCAACGCCATGATCATGAGCCTGCTCTACCGGGCGCGTCCCGACGAAGTGCGGATGATCATGGTCGATCCGAAGATGCTCGAGCTCTCGGTCTACGACGGCATCCCCCACCTGCTGACCCCGGTGGTCACTGACATGAACGACGCCGCCGGCGCTCTGCGCTGGTGCGTGGCGGAGATGGACCGGCGCTACAAGCTGATGGCGGCGCTGGGGGTGCGCAATCTCAACGGCTACAACCGCAAGGTGGAAGAGGCGTCCGCGGCCGGGACACCGCTGACCGACCCGCTGTACGACGGCGGCTCCAGCGATTCGGCCCCGCTGCTGGAGAAGTTGCCGACGGTCGTCATCGTGGTGGACGAGTTCGCCGATCTCATCATGGTGGTCGGCAAGAAGGTCGAGGAGCTCATCGCTCGGCTGGCTCAGAAGGCACGAGCCGCCGGTCTGCACCTGATCCTGGCCACGCAGCGGCCGTCGGTGGACGTCATCACCGGGCTGATCAAGGCGAACATCCCGACCCGGATCGCATTCCAGGTCTCCAGCCGGGTGGATTCCCGTACCATCCTCGACCAGGGCGGGGCGGAGCATCTGCTCGGCAACGGCGACATGCTCTATCTGCCCGGCGGGCGTCCGGTCCCGGAACGCGTCCATGGCGCTTTTGTCGACGACGACGAAGTCCATCAGGTGGCCGAGTTCCTCAAGCAGACCGGGGAACCGGAATACATCGAGAACCTGACCGAGGGCGGTGACAGCGGCGAGGGGCTGCTCCCCGGCGAGGCGGGGGAATCGGATGGTGAATCCGATCCCCTCTACGATCAGGCCGTGCAGATCGTCACCGAGAGTCGGCGCGCCTCCATCTCCGGCGTGCAGCGCCGCCTGAAGATCGGTTACAACCGTGCGGCGCGCCTGATCGAGGAGATGGAGCGCGCCGGTGTCGTCACCCCCATGCAGTCCAACGGCGGGCGCGAGGTCATCGCGCCACCTCCGCCCGGTAGCGAATGAGGAAACTCCCTATGTCACCGATCAACAAGCTCCTTTCTCTCCCGCTCCTGCTGGCCCTGGCCGGTCCGGTGGCGGCCGATTCCGCCCGCGAACGCCTGGCCGGCTTCTATCAGGATGTGGAGACCATGGCCGCGACCTTCGAGCAGGTGCGGGTCCGGGATGATGGACGCGAGACCAATCGCAGCGAGGGCCGAGTCAGTATCCATCGCCCGGGACGCTTTCGTTTCGAGTACACCGATCCCTATGAACAGCTTTATGTCTCCAACGGCGACAAGGTGTGGTCGTACGACCCCGATCTGGCCCAGGTGCTGGTAAGGGGCATGGACGAGACGCTCGGCAGCACCCCGGCGGTTCTGCTGGCCGGGGATCAGCCCCTGGATGACACCTTTTCCATGCTCGAGAGCGAAACCACCGACGGACGGCGCTGGGTGGAGCTCGAACCGCGCGACGAGGCCGAGGCGCAGTTCGAACGGGTCCGCATCGGCTTCGACGATGATGCGCTGCGAGTACTGGAGATCATCGATACCGCCGGTCAGACGTCACGAATGACCTTCCACGACGTGCGCTACGGGGTCGAGTTCGACGACAGCCTGTTCGAGTTCGTGGCACCGGAAGGGGTGGACGTGGTGGACGGTTCGGAGCGCTGAGCCGTCCATGGCGGAAAGCGACGATCTCTTCGCCGCCGAGACGGGGCACCTGCAGCCGCTGGCCGAGCGCATGCGGCCACACTCCCTGGAGGCGTTCCACGGTCAGGAACACCTGCTGGCGTCGGGCAAGCCGCTGCGCCGGGCCGCCGAGGGCGGACAGCTCCACTCCTGCATCTTCTGGGGGCCGCCGGGGACCGGCAAGACCACTCTGGCGCGGCTGCTGAGTCAACACGCCCGGGCGCGGTTCGTGAGCCTCTCGGCCGTCTTTTCCGGCGTGCGCGACATTCGTCAGGCGGTGGACGAGGCGCGCAGCCGGCGCCGGGCCGGGGAGGGCACGCTGCTCTTCGTCGACGAGGTCCACCGCTTCAACAAGGCGCAGCAGGACGCTTTCCTGCCCCATGTGGAGGACGGCACCTTCGTGTTCGTCGGCGCCACCACGGAGAACCCCTCGTTTGAACTGAACAACGCGCTGCTCTCCCGAGCGCGGGTCTACGTGCTCGAGCCACTGGACACCGGTGCCATTCGGGCCATCATCGACGACGCCCTCGCGGACCGCGAACACGGCCTGGGAACGGCGGAATACCGGATGGCGGATGCGGAGCGCGACCGTCTGGCGGAGCTGGCCGACGGCGATGCCCGGCGGGCGCTGAACATCCTCGAGGTGGCCGCCAGCCTGGCCGACGCCGCCGGCGATCGGGAACTCGGGGAGCACTATCTGGGCGAGGCCGCCGGCCACGCCGCGCGCCGGTTCGACAAGGGCGGCGACGCCTTCTACGACCAGATCTCCGCGCTGCACAAGTCGGTGCGCGGCTCCGATCCCGACGCCAGCCTCTACTGGTTCGCGCGCATGCTCGACGGCGGCGCCGATCCCCTCTACGTCGCTCGGCGGGTGGTGCGCATGGCCTCGGAGGACATCGGCAACGCCGACCCGCGCGGCCTGCAACTGGCCCTGAACGCCTGGGATGTGCAGGAGCGCCTCGGCAGTCCCGAGGGTGAACTCACCATCGCCCAGGCCATCGTCTACCTCGCCTGCGCGCCGAAGAGCAATGCCGTCTACACCGCCTACAAGGCGGCGCGGGCGGATGTGAAGGAGTCCGGTTCGGCGCCGGTGCCGGAGCACCTGCGCAACGCGCCGACCCAGCTGATGAAGGAACTCGGCTACGGCCGTGAATACCGCTACGCCCACGACGAGCCCGAGGCCTACGCCGCCGGCGAGCACTACTTCCCGGACGGTATGCCGGCGCGGCGCTACTACCAGCCGGTGCCGCGCGGGCTGGAGATCAAGATCGGCGACAAGCTGGCCCACCTGCGCGAGCTCGACCAGCGGGCCGGTGGCGAGGGAGGGTCCGCCTGATGTGGGCCTCGTCGGCGGCCGTGGCCCTGGGTGGCGCAACGGGCGCGTTGCTGCGCTTCTGGGCCAGTAACGGGATCCACGCTCTGCTCGGACGCGGCTTCCCGTGGGGGACCTTGAGCGTCAACGTCTTCGGCTCGCTGCTCATGGGGGTCCTGCTGATCGGCCTGACCGAACGCATGGAGTTGTCCCCCGTCTGGCGCCATGGGCTGGTGGTGGGGCTGCTGGGGGCCTTCACCACCTTCGCCACCTTCTCCATGGAGACGCTGCGACTGCTGGAGGACGGCGAGTTCATCCGGGCACTGGCAAATGTGCTCGCCAATGTGGTGCTCTGCCTGCTGGCGGCGTGGATCGGGGTGTTGCTGGCGCGGGCGCTCTGAGGAACCGCCCCGTTTCAGGTATCATCCCCACGTTCCGAGCTAAAGGCGTGAGTGCGACGCTGGCTGCCAACGAGCTGCGGAGGGGGGCCGCGCGACCCGAGGTCGTCGGCCGCAGGATGCGGCCGTCGAGCCCACACGGACGTGTTCACGGCGTACCTCGGGGCGCGCGGCCCCCCTCCGCCGCGTCCCGCTGCCAATCAAACCGAATACACGACAAACGGGATAGACCATGCTGGATCCGCAACTGATTCGTAACGACCTCGACCACGTGGCCGAGCGCCTCGCTGTCCGCGGCTTCGAGCTCGATCGCGACCGCCTTGCTGCCCTCGAAGTGGAGCGGCGCGAGCTGCAGGCGCGCACCCAGGACCTCCAGGCGCAGCGCAACGCCAGCGCCAAGTCCATCGGTCAGGCCAAGTCCCGCGGCGAGGACATCGAGCCGCTGGTGGCCGCCATGGGCGAACTGAAGGCGGAGCTGGAGGTCAAGGAGGAGCGTCTCGACACGCTGCAGGCGGAGCTGGAGGAGGAACTGCTCCGGATCCCGAACCTTCCTCACGCCGACGTGCCGTCCGGGGTGGATGAAGAGGCCAATGTCGAGGTCTCCCGCCACGGCGAACCGCCGGCCTTCGATTTTGAACCGCGGGACCACGTCGACATTGGTCACGGGCTCGGCGGGCTGGAGAGCGAGGCGGCGGCGAAGATGGCCGGCAGCCGGTTCTCGACCATGAGCGGCGGTGTGGCGCGGCTGCATCGGGCACTGGCGCAGTTCATGCTCGATCTGCACGTCAACGAGCACGGCTATACCGAGACCTGGGTGCCGTACATCGCCAATGCCGACAGCCTCCGCGGGACCGGCCAGCTGCCGAAGTTCGAGGAGGACCTGTTCCGGCTGGACACCGAGACGCCGTTCTACCTCATCCCCACGGCCGAGGTGCCGCTGACCAACCTGGTGCGCGATACCATCGTCGACGCCGAGGCGCTGCCGTGTCGCTGGGTGGCGCAGACCGCGTGCTTCCGAAGCGAGGCGGGGGCCTACGGGCGCGATACCCGCGGGCTGATCCGCCAGCACCAGTTCGAGAAGGTGGAGCTGGTCCAGGCGGTCCATCCGGATCAGTCGGAGGCGGCTCTGGAAGCGCTCACCGGCCATGCCGAGCAGGTTCTCCAGCGCCTCGGACTGCCGTATCGCAAGGTCGTACTGTGTGGCGGCGATCTCGGGTTTTCTGCCACGAAGACCTACGATCTGGAGGTCTGGTTGCCGGGGCAGGGGGCCTACCGTGAGATCTCGTCCTGTTCCAGTTTCGGTGACTTCCAGGCGCGCCGCCTCCAGGCCCGCTTCCGCGACCCGGAGACCGGCAAGCCGCGCCTGCTGCACACCCTCAATGGTTCCGGCGTCGCCGTTGGCCGCGCCCTGGTCGCTGTGCTGGAGAACAACCAGCGCGCGGACGGCGGGGTGGTCGTCCCCGACGTGCTGCGCCCCTACATGGCTGGCCTTGAGTACCTCGAACCTCGACACGCTGGATTGAGGGTATGAAAGCGAACAATCAACCTCCCGAATGGCCCTTCATCGGCTTTGTCGTCTGGCTCGGCATCACCTTTGGTGCCGCGCTGCTGGCCAGTGCCGCCTCGATCACTGCGGAGACCTTCTATCTGCAGCTTCAGCGTCCGCCCTGGGCGCCACCCACCTGGTTGTTCGGCCCGGTCTGGACCGTACTCTATCTGGCCATGGGGGTGGCGGCCTGGCTGGTCTGGCGCACCGCCGGCCTTCGGGCCGCGTGGCTCGCGCTGGTGCTCTATCTGGTTCAACTGGCCATCAATGTCCTGTGGAGCTGGGTGTTTTTCGTCTGGCACCAGGGAGGCGCCGCCTTTGCCGTGATCCTGCTCCTTCTGGGGCTGCTCCTGGCAACCCTGGTTGCCTTCTGGCGCATCCAGCGAGTTGCCGGGGCGCTGTTCATCCCTTATGCCGCCTGGGTCGTCTTTGCCGTGCTGCTCAATTTCGCTGTCTGGCGAATGAATCCGGTGTTGCTGAGTTGAACCGTCCCGGATGACCCATCATGCAAAAATGAAAAAGGCCCCGACCGGCGCATCCGGTCGGGGCCTTTTTCATGGCCCGTTCGCCACGCCGACACACTACTCGTTGGCGAAGGCGCCCAGCAGGTGCAGCAGGCTGGTGAACAGATTGTAGATGGTGACGTACAGGGTGACGGTCGCCATGATGTAGTTGGTCTCGCCGCCGTGGATGATGTTGCTGGTCTCGTAGAGGATCAGACCGGACATCAGCAGCACGAACATGGCGGAAACCGCCAGCGACAATCCCGGCATGGAGAAGAACATCGCCCCGAGGCCGGCCAGGAAGGCAACCAGAATGCCGACGACCAGGAAGCCGCCCATGAAGCTGAAGTCCTTCTTCGTCGTCAGGACGTAACCGGAGAGCCCGAGGAAAATGGCACCGGTCCCGCCCAGTGCGAGCATCACGATCTGGCCTCCGCCGGGCAGACTCAGGTACATCGACAGGATCGGCCCGAGGGTATAGCCCATGAAGCCGGTGAGGGCGAAGACCATCACGATGCCCATGGCGCTGTCACGGAACTTGCTCGTCAGGAACAGCAGGCCGAAGTAGCCAACGAGGGTGATGATCAGACCCGGATGGGGCAGGCCCAGGCTCATGGAGATACCAGCCACCACCGCACTGAAGATCAGGGTCATGGAGAGTAGCGCATAGGTGTTGCGCAGGACCTTGTTGGTCGCCAGCGCCCCTTCCTGTCGTGCGCCGGTCGCCACGGAATGGTGGTTCGGATTCATGATGAGTAGGTCCTCCTTAGGATTCGGCAACCGAGGTTGCATGTCTACCACACGTATTCGACCGCATGGTTTCTATTCGGTTCCAAGGATACCGCCCGTGACCGAGTAATCAAAGCGTTTCCGACTCCGGATCCTCGGTGACACGGCGGTCATGTTTCTGCGTGGAACCGGCCTGAAGCTTTTCCAGGGCCTCGTTCCGGTTTGTGAAGATGTTCTCGTGGCCGATCTCGTCCAGAAGGCCGGCACGATCCATGGCTTCCCGAACCGGTTTCTTCAACCCGCTGAACATCAGCTTGCAGTTTGCCGCCTTCAGATCGCCGATCAGCGAGCGAACCTTGTCCACACCGGACGCGTCGATGCGGTTGATGCTGTTGCCGAG
>JBNJEU010000049.1:0-13966 GCA_051746205.1 Pseudomonadota bacterium
CCGATGCGCCGCTCCGGCGTGATCCGGAAACCGAAGTCGGCCACGAGGGTGTTGACCTTGTTGTAGGTGGTGTTGCTGCCCCACTGCCCGAGGGTGCCGTCGTCCAGCGAGGTGGTGTCGCTGCCGAAGTTCTGGTTCTTCACGAACATGAAGTTCATGTCCAGGGGCGAGTCGGGGTTGTTGCCCATCAGCTTCACGCCGAGATTGCGCTGGTCGCCGAAGCCGCTGGTCATCCGCTCGCCGGGCCAGAAGTTCATGCGGCTGCGGGTGAACGGCACCCGGGTCTTGCCGATCTCCAGCGCCCAGTTCTCCCCGAGGTCGGTGCCCACCGCCAGCTGCTTGATGCCGATGGCGCTCTGGGGGTCCTCGCCGACGTTGCCGCTGAAGGTCTGGAAGCTGCCGGAGCCGAAACGCGCTTCGCCGTCGAAATACCAGTCGTCGGCCTCGTGGTTCATGTAGAGGATCAACGCCTCGTAGTCGGCGTTGCCACCGGTGTTGTGGTCTTCGGGAAGGGTGTAGTTCAACCACGTTCCGATGGCGACCGAATCCTCCAGCGCCAGGGCCGGAGAGGCGGGAAGGGCCAGGGCCAGAGCCGTCGCGGCGGCGGCCGAACTCAGGTGTAAAGGTCGGGACATGATTCATGCCTCCATGCTGGTTTGTGACTCGGGCACATGGCACACGCGCCGTATGTGCCCACCACTTCTCAAGCTAGTCAGAGCACGGGGAGTTGGCAAGGGAACGCGGACGGGGCGAGCAGGAATCAACCACTGTGGCGGGCCAGCCAGCGTCGCCGATTGCGCCGCCAGAGGAACCAGCCCGCCAGCGCGATCAGTGTCACGGCCGCGCCGGCGCCGTATGCTCCGAGCCACGGTGCGAGCAGCTCCCATTGGGCGCCCAGGAGGTAGCCGGCGACAACGAGAAGGCTGTTCCAGAGACTGGTTCCCAGCAGGGTCAGGAGCAGAAAACGGGTGGGGGGCATCGGCAGCAGACCTGCTGGGACGGAGACCAGGCTGCGCACGGTGGGGATGGCGCGGCCGGTCACGATCAGCAGGCTGCCGTGACGGCCAAAGAGGTCGAGGACCGGATCGAGGTCGTGGGCCTTCAGCCGAAGGCGACGTCCGGGTCCGGCCAGCAACCGCCGGAAGCGCGCGCAGCCGATGGTGCGCGCCAGCAGGTAGATGGCCGAGGAACTCGCGGTGCCACCGATGGTGCTGGCCAGCAGCGCCAGCGGCAGGCTCGCTTCACCCTGCTGAGCCAGGAAGCCGAGCAGGGGAAGAAAAGTTTCCGGCGGGAACACCAGTGCGGCGAGGCCGATGGCCAGATAATCGCCGCTTCCGAGGAACGCCTCGTCCAATGTCGCCTCCCGTTCCGCCTCCGCAGTAGTCTATCATGTCCCTCGGGATGCTCGGGATGCTCGGGGTTGGCGCGGAGGTTCGGACCGTCCTATCCTTGGATCCGGATTCAATCCACCAGCCAATCAGGAGCCATCACCATGGCCGGAGCCAGCAATTCCTATCACGAACCCCTTGAACAATTGAGCGCCAAAACACGCGATGTGCACCGCGCCCTCGTTTCCCTTCAGGAGGAGCTGGAAGCGGTGGACTGGTATCGGCAGCGCGCCGATGCCTGTAGTGACGACGATTTGCGCGCCATTCTGCTGCACAACATGAACGAGGAGATCGAGCACGCCGCCATGGTGCTCGAATGGCTGCGGCGTAATGACGATGGCTTCAACAGCGAACTCAACACCTACCTCAATACCACCGGCCCCATCACCGAGGTGGAAGAAGAGACGATGGGCCGATCCTGAGGCGTGCGCCTCGGTCGTCGTGAACCGGCCGCCCTCGTGCGGCGCCTGGGCCCCGGTCTGGATGCCCTCTACCGCCTTGATTGGCGGTTGGGAGGCGATGGCGCCGAAGAGCGCCTCCTTGAATTCCTCACCGATCGGGCTCTACGCGAGGAACTGGCCGCCGAGGCGGATCCGGCCCGGAGTCTGGCGCGGCGATTGATGATCGAGGGGGCCGGAGCGCCGTCGGCGCTGCCCGATTCGCCGACTCCCCTCCATCTGATCCGCTCGCCCGAACACACCGCCGTTCTCACCGCTCTGGAAGGACTTGCGGCCGACGAGGCCCTGCAACTGCGCCTTGTCCACGGTGATGATTTCTCGCCGGAGGACCTCGCGCGCCTGTTCGACGAGGACGAAACCACCACTCGCGCACGTCTGGCGGCCGCCCGGAACCGCCTGCGGGCCGGTCTGGCGGCACGGCCGGTGCCCAAAGCACCGGATTCGTGTCGGCCGGTCCTGGAGCGGCTGGATGGCTGGCTGGCAGGTGAGCTGGACGGAGCGACGGCCGACACCATTGGTGAGCACTTGAGCCTCTGCGACGACTGTCGGGCGGTGACGGCGGCTGAACAGGGGCTGCGCCGCCAGCTGGCCCACCAGCCCGTGCCTCCACCTTCCCCCGGTTTTCAGGAACGCGCCCGCTCCGCGCTGGATCCGCCGCCCCGCCTGGGCTGGTTGCGCCTGCACGGCGAGCATGGCTGGCGCCGATTCACGGTGCCCGCGCTCGTCGCTGCTGCGTTGCTGGGTCTGTTCATCCTCTGGGTCGTCGGGCAATCCGCGGGTCAGCCGGAATCGCGCTCCACCACCCCGACCCCGGTGATCACCGAGGATGGCCGGATCATCGCGCCGGGCACGATGAATCGCGACCGCAGTCGTGAACGGCAGCGGCGGGTGCCGGCGGAAAAAGAACACGAATAGGAGGGGTGGTCCCGGAGCGGGGCCGATGGGACTCAGTCCCGGCGCGGTTCCGGGTCGTCGGTCCCCCGCTGCCCGGTCTCGTCCTCGGGATCGGGGCCTGCCGAGGGCTCGGCGGCCGTGCCGCTGTCGTCGCGACGACTCCGGCGCAGCGATTCCTCCTCGGCTGCCGCGCGGTCGAGTTCCGCCTCCATCGCCTCGTCGTCCAGCGGTTGCCACGCGTCCTCGGCGGTGTCACCGCCGGTGCCGCCGCCGGACGGGCCCTCGTCGCCGTCACCGGACGGACCCCCCTCGCCGGTGGTGCCTCCGGAGGGTCCGTCGTCATCCGGCCCGCCGTCGTCGTCTTCCCCTTCCGTTCCACGGTTACCGACGAAGAAGCGCGAAAGCAGCAGACCCAGCTCGAACAGCAGCCACATGGGCACCGCCAGAAGGGTCTGGGAGATGGCGTCCGGCGGCGTCAGCACCATGCCGATGACAAAGGCGCCGACAATGACGTATGGCCGCTTCGAGGCCAGGGTCTTCGGCGTGGTGATCCCGGCCCAGACCAGCAGGATGGTGACGATGGGCACCTCGAAGGCGATCCCGAAGGCGAAGAACAGTTTCAGCACGAAATCGAGGTAGCGGGCGATGTCGGTCATCACCGCCACGCCTTCCGGTGCGGTGGCGGTGAAGAAGCCGAACACCAGCGGCATGACCGCATAGTAGGCGAAGACCATGCCCAGATAGAAAAGCAGCACACTGAAAGTGAGCAGGGGCATCGCCAGGCGGCGCTCGTGGCTGTAGAGCCCCGGCGCGATGAAAGCCCAGATCTGGTGGAGGATCACCGGGATCGCCAGCAGCAGCGCGACAAACAGGGTGAGTTTGAACGGCGTCAGAAAGGGCGAAGCCACCTCGGTGGCAATCATGCCGGTATCCGCCGGCAGGTGTGCGAGCAGTGGCGCGGCCACGAAGCTGTAGATCTCGTTGGCGAAGGTGAACAGCGCCAGGAAGATCAGTGCCACGGTGAGCACGATCTTCAGCAGCCGGTCACGCAGCTCGAAGAGATGCGTCAGGAAAGGCTGCTCTTCAGCGACGATGGCGTCGGGGTCGATCTTGTCCGTGTCCTTAGCCATTGCCGCCCTTGGGTTCGCCGCCGCCCGTGTCGTTCTTCGGTTTCGTGTCGCCGCCTTCCGTCACCGGCTTCGTCTCGCCCGGGGCCGTGTTGTCCGGCGAGCGGACAATGTACCGATCTTCGGAGTTCGTGCTGCCGCTGTCCCCGTCGTCGTCGGTTCCCTTTCCAGAGGTGGCCACGTCCTGGTTCAGTTCGCTGGCACTGTTGTCGAGGCGCGACTTGAGCTGGTCCAGCTCGGATTTCTGTGAGTCCATCATCTTGCGCAGTTCGTCGGTGCGCAGTTCCCGGTCGACATCGGACTTCACCGTCGCCACGAACTTTTGCGCCTTGCCGACCCAGCGGCCGACGGTGCGGGCTACCTCGGGCAGGCGCTCGGGGCCGATCACCAGTAGCGCGATGACGCCGATGACCAGGATTTCCCAGAAACCGAGATCGAACATGGGGTGCCCGCGCTCAGCCCTTGTTCCGGTCGGTTTCGTTCTCGCGGGTGGCCTCGCCCTCGATGACCTCCTCGTCATCACCGGACTTCTCGAGCTTCTCCGGATCCTCCTCGGCCTTCTTCTCGCCGGTGTCCTCGGTCTCGTCCTTCACGGCGCTGCGAAAACCCTTGACTGCTTCGCCGAGGTCGCCGCCCAGGTTGCGGATGCGCTTGGCGCCGAAAAGCACCAGCACGATGGCCAGGATAATGAGTAGTTGCCAGACGCTGATCCCCATGACTTCCCCTCTGGTGTCGCTGTTTGGTTGGTTGGCCGCGAGGCCTTGTGGTTACCGCGGGCGCGCGGCCTTCTCGGCGTGGCCGGAGAGACCGAAGCGGCGCTCGAGCTCCGCCAGGACCGCTTCCGGTCCGAGCCCCTGATGCGCCAGCAGAACGAGGCTATGAAACCACAGATCGGCCGTTTCATAAACGACCTTCTCCGGATCGCCGTCCTTGGCGGCCATCACCGTCTCGGTCGCCTCCTCGCCGATCTTCTTCAGGATCGCGTCGAGGCCTTTGGTGTAGAGGCTCGCCACGTAGGAGTCATCGGCGGGGGCGCCCTTGCGCGCCTCCAGGACCTCGGACAGCTGTTTCAGCACGTCGTCGTTCATCGGGCGCCTCCGTACAGGGTTTCGGGGTCGATGAGGACATCGTCGGTAACCACCCACTCACCATCGCGCAGCTCGCGGTAGAAGCAGCTTTCACGTCCGGTGTGGCAGGCGGCGGCGCCGGCCTGGGTGACATCAAGAAGGACTACGTCGCCGTCGCAGTCCAGGCGGATGGCGTGGACGGTCTGGGTCTGGCCGGAGCTCTCGCCCTTGTGCCAGAAGCGTCCCCGCGAACGCGACCAGTAGACGGCTTCGCCCAGCGCGCGGGTGCGGGCCAGGGCCTCGCGGTTGGCCCAGGCCATCATCAGCACTCGGCCGCTGTCGTGGTCCTGGGCGATGACCGGGACCAGGCCGTCGGTGTCGAACGCGACGGCATCCAGCCAGGGGGCGTCGGTATCGGGATCCACCGGCACCTCCTAGAGTCGGACCGGGATGCCGGCGGCGGCCATGGTCGCCTTGGCCTCGCCGATGGTGTGTTCGCCGAAATGGAAGATGCTGGCGGCCAGCACCGCGTCGGCGTGGCCCTCCAGAACGCCGGCGCTGAGGTGACCGAGTTCGCCGACGCCGCCGGAGGCGATCACCGGCACGGTGACGCCGTCGCTCACCGCCCGGGTCAGTCCGAGGTCGAAGCCGTCGCGGGTGCCGTCGCGGTCCATGCTGGTCAGCAGGATCTCGCCGGCGCCGAGGGCGACCATCTTCCGGGCCCACTCCACGGCGTCGAGGCCGGTGGCGTTGCGGCCGCCGTGGGTGAAGACCTCCCAGCGCGGGGTGTCGCCGTCCTCGACCTGCTTGGCGTCGACGGCGACGACGATGCACTGGGAGCCGAAGCGCTCGGCGGCCTCGCGCACGAACTCCGGGTTGTCCACCGCGGCGGTGTTGATGGCGACCTTGTCGGCGCCGGCGTGGAGCAGCTTGCGGATGTCGTCGCAGCTGCGCACGCCGCCACCGACGGTGAGCGGGATGAAGACCTGGCCGGCCACCGCCTCGACCACCTCGAGGATGGTGTCGCGGCCCTCGTGGCTGGCGGTGATGTCCAGAAAGGTCAGTTCGTCGGCACCCTGTTCGTCGTAGCGCCTGGCCGCCTCCACCGGATCGCCGGCGTCGCGGATGTCGATGAAGCGCACGCCCTTGACCACGCGGCCGGCGTCGACGTCAAGACAGGGGATGATGCGTTTGGCCAGGGCCATGGGTCGTCCTCGGTATGCGTTGCCGTGGGTCGGCTCACGCCCCGTCGGGGCAGAGCTCGTCGGCCAGCTGCTGGGCGGCGGCCAGTTCCAGGGTGCCCTCGTAGATGGCGCGGCCGGTGATGGCGCCGACCACGCCCTCGTCGGCGACCGCGCACAGGGCGCGGATGTCGTCCAGGCTGGTGACCCCGCCGGAGGCGATGATCGGGATGCGCACCGACCGCGCCAGTTCCACCGTGGAGTCCATGCTGACCCCGGAGAGCATGCCGTCGCGGCCGATGTCGGTGTAGATGATCGCTTCGACGCCGTCGGCCTCGAAGCGCTGGGCCAGGTCGGTGACGTCGTGCTGGGACAGCTTCGACCAGCCGTCGATGGCCACCTTGCCGTCGCGGGCGTCGAGGCCGACGATGACATGGCGCGGGAATTCCAGACAGAGGTCGTTGACGAAGTGGGGCGCCGAGACCGCCCGGGTGCCGATGATGACGTAGCTCACCCCCGCCTCGATGTAGGCCCCGGCGGTGGCGGTATCGCGGATGCCGCCGCCGATCTGGACCGGGAGCTCCGGGTGGGCGGCGCAGATCCGGCGTACCGCCTCGGCGTTCTTCGGTTCGCCGGCGGTGGCGCCGTCCAGGTCCACCAGGTGGAGGCGGCGGGCCCCGGCCGCCACCCAGCGATCGGCCATGGCCACCGGGTCGTCGCCGTAGACGGTGGCGTCTTCCATGTTGCCCTGGCGCAGCCGCACGCAGCGGCCGTCCTGGATGTCGATGGCGGGGATCACAAGCATCACAACGACCTCGTTGGTTTCGTGGTTGTCCCGTGGTGTCCCGGGCTCAGGGCGTGGTGCCGTCCCAGCCCAGGAAATTGGCGTACAGCGCCAGTCCGGCGTCCTGGCTCTTCTCCGGATGGAACTGCACCCCGGCGATGTTATCCCGCGCCACCATGGCCGTCACCGGGTGCGGGTAGATGGTGAAGGCGGTGATGAGTTCGGGGGTGGCCGGTTCGGCGTAGTACCCGTGCACGAAATAGAACCGGGTGTCCTGCTCGATGCCGGCGAAGAGCGGGTGCTCACTGACCTGGTGAACCTCGTTCCAGCCCATGTGCGGGATCTTCAGTGGCCCACCGGTGGTCAGGTCCCGGAGTCCCTCGGGGAAGGCGAGCACCTGCCCCGGCAACAGCCCCAGCGAGGGGGTGCCGCCGTTCTCCTCGCTGCGCTCGAACAGGGCCTGCATGCCGACGCAGACCCCCAGCAAAGGCCGGCCGGTGGCGGCGAAGTCGGCAATGGCGCGATCCAGTCCGAGGCGGCCGAGTTCCCCCATGCAGTCGCGCATGGCGCCGACGCCGGGGAAGACCAGCCGCTCGGCACCGGCCACGGTCTCCGGATCGGCGCTGACCACCACCTCGGTGGCGCCCGCGTGCTCCAGCGCCTTGGCCACCGAATGGAGGTTGCCCATGCCGTAGTCAACGACGGTAACGCGTGCCATGCCTACAGGCTGCCCTTGGTGGAGGCGGTGCGGCCCTCCAGGCGCGGGTCGGGCTCGGCGGCGACGCGCAGCGCGCGGCCCAGCGCCTTGAAGACGGTCTCGGCGATGTGGTGGGCGTTGTCACCGCGAAGGTTGTCCACGTGGACGGTCATCCGCGCGTGGTTCACCAGCCCCTGAAAGAATTCCCGGAAGAGGTCGACATCGAAGTCGCCGATGCGCGCGCGCGGGAACTCGACGCCCCAGGTCAGACCGGGGCGGCCGGAGAAGTCCACCACCACCCGCGACAGGGCCTCGTCCAGCGGCACATAGGCGTGGCCGTAGCGCTGGATACCGGCCTTGTCGCCCAGCGCCTCGGCCAGCGCCTGACCCAGGGTGATGCCGATGTCCTCCACCGTGTGGTGGTCGTCGATGTGGGTGTCGCCGTCGGCGGTGATGTCCAGATCCACGCGGCCGTGGCGGGCCACCTGGTCGAGCATGTGGTCCAGGAAGGGGACACCGGTTTCGAACCGCCCCTCGCCGTCTCCGTCCAGATTCACGGCGACCCGGATGCGGGTCTCCAGGGTGTCGCGCCTGACTTCGGCGGTGCGTGCCATGGGGGCCTCGTTTTTCGTTACCTTCGTTCCGTCGGCATTATACACATTAAGCGAGGAAAACTGATTGGTACCATGGTCGTACTCATGGCACTATGACCAGTGGGGATTAACGAGACCAGGAGGTCGATTATGAACATAATGAGTCAAGGAACGATGGCATCACTGAAACTGGCCTGCGGCGACTGCAGCCTCCACCCGGTCTGTCTTCCGAGAGGCATCGAGCCGGAGGAAATGGCCGAACTGGACCGGATCATCCGGCAGAGACGCCCTCTGAAGCGGGGCGAGCACCTGTTCCGCGTCGGTGATCCGTTCGAATCGTTGTACGTGGTCCGTTCCGGGTCGGTGAAGACCTATGCGCCGGTGAGCGATGGCAGCGAGCAGATCACCGGCTTCCTGCTGCCCGGGGAGATGCTGGGGCTTGACGCCATCAGTCGCGGTCATCACCCGTGCGGCGCGCGCACCCTGGAGACGGCCAGTGTCTGCGAGATTCCGTTCGAGGCCCTGGAGGGGCTCGGTGGGCGGATTCCCGCGCTGCATCATCAGATCTATCGGCTGATGAGCCGCGAGCTGCTCCAGGAGGAGGGCCACCTGCTGCTGCTCGGCCGTCGCGGTGCCGACGAGCGTCTGGCGAGCTATCTGCTGAACTTCTCGGACCGCCTTAATCGGCGCGGTTTCTCCGCCCACGAGTTCTATCTCTCCATGTCCCGGGGGGACATCGGGAACTACCTCGGCATGGCGGTGGAAACGGTGAGCCGAACCTTCACACGATTCCAGGAACGGTCGTTGCTGACAGTCGAGCGCAAGCACGTCTATATTCATGATCGGGAGGGCCTCGAGGCCCTGGCCGGAGGGGTCGCGCTGGAAACGGCCTCACCGAAAGTTGATCGCGGTCAATGATTCGCCGTCGGGAAAACGGGAATAGTGGATTGCTGCAAACCATAAAGGAGAGCGTCGATGGAAGCCCTGAAACTTCTCTTTACCAGCTGGATGGGGTTGCTGACCGTATTTGTCGTGGTCTTTGCCATTGGCATGATTACGTTCATTGCCCTGTGGCTCCGGCGTAACGTCTTCAAGGCGGAGCACAAGGCGTAACCTCGTAACGCCCGAGCCTCGAAGGCCCGCACGGCCGATGTCCCGCATCGGTCACGCGGGCCTTTTTGTGTTCAGCGACCGGATTCGGCCAGGGGGGCGAGCCAGCGGTCGGGTTCGGCGCCGTAGGCGAGGAAATGGGGATTCATCAGGGTCGCGCGTCGGTTGTAGGTCAATGGCCGGCCCGCGCAGTCCATGAGGCCGCCGCCGGCCGCTTCCAGTAGACACTGGGCGGCGGCGGTGTCCCATTCCCCGGTGGGACCGAGGCGGACGTAGACATCGGCGCCGCCCTCGGCGATCCGGCACGACTTCAGAGAACTGTCCAGCGGCTGCGTGGTATGGGGGCCGAGACGTTCCAGGTACGCCGCCGTCTGGGGAGTCGGGCAGCGGCGGCTGATGGTCACCCGCGGGATCGGTGACGGCGGAACGCAGCCGATCATCTCGGGGGGGTGGCCCGGGAGCTGACGATGGGCCGGACCTCCGGCAACGGCATGGTAGAGGCGACCGTCGGCCGGCACGCCGATGGCTCCGAGCACGGGGCGTCCGTCATGGATCAGGGCGACATTGATGGTGAATTCGTCGGAGCCCTGAACAAAGGAACGCGTCCCGTCCAGCGGGTCCAGCAGCCAGTAGTGGCGCCAGCGGCCACGGATGTTGAACGGGATCGAGCCCGTTTCCTCGGAGAAGACCGGCCACGCCGGGGTGAGCCGCTTGAGGTGGTCCACCAGACAGCGGTGGGAGGCGAAATCGGCACTGGTGACCGGCGAGCCGTCGCCCTTGGTGTCGATGCACAGCCCGCGGTCGCGATGGGCGAGGATGGTGTTCCCCGCCTCACGCACCGCGGTGAGGACGGCGGGGAGCAGCGAGGCTTCAGTTGGAGCCGTTGCCATGCAGTCGCTCCCGCACCATGTAGAGGGCGGCGATGCTGCGCGCCTCGGTGACTTCTTCCAGGGCGACGAGTTCCGGGAGCTTCCCGAGCGACCACGGCACCACTTCCAGTTCCTCTGGTTCGTCTCCCGGTTCGCGTCGGGGGTAGAGTCCCCGGGCAAGGACGACGTGGGTAACGTGGCTGAGATAGCCCGGGGCCACCGTGAAACTGGTGAGTACCTCCAGTTCGCGAGCGGCGTGGCCCACCTCTTCCATGAGTTCGCGGTTGGCGGCCGCGACCAGTTCCTCGTCACCCTCGACCCGGCCCTTGGGAAGGGCCAGCTCGTAGCGGTGGACGCCGGCGGCGTATTCGCGGATGAGCAGGACGGTATCGTCATCGAGCATCGGCACGATGAGAACCGCCCCGCGCCCCGAGCCGGTGCCGCGGACCCGTTCGTATTCACGCACGGTGCCGTTGCTGAACTCCAGATCCAGGGTCTCGAGCCGGAACAGGCGCGATTCGGCGACGATCGTGGCCTTGCGGATGGTGGGCTTTTCGGGCATGGCGGCCTCCACTGCTGTGCCGGCATCTTACTGTGCCGGGAGGGCGGCTGACCAGTGTCGGGCTGGCCTTTCCCGGGCCGAGGGTGCAGGATCCGCACATGCCGGAAAGCCCGCGAGGAGGGGCCATGACCGCGCTACTGGAAGGGGAACCGGTGGAGACCGTGCTGCTGGACATGGACGGCACGCTGCTGGACCTGCACTTCGACAACCATTTCTGGAGCGAGTATCTGCCGCAAAGCTATGCCGAGCGGCGGGGCCTGACCGTGGAACAGGCCAGGTCGGAGCTGGCGCCTCGCTTCGAGGCGGTCCTCGGCACCCTCGACTGGTACTGCCTGGACTACTGGCGCGGCGAGCTGGGACTGGATCTGGTCGCACTGAAGGAAGATGTGGCCCACCGCATCGGCTGGCTGCCCGGCGTCGAGGCGGCGCTGGACGCCCTGGGGCGTCTGGGTCTGCGCCGGGTGGTGGCGACCAACGCCCACGGGGCCAGCCTGGAATTGAAGTGTCGCGTCACCGGTCTGGCGGACCATGTCGAGGCGATCCACACCAGCCACACCTTCGGAATGGCCAAGGAGGACGAGGCCTTCTGGTTTCGGCTGGCGGAGGTGGAGCCGTTCGATCCGGCGAGTACCCTGCTGGTGGACGACAATCCGGCGGTGCTGCGCGCCGGGCTCGCCCACGGGATCCGCCACACCCGCCTGATCCGCCAGCCGGATACCCGGCGGCCGGCGGCGCCGGACGTGGCAGGGCTGACCGGGGTTCACGGGCTCGGTGACGTGGTGGAGGCGGTCCGCGCCGAAACGGGTGCCGGCGCGATCGGAATCGAGTAAAGGAAGGAACGAGATGAACTGGCAACACACCATGATGGTGGCGGGCGTGGCCCTGGTGGGCGTCAAGGGTGTCCAGGCGGCCGAGTTCGACCCCCAGGGGGCCGAGGCCGCCTACTTCGACGAGCTGCCCACGGTGGTCAGCGCCGGGCGCATGGAGCAGTCCCTGACCCGGGCGCCGGCCTCGGTCACGGTCATCGACCGGGAGATGATCGAGGCCAGCGGCCGCACCAGTCTGCCCGATCTGATGCGCCTGGCCGCCGGCTTCCAGGTGGGCCATCAGGGCGGCTTCTGGGTCGGGGTGACGCGCCACGGGGTCTCCGAGGAGTTCGCCCGGCGTCTGCAGGTGCTGGTGGACGGCCGTACCGTCTATCTCCCGGGGACGGCGGGTGTGGACTGGCACGATCTGCCCGTGGCCCTGGAAGAGATCGAACGCATCGAGGTGACGCGCGGCCCCAATGGCGCCAGCTACGGTGCCAACGCCTATCAGGGGACCATCCACATCCGGACCCGGGAGCCGGGCACACGACCGGGTACCACCGTGCGCGTCGACGCCGGCGAACACGCCTACCGCCGGACCCTGGTGAGTCACGACGCCCGCGGTGAGCACCTCGATCAGCGGCTGACCTGGCACCATCAGGAGGATGAAGGCTACCCCGGCGAGGACGAGGGTGCGCGCCACGATCAGCACCGTCACAAGATCAATTACCGGGGCCGTCTGCGCCCCGGCGTGAATGATTACGTCGATGTCATGGGCGGGCTCACCGCCGGGGAGTGGGGCAGCGGTACCGAAGGCGATGTCTTCCGGCCGGCGCGTGAGGCGGAGGTGGAACGCTACTACGGGCAACTGGCCTGGCAGCGGCTCTTCTCCACCCGCGAGGAGCTGCGCGCCCGTCTCCATGTGGAGCGCTCCGACACGGACCTGGTGGCGGATCTGCCGCCGTTGACCGAACTTGACGAGAGGCTGGCCGGTTTTCGCGGAACGCGGGGCGATTCCGACGCCCCCTTGCGACTGGACGAGTCCCGCGACATCCGCCGCGTGGAGGCCGAGGTCGAGTACCACCACCAGCCCGTCCGCGCGTTGCGTCTGATCTGGGGCGCCCAGAGCCGGCGCGACACCATGGCGGCCGCAGGCTACTTCGGTGACGGCGACACCCGGACCCTCGAGCACAATCGGATGTTCGGCCACGCCGAATGGCGTCTGGCGTCGGCCTGGACACTCCACGGCGGCACCGGTGTCGAGCGCGAGAGCTACACCGGGACCAACTGGGCCCCGCGCGCGGCGCTGAACTGGCACTACCGCGCCGATCATGCTGTTCGCCTCGGGACCACGCGGGCCTGGCGGACCCCGGGTTTCGTGGATTCGGAGGCGGACTGGGGCCACCGCTTCACCGACAACAACGAGGCCCTGCACTACATCGCGCGCGGGAACGACGAGCTCGAGCCCGAACGCATCGACAGCGTCGAGCTGGCCGCCGTTGGTCAGACGCCGGCGCTGAACTACGAGGTGAAGCTGTTCCAGCAGCGCCTGGTGGATGTCGTCACCGGCGTGATGACCTATTACGACGAGCAGACGGATAACACGCCCTACTATCCGACCTTCTGTGACCCCGAGCACAATGCCGAACTGTGCCGGGAGGCGCGGCGGCTCCTGCTGCTGGAAAACGACGGGACCATCACCCAGCGGGGTCTGGAGACCCAGCTGGACTGGCGGCCGCTGGAGCGCACCCGGCTCGGACTCGGCTACGCCTACGTCCGGGCCGACGGTGAACTGACCGAGAAGGTGAAGGCCGATGGCTCCACCGTTCAATGGGACGCCGAGGAACTGACGCCGGACCATACCCTCTCCGTTCTGCTCAATCAGCGCTGGGGCGCCTGGCGGGCCGGGGTCGGGATCCACCACGTCAGCGAGATGGACTGGATCTCCGCTGACCCGCCCGCGGCGTTCACCACCGCCGACTTCTCGCTGGCCCGCGACATGTCCCTGGGCTGGGGAACGGGCGAGATCCGACTGGCCGTACTGGATGGCGCGGGATCGTACAGTTCGTTCCGGGAACGATATGAGCACGAGCGGCGCGTCTATCTGCGTCTGGGACTGAAACTCTAACGCCATGTCGGGGAGAGGAGTGAAGACGCGGCAGGCGATGGTGTCGGCCCTGTTCATGGCGCTGCTCTGCGTGCCCATGGCCGTCCTCGCCGAGGTCATGGTGGTCGCCGAGAGCGGCAACCACAACCACCGCGAGTTCATCGCCGCGCTGGGCGCCGATGCCGGTGACCGGATCGAGGTCTTCGACATCAATGGCGCGCTACCGCTGGAGCGGGACTGGGAGGCGGTGATCGCCGTTGGCGGACGCGCCGGCATCTGGGTCGAGGCCAACCGTCCGGGCCGACGGCGCCTCTACGCGATGG
>JBNJEU010000050.1:0-13064 GCA_051746205.1 Pseudomonadota bacterium
CATTGAGCAGGTCGGAATCGTCCGGGCTCTGTTCGAGCTGAACGAGCTGCTCCTGCAGTTGCTCCAGGATCTCGCCGGCTTCGACCAGGAAGTCCTGTAATATCTCTTCGTCGGCGTCGAATGACATGACTACTCCGCTCTAGAAGCCGAGGCTCGACAGCAGCTCGTCCACTTCGTCCTGACCGCTGACGGCGTCGGCGTGATCCACACCGGGCACCTGCGGCCCCTGGGGTTCGATCGAGGAATCCACTTCCGCGGCCGCCGCCGGCGTGGTGGCACTTTTCGGGGTCTTGTCCCCTTCGGCGGCCCGTCCGCCGGAGATCCGGATCAGCTCCACCAGATTGCCCTCCACCTCTTCGACGAGATTGATGACCCGGTGGATGATCTGGCCGGTCAGGTCCTGATAGTCCTGTGCCATCAGGACCTCGTTGAGGTTGCCCTTGAGGGTGGCCACCTGACCGCTGGTCTCCTTGAGATGGTTCTTGATATCCCGACTGAGGGCGCGGAACTCCTCCACGGAGAGTTCCTTGCGCAGGAACTTGTTCCAGCCCTCGCCGATCTCGTCCACCTTGGCCTGGAGATCGTCGCACAGCGGCAACGATTGCTCGACGGCGTTCAGGGTCCGGTTGGCGGCCTGATCGGTCATCGACACGACATAGCGCAGGCGCTCACGGGCATCCGGGATCTCGTGCTCGGCCAGAGTGGAGATGCGGGTATCGACCTGGAAGCTGTTCAGCGCCTCGTGCAGATCGCGGGTCAGCTTGCCGATCTGCTGGAACATCTCGGTCTCGCGCAGCTGGGTCAGCTCCTCGAGGGTCGAGTAGCCCGCCTCGTCCTCGCCGGCCTCCAGCTGACTCACCAGCTGTCGGGCCAGGCGGAGGTAGTTCTCGTTATTGCCCATCTGGTTTTCGTTGTCCATTGAGGCCTCTCCGCCAGCGGATCAGGAGTTTTCCACGCGATCGAAGATCTTCTTGAGCTTCTCGTCGAGGGTATGCGCGGTAAAGGGCTTGACGATGTATCCGTTCACGCCGGCCTGGGCGGCGGCGACGATCTGTTCCTTCTTCTGCTCGGCGGTCACCATCAGCACGGGCAACTGCGCAAGCTTCGGATCGGCCCGCACGGCCTTGAGAAGCTCGAGCCCGTCCATGCCGGGCATGTTCCAGTCGGTCACCAGGAAGTCGAAGTCACCCTTCTGCAGCTTGGGCAGTGCGGTCTGGCCGTCGTCGGCCTCGTCGACGTTGTTGAACCCCAGATCCCGCAGCAGGTTCTTGATTATCCGTCGCATCGTGGAGAAATCATCCACGATGAGGATTTTCATGTTCTTGTCCAAGACAACCTCCAGTCCTGCTACCCTAACCTGCGTTCATGTCTCCGGACTTCGCCGGCCCATGTTTCATTTGCGCGTTATACCATGTGTGCCCGCTGCCGTCATTGTATCAGACGGACCACGGATCAGTGTCCTACCAGCCCACCGAGGCGCTGCTCCCGTTTCTCGTGCCGCCGGCGCGCCCCACCAGCCGCTCGGCGAAGAATTCCAGATGGCCGGCGCTGCGCGGCATCGGCCACTTGTCGATCTTCTGCGCCAGCATGCGGAAGGCCTGGGCCGAGCGGCTGTCCGGGAAGGCCTCGACCACCGGTTGCTGGCGATTGACCGCACGCCGAAGTTCCTCGTCGCGCGGCACGATCCCCATGAAGTCCAGCTCCACGCAGAGATAGTGGTCGGTAACCCGCGCCATCTTTTCGTAGAGCCGCTGTCCCTGCTGCACAGTATTGACCATGTTGGCGAGGATTCGCACCCGTTCGACGCCATGGTCCCGGGTGAGAACCTTGATCAGGGCGTAGGCATCGGTGATGGAGGCGGGTTCGTCGCAGACCACCACCACCACTTCCTGCGAGGCCTTGCTGAAGGTGATCACGCTGTCGGACAGTCCGGCGGCGGTATCCACCAGCAGCACGTCCAGGTCCATGGCCAGCTCGCTGAAGGCCCGCACGATGCCGGCGTGCTGCATGGGCGAGAGTTCGGCCATGGTCTGCGTGCCGGAGGTCGCCGGCACCACGTGCAGTCCGCCCGGCGTGGTGGTGATCACCTCGGCCAGTTCGCGTTCGCCCGTGAGGACGTGGGCGAGGGTGTAGGGCGGGTTGATGCCGAGCATCACGTCGACGTTGGCGAGGCCGAGATCGGCATCCATGATCATCGCCTGGCGCCCCTGTTTCACCAGCGCGGTACCAAGATTCACGGTGATGTTGGTCTTGCCGACCCCGCCCTTGCCGCTGGCCACGCAGATCACCCGCACCGGGCGCTGACGAGCCAGCCGGCGCAGACCGCTGGCCTGATCCTGACTGAAACCCTCCCACATCAGTAGGGTCCTCCCGTGGCCGAGCGGGAGCCACCCTCGGGCTCACCGCCGCTGGCCAGCGCCTCGACCCGCTCGGCGATGAGTTCCGGGGTGGCCGGATAGATGTCCTCGGGCACGCGCTGACCGTCGGAGAAGAAGGCCAGCGGCAGGTGGCGCTCCATGATGGTGGAGAGGATCCCGCCAAGGCTGGTGCATTCATCCAGCTTGGTCAGCACGCAGCCGTCGAGTTCGGCGCCCTGGAAGGCCCCCACCACCTCGTCCAGGGTCGCGGCCTGGGTGTTGGCGGCCAGCACGGCGTAGGTCTGGACCGCCGGGGCGCCGGCGACCAGGGTGCGGAACTGCTCCGCCAGCCGGCGATCCCGCTGGCTCATGCCGGCGGTATCGATGAGCACCAGGGAGCGATCGGCCAGGTTGTCCAGGGTGGTGCGCAGCTCGTTCTCGTCGTTGGCCACCCGCACCGGGATGCCGAGGATCCGGGCGTAGGTGCGCAGCTGCTCGTGGGCGGCGATGCGGTAGCTGTCGGTGGTGACCAGGGCGACCTGATCGTACCCGTGGCGCAGGGCGTAACGGGCCGCCAGCTTGGCCACCGTGGTGGTCTTGCCGACGCCGGTCGGTCCGACCAGGGCGACCACCCCGCCCTGACTCATGACGTCACGGCGCGGCGGCAGGACCGCCTCCTGGAGGGTCCGGCGCAGGGCCTCGCCGGTGGCGGTGAGATCCACACGTCGCTCGCCGGCATCGGGTTCCTCGCGCAGGAAGTCGGCGGCGGCGCTGCGCGCGGCATCGGTCCGACCGGCGGTGGGGCTGGCCCCCATGGCCTTGGCGGGCGGGGCGTCCGGATCGTTGAGATCGTCCAGCAGACCCTGGAGGATGTCCAGTTCCTCGCGCACGGCGGTGAGCATGGCACCGGAGGCGGCACCGCTCCCGCCGCGCGCGCGGTTCCCGGCTCCGACCACCGTCTCCGGCCCGAGGCGGGGCGGCTCGTTGATCGCCGGTTCGGGTTCCGGCATGGCATCCTCGTCGAGTTCGTCATCCCAGTCCATGGTCTGCCACGGCGCCTTTGGCGGCGGCTCGTCGGGGCGCTCTTCCCGCTCCGGCTGCCGGCGGTCCGGCTCGTTCCCGTGGCCCAGCTCCTGACTGGCCGAGCGGAACGCCTCCTGGAAATTCGGCTCCCGCGTCGGCGTCTCGTTCTCCGGACGGTCCGGGACGGCCGGCCGGGCACCGGGGCCGGTGGGCGCCGATGACTGGCGCGGCCGACGCGGCCGCTGATAGGTCAACGCCTCGCCCTCCTCACCGGAATCGGTCTCCATGGCGGGGCCGGACGACGACAGGGGGCCGCCCCCCGGCTCCGGTGAGGGCACGGTATCGCCGTCGGCCACGTCGACGGCGGCGACCACCTCGACGCCGCCATCCTGGCGCGTGCTGGAGAGGATCACGGCATCGGGGCCGAGCTCCTCCTTCACCTGGCTCATGGCCTGACGCATATCGGTGGCAAAGATCCGGCGGATCCTCATCGGGCTGTCGCCTCCTCAGTCACTGGTTATCGCCCCCCACGGTGGCCACCACGCGCAACTGCTTGTTGTCCGGGATTTCGTTGAACGAGAGTACATTGAGTCCGGGGATGGTGGGCCGCACGAAGCGCGCCACCAGACTCCGGATCTGCGGCGAGACCAGCAGCACGGCCGGGTCGCCGGCAAGCTCGCGCTCCTGGGTCTTCTCGGCCAGTGCGCCGTGCAGGGCCTCGGCCATGCCGGGCTCCAGGGTCATCTCCTGACCGTTTGAGACCTGGGTGGACTGCTGCAGCAGCTGCTCGAGCTGCGGATCCAGGGTGATCACCGGCAGCTCGTCCGCCATCCCGTTGATGTGCTGGAAGATCAGACGGCGCAGGGCAACGCGGACCTGTTCGGTCAGGGTGTCGGTGTCCTGCCCCTTGCCGCCCTGCCGGGAGAGGGTTTCGGCGATGGTGCGGAAATCACGCACCGGCACACCCTCGGCCAGGAGATTCTTGAGCACCTGCAGGATGGTCCCGAGGGAGACGGTGTCCGGCGTGAGGTTCTCGACCAGTTTCGGCGCGGAGCTCTTGAGCTTGTCCAGCAGGCTCTGAACCTCCTCGTAGCCGAGGAGCTCGTGGGCGTGCTCGCTGAGCACCTGGGAGAGGTGGGTGGCCACCACGGTGTTGGCATCGACCACGGTGTACCCGAGACCCAGCGCCTCTTCGCGCTGGTCGGGTTCGACCCAGGTGGCCGGCAGGCCGAAGGCGGGATCCTTGCCCTCGATCCCCTGGATCTCGCCGTGGACCTCGCCCGGATTGATGGCCAGTTCCCGATCGGGATGGACGGAGGCCTCGCCCACGGTGACGCCCATCAGCGTGATCCGGTAGTAAGAGGGCGCCAGATCCAGGTTGTCGCGGATGTGCACCGGCGGGATCAGGAAGCCGAGATCCTGGGAGAGCTTCTTGCGCACGCCCTTGATGCGGTCCATGAGCTGGCCGCCCTGCTTGCGGTCGACCATGGGGATGAGGCGATAGCCGACCTCGAGGCCGATGGTGTCCACCGGCACCACGTCGTCCCAGCCCACCTCGCGCTGCTCCTGCGACGGCGGGGGTTCCGCCTCGGCGGCCTCGGCGGCGGCGGTCTCCACCGCGGCCTCGTCCTGCTGGCGCTTGTACAGCGTCCAGGCAATGCCGGCGGTGATCGCCGAGAAGACCAGGAACGGGATGTTCGGCATCCCGGGGATCAGGCCCATGATCCCGATGAGTCCCGCAGCCACCCACAGGGCCCGGGGATTGCCGAACATCTGCTCGATGACCATGCCGCCCATGTCCCGGGGCGCCGAAACCCGGGTCACCATGATGCCGGCGGAGGTCGACAGCAGCAGCGACGGGATCTGGGCCACCAGGCCGTCGCCGATGGTCAGCAGGGTGTAGTTGTGGACCGCGTCGCCCATGGACATGCCGTGCTGGCCCATGCCGACGGCGAGGCCGCCGACGATGTTGATGGCGGTGATCAGGATCCCGGCGATGGCGTCACCGCGGACGAACTTGGAGGCACCATCCATGGAGCCGTAGAACTCGGCCTCCTCGGCCACCGCCTGCCGGCGCTGCTTCGCTTCCTCCTGATCGATGATCCCGGCGTTGAGATCGGCGTCGATGGCCATCTGCTTGCCGGGCATGGCGTCCAGGGTGAAGCGAGCGCTCACTTCGGAGATGCGGCCGGCGCCCTTGGTCACCACCACGAAGTTGATGATGATCAGGATCACGAAGACCACCAGACCGACGGCATAGTTGCCGCCGACGACGAATTCGCCGAAGGCCTGGATGACCCGGCCGGCGGCATCGGTGCCGCTGTGGCCCTCCAGCAGAACGACCCGGGTGGAGGCGACATTCAGCGCCAGCCGCAGCAGCGTCGCCACCAGCAGGATCGAAGGGAAGACGGAGAAATCCATGGGCCGCATGGCGTAGATCGCCACCAGCACGATCACCAGGGAGAGCGCGATGTTGAAGCTGAAGAAGAGATCCAGCATCACCGGCGGCAACGGCAGGACCATCATCGACAGCAGTGCCAGGACGAGGATGGGCACGCCCAGCCCGCTCTGCACGAAACGGCGTACGCCGTCGTACATTCCCGCCGCTCCCGTCTGCTCAACCGCCATGGGGTTCTCCGTCGGTTTCCCGCCGCCGTGAAGTCAACATCATGACGCGTCCGTCAACTCTTCGTCCATCTCTTTCGGCACCGGCAGGTTGTCCAGGTCCGGCATGTGCGCCGCACGCGGCCCGCCCTCGCGCAGGAAATAGAGGTAGGCCAGGATCTGCGCCACCGCCTGGAACAGGGCACCAGGGATCTCCTGGTCCAGTTCGGCATGATTATACAAGGCTCGTGCCAATGGGGGAGCCTCGAGCACCGGGATCTCGTTGGTCTGGGCCACGCTGCGGATCTGGGTGGCCAGAAAATCGACGCCCTTGGCCACCACCACGGGTGCCGGCATGGTCGCCTGATCGTACTTCATGGCGACGGCGTAGTGGGTCGGGTTGGTCACCACCACGTCGGCCCGGGGCACCTCCTCCATCATGCGCTTCTGCGCCATCTCCTGCTGCAACTGGCGAATGTGCTGCTTGAGTTGCGGATCACCCTCGCTCTGCTTGAACTCGTCCTTGACCTCCTGGCGGGTCATGCGCAGCTGCCGGGTGTGGTCCCAGAGCTGGAACGGCACGTCCACCGCCGCCAGGACGATGAGCGACATGGAGATGATCAGGAAGGTCCAGACCATCAGATCGCCCATGTTCGCCAGGGCCGCATCGACCTCCCCGCGCCCCAGGGTCAGGAACTCGTCGTACTTGTAGTAGAGCACCAGCAGGGCGACGGTGCCGATCAGCAGGAACTTCGCCATCGCCTTGAAGAATTCGATGGCACCGCGGGCACCCAGGATTCGACCGAGCCCCTTGACGGGATCCAGCTTGCTCCACTTGAACCCCATCGCCTCCAGGGAGAAAACCCACCCGGACAGCGCAATGGGGCCCATGAAAGCGATGACAGCCATGACGATGAAGAACGGGGTAATGGTCAGGATCCCCTCGAGGGTGGACGCGATGAAGCGATCCGCCATCTTCTTCTCGTCGAACACCGTCTCGCGATCGAGGACGAAGTTGTATTCGAGGATGTCCAGCAGCCCCTCGATGATCCCGGGTCCGAAGAAGATGAACGCCGCGGCGGCCGCCATCATCATGGCCATGGTCGTGAGCTCGCGCGAGCGCGCCACCTGACCCTTGTTGCGGGCGTCCTGAAGCCGCTTCGGGGTCGGTTCTTCGGTCTTTTCCTGACCTTCGCTGTTCTCGGCCATGGGTCAGCCTCCCGACAACATGGTTCGTACGGTCTCCGTTGCCTGCTCCACCAGATTACCGACATGGGGCAGGAAGGTGTCAAAGGTCAGGATCATCACGCCGAAGCCGATGGTCATCGTCACCGGGAAACCGACGGCGAAGATATTGAGCTGCGGCGAGGCGCGGGTCATCACCCCGAAGGCGATGTTCACCACCAGCAGCGACGCCACCACCGGGATGGCCATGAGCACGGCGCCGGCGAACATGTGGCTGCCCCATTCGGCCACCAGCCGATAGGCCTCGGCGGTCAGCCCCTCGAAGCCCACCGGGATGGCGGTGAAGCTGTCCGCCAGGACCTCGATGATGATCAGGTGGCCGTCGAAGGCGAGAAAGACCAGCATGCCCGCCAGCAGGTAGATCTGCGAAACCATCGGGACCTGGGTGCCGGTCTGCGGATCGACCATGGAGGCGAAGCCGAGACCCATCTGCAGGGCCATGATCTGGCCGCCGATCACGATGGCGGAGAAGACCAGCTGGAGGACCAGGCCCATGGCCAGACCGATGAGGACCTGCTGCAGGGCCACCAGCAGGACCATCACCGAGGCCGGATCATAGGTCGGCATCGGATCCAGGTTCGGCGCGAGGACGATGGTAATGAGCAGTGCCAGCAGGACGCGGATGCGCACCTGAACATAGGGGGTCCCGATCAACGGCGCGGCAAAGAGCATGGCGCTCACGCGAATGAAGGGCCACATCAGGCTCCCCACCCAGGCCGTGATCTCCCCGCTCTCGATGACCATGGGCTAACCGATGAATCCGGGGATGTTGTCGTAGAGCCGTGTGGTGTAGTCGAGGATCAGGGAGAGCAGCCACGGCCCGGCGAAGATCAGGACCACTACCGTGATCAGCAGCTTGGGGATGAACGACAGCGTCATTTCGTTGATCTGGGTGGCCGCCTGGAACATGCTCACCAGCAGGCCGACGATCAGCGCCGGTGTCAGCACCACCAGCAACATGACCAGGATGACCTCCAGGGCGCGCTGAAAGATGGTCATGACCAGATCGGGCGTCACGGCCGCTCCCTCCTATCCACTGGCATAGAAACTGGTGGCCAGGGTGGTGACGATGAGCGTCCAGCCGTCCACCAGCACGAAGAGCATGATCTTGAACGGCAGGGAGATGATCATCGGCGACAGCATCATCATGCCCATGGACATCAGCGTGGACGCCACCACCAGGTCGATGATCAGGAACGGGATGAAGATCAGGAAACCGATCTGGAAGGCCGTCTTCAGCTCGCTGGTGACGAACGCCGGCACCAGGGTCAGCAGCGGCACATCGTCCGGTCCATCCACTTCGCCCTCACCGGAGAGCCGCAGGAAGACCGCCAGATCGTTTTCGCGGGTCTGGCCCATCATGAAGGTGCGCAGCGGCTCGGAGCCGGCGACGATGGCCTCCTGGAAGTCCATCCCCTCCTCCAGATAGGGCTGCAGCGCCGTGGTGTTGATCTCCTGGAAGACCGGCATCATGATGAAGAAGGTCAGGAAGAGCGCCAGCCCCACCAGGGTCTGATTGGAGGGCGTGGTCGGCAGGCCCATGGCCTGACGCAGGATGGCCAGGACGATGATGATCCGGGTGAACGCGGTCATCATGATCAGCGCCGCCGGCAGGAAGGTCAGCGCCGTCATCAGCGCCAGGAGCTGGATGGAGAGCCCCCAGACCTCGCCGCCCTCGTCGGTCTCGGTGATGGTGATGGCCTCGATGGCCTCCTGGCCGACGGCGGCTCCGGCGGGGAGCAGCAGGCCGACGATCACCAGCAGCAGACGCAGGAGCGGACCGTGGCCCGCCCCGGCGGCGCGGCCCGCCCCCCGGACCCGGTTACCCCGACCCGAGGGCGTCGGCCGCAGGGATGCGGCCGCCGAGCCTACAGGGATGTATTCACGGCGTCCCTCGGGGCGGGGTAACCGGGTCCGGGGGGCGGGCCGCGCCGCCGGGGCTGCTCCATCGACCTGCCGCTGACTCACGACGACTTTCCCCCGGCCGATTCCTGCTGGTGGCGGAAGCGCTCGACAAAGCCATTCAGGCTACGGGCGAAGGAGCTGTCCCCCCCGCCCTCGACGGGTCGCAACGGCTCGTCGAGAACGTGCAGGGTCTCGACCCGGCCCGGCGCGACACCGACCAGCAACTGCTGTTCGCCGACCTCCACCAGCAGGATCCGCTCGCGCTGCCCCACCGAGACCCCGGAGACCACCCGGACCCGCCCGTCGGCACTCCCCGACAGGCCGGGAACCCGGCGCACCAGCCAGGCCACGACCCCGATGATGAAGAGGACGACGAACAGACCGACGACGATCTCCGCCACCTGGCCGCCGGCGAACGGTTCCACCAGCCGCTCGCCGGCCTTTTCCGAGGCATGCAGGGGGGCCGTCACGAACAGCGCGAGGAGACCAGCGGCCGAGCGCTTCATTTCAGTTTCTTGATGCGTTCCTGAGCACTGATGACGTCGGTGAGGCGGATGCCGAACTTTTCGTTCACCACCACCACCTCGCCGTGGGCGATGAGGGTCCCGTTGACCATCACGTCCAGCGGCTCGCCGGCGAAACGGTCGAGTTCCACCACCGAACCCTGGTTGAGCTGCAGCAGGTTGCGGATGTTGATCTGGGTCCGCCCGATCTCCATGGCGATGGTGACCGGGATGTCCATGATCATGTCGAGGTTCACCGCCGTATTGGCGTCCCCGCCCGTCCCCTCGTTATCCAGATTCGGCATCTGAGCGGGCTGGGCGTCACCGCCCCCCTGCCCCCCCATGAGATCGCTCATGCCGAAATCGGTGTCACCGCCGGCAAAGGGGTCCTCGCCCTCGTCACCGCCTCCACCGGCCAGATCCTCGAAGCCCTCGGGCGGTTCGTCCACCGGATCCTCGGTGAGCTGTTCGGTCATGGCCGCGGCCCACGGATCCTCCTCGTCGCCCCCGGCCCCCTCGGCGTCATCGGCACCGGCATCCCCGCCGGCGGCCGCCTCGTCGTCCTCGCCGCCCAGCAGGGAGTCGATATCGAGGTCGTCGTTATCGGCGCCCTGTTCACCGTTCTCGTTGTTCTGGTCGTCCTCTGCCATGCCAGCCTACCCCGTCGATGTCTGTTCTCTGACTTGCCGCGCCCGGCGGTCGGTCGCCCCTAGCGGGACGATCCCCCCTGGGACGG
Source organism: Pseudomonadota bacterium (assembly GCA_051746205.1). Classification (GTDB taxonomy): domain Bacteria; phylum Pseudomonadota; class Gammaproteobacteria; order Thiohalospirales; family Thiohalospiraceae; genus Thiohalospira. Next base: position 10,374 of record JBNJEU010000050.1, read on the forward strand.
GCGCTCCACGAACTCGGTGATCTTCACCGCCCAGTGATCGTTGCTGTGGCCATAGGTGCCGCGCATGACGGGCACCCCCTCGGCGCGTACGGTCACACTCTCCGGCATCTCCAGCGGGATGATGTCCCCCGGCTCCATGTTCATGATGTCCCGCAGGGTCACTTCGGTCTCCGCCACGGTGACGGTCATCCCCACATCCATGCCCTCGACCTCTTCGCGCATGGTCGAGAGCCAGCGCTCGTCCATCTCCATGCGCTCGCTCTGGATCCCGGCGTCGAGCAGGTCGCGGATCGGCTCCAGCATGGAGTAGGGCATGGTAATGTGCAGGTCCCCGCCACCGCCGTCCATCTCCACATGGAAGCTGCAGATGACCACGATCTCGGTGGGCGAGACGATGTTGGCGAACTGCGGGTTGACCTCGGAGTTGAGGTACTCGAATTCCAGCGAAAGGATGGGCGCCCACGCCTCCTGGAGGTCCTTGAACGCCTGACGCAGCAGCAGCTGGATGATGCGCTGCTCGGTCTGGGTGAACTCGCGACCCTCGATCTTGGTGTGGAAGCGCCCCCCGCCACCGAAGAAGTTGTCCACCACCGAAAAGACCAGCTTCGGATCCAGCACCATCAGCGCCGTGCCGCGCAGCGGCTTCAAGCGCACGATGTTGAGGCTGGTGGGAACGAACAGCGTGTGGACATATTCGCCGAACTTGAGCATGCGGATCCCGCCCACCGAGATCTCGGCACTGCGACGGAGCATGTTGAACAGGCTGATACGGAAGGAACGGGCAAAGCGCTCGTTGATCATCTCGAGCGTGGGCATGCGCCCACGAACGATCCGATCCTGACTGGCGAAATCGAACGAGGTGGGGCCCTCGGCCTCCACCGGGCCGTGGTCCCCTCCCTCGTCCTCGTCGTCACCGCCAACGCCGTGAAGGAGGGCGTCGATCTCGTCCTGGGAGAGTAGTTCGCTTCCCGCCATGTTGGTCCCGTTCTACTGGATGACGAAGCTGGTGAAATAGACCTCTTCGATGGCCGGCTTGCCGTAACGCTCTTCCATCACACCCTGTACCACCTCGAGAACCTCTTTCCGCAAGCTGTCCTTACCGGCACCGCCACGAACGTCCTCTTCATCCTGGTTCCCGAGGACGCTGAGGATCCGATCGCGCACGACGGGTTTGTGGGTATCGATGGCATCCACCGCCTCCTTGTCGTAGGTCATCAGCTCCACCTCGACCTGCATGAAGCGAGCGCCACCCTGACTGCCGAAATTGACGGTAAACGGGGATTCCAGCGAGACATACTGGGGATCGCCGACGGACCTGGAACTCTCCTCCGCCGCCTTCTTTTCCCCGCCTTCATCGCTGCCCCCATCGAAGACCCCGGCAAAGTACAGGGCCGCACCGATGATGATCACCAGCAGGAACTGGACCGCCACCAGGATGACGACGATCTTGCCCATGGAAAGGCCGCCCTTGCCGCCCCCTTCGCCGACGTCGACTTCCACTTCGTTCTGTGCCATACCGCCTGTGACCTCGCTTGCCGGGTTTCATGGATGCCCCATTGTTTCCCATGGCCGCCATGCTGGCAAGCCATGGTTACTTTTTCACCCGTGTTCACCCGTTCCCGTTCACGCGTAGGTGTCCACCAATCCGTTGGGTTCGACCTCGGCCAGGCTCGTCAGCTCCTCTTCCGCGCCTTCGCCATCAGCAGCAGCATGATTTCCGTCGGAACCGCCGCTGTCACCCTCACCGAACCCGGCCTCTTCATCCATGTTGCGGGCAAACTCCCGCTGCTCGCCGGATACATCCACGTCGGCCAGATCGATGCCCTGGGCCTCCAGCATCTCCCGCAGACGCGGCAGGGCCTGCTCCACCGCTTCACGGGTGCCGGCGTTGTGGACATTGAAGTTCACACTGGCCTGATCGTTCTGGATCTGCACGCGGATCTCCAGCGGCCCCATGTTCTGCGGATGCAGTCGGACATCGGCGCGCTGCACGTGGTTGTTGGCCATGAAGAGGACCCGCTCGCTCATCGCCTCGCCCCAGCCCGAGCTGTTCACCGGAGTGGTCAACGGGCTGGAGGCGGAGGCCGCGGCACTGGCCAGCTGGCTACCCAGCCCGCCGGTCCCCTGTCCCATGCCGCCACCGAGACCGGACTGCCCCGACTGGGCTCCGCCGCCCATCGCCTGCATCAGCGCCCGGGCCGAGGCCTCGCTGCCCTGGAAATTCGCCGACGAGGAGCCATTGTTGGTGGCCACCTCGACGTTCACCGACTTCAGATTGAAGCCGCGTCCCGCATCCAGTCCGCGCTCGGTGATCGATTCGGCGCTCTCCCCGCGGGCGGCCTGGAGTCCGGCCAGCAGGGCCTGCTGCCACTGACGTCCGCCGCTGCCGTCATCGGCTCGCCGGACCGCGCCCTCGATGGCCTGACGCGTTTCCGAGCCGACCCCGCCGTTTTCCAGCCGCTGCATCAGGGCGGTCAGGTCGAGGCCCATCATCTCGCCCCCCTCGCCCTTCAGGGATTCGAGCCCGGCGCCGTCCTCCCCGCCGATCCCCAGAAAGCGACCCAGCAGGCCGGCGGCCAGTTCACTGGAATCGGCGTCTCCATCCCCGCCCAGCTTCCCGAGCCCGGCGGCGAGTTCACTGGAATCGGCGTCTCCATCCCCGCCCAGCTTCCCGAGCCCGGCGGCGAGTTC
>JBNJEU010000051.1:0-12717 GCA_051746205.1 Pseudomonadota bacterium
CCGCTGCATCGACTGTCAGGACGCCTGACCCAGAACACCGCATACCGGTGACTGGCGAAGACGTCGGCTCCCGCCCATAATCGGGGTATGCCCCGCCATCTCGCCTCATCACCACGGGAGTCCGGCTTGACGTGTCGTCCGGCCGCGCGCCTGCTGGCAGCGACCACGCTGGTACTGCTCGCCGGCTGCGCCAGCACCGTCCCCGAACCCATTCGCACCGCCCCGACGGGCGCCCCGGAGTTGTCCGAGGTCCGGGCCGCTCCGGAGGAACACCGGGGAGCCCCGGTACGCTGGGGCGGCATGGTGCTGGGGCTGGACCATCTCGAGACCGGCTCCCGGGTGGAGATCCTCGCCCGCCCGCTGGAGACCTCCGGTCGCCCCCGCGAGGGCGACCGGAGCGCGGGCCGTTTCATGGCGCGTTTCCCCGGATTCATCGACCCGGCGGTGGTCACGCCGGGGCGCGCGATCACCGTTGTCGGTTCCCTGAACGGCACCCTGTCGCGCACCATCGACGCCTTCGAATACACTTACCCGGTGGTGGAAGTCACCGACCACCACCTGTGGGCGCCACGCATGGAGCGTCACGAGGAACCGATCTGGAGAGACCCATGGTACGACCACCCCTTCAACCGTCCGCCCTACGTTCCCTACTACCCCGGGCGCTACTGGTGACGCGAGGCATGCGGCCGCTCGCCCTTGTCGGGCTGCTCGTCCTGCTGGCGGGCTGCGCCGGCGCACCGCCGATCAACGACGCGGGGGCGGAGCGCGAGCCGGGTCCGCGGGCTGCGGTGGCGGCCGAGGAGCTGGGCGACACCCTGCTCTGGGGCGGGGTGATCCTGGCCATCGACAACCAGTCCGAGGAAACCTGGCTGGAGGTCCTGGCCTTCCCCCTGGACCCGCGTGGTCGCCCCCACACCCGGCGCGAACCCCTGGGGCGCTTCTTCGCCGTGGAGGCGGGCTATCTGGAACCGGCCGACTTCCAGCCCGGGCGTCAGGTGCTGGTACGCGGGGAGTTCACCGAGATCCTCGAGGGCAAGGTCGGCAAGGCGGACTATCGCTATCCGCGGCTGGACGTGGAGGCCCTTCACCTCTGGCCACGGGGAACCTCGACCGGCTCCAGCGATTCCAGGGTTCAGTTCGGTATCGGCATCGGCATCGGTCTGTGACCCGGAGAGACATGGCCCCCATGCATCCTCGACTCACCTCCCCGCTTTTCGCGGCTCTGTTGCTTCCGGCTCTGGCACTGTTCGCGGTGCCCCAGGCCGATGCCCGAACGCCGGGTGAACGCCCGTGGCTCTCCCTCGGCGTGGCCACCCTCTTCCCGACCTCCCCCTACCGTGGGATCGACATCCCCGAGCCCACCACCCTGCCTTTTGTCAACTGGGAGGGGGAACGCTTCCACCTGCGCGGGATCCAGGCCGGGTACCGGCTGAATGCGAGCCGTCGTTTTCCCCTGTCCATCTACCTGCGCCCCCGTTTACAGGGGTATACCAGCGACGACAGCGACGCCCTGGCCGGCATGGACACCCGGCACAATTCGGTGGACGGCGGTCTCCAGTTCACCGCAAACCTGACGCGCCGGTGGTACATCAACGCCCGGGCAGCACTGGACGTCCTGGGTGTCCATCGAGGCCATGTCTCGGAATTGACCCTGAACCACCGCTGGCCGGTCTCCGAGCGGCTGATGCTCTCGCCCGGGATCGGCGCGGAATGGCAGAGTCGGCAACTGGTCGATTACTACTACGGCGTTGAACAGGATGAAGTCGACGACCCGGATCGCCCGACGTACGACGGGGATGCGGTCCGCAACACGCAGGCCAGTCTGGGGATGAATTACCGCCTGACCCACAGCCTGAGCCTCTTCGGTCAGACCCGTCTCAGCCGACTGGACGCACCGATTCGCGACAGTCCGCTGGTCGACCGGGACCACGAACTCAGTGGCCTGATCGCCGTAATCATCAGCTTCGACTGAAGCCGTTTACCGATGTTGTCTCAGTAGGCCCAGGCGATCTGGAGACTGCCATGGACATGGGGTTCTTCCTGAGCCTTGAACTCGGGGGAGGTCACGTGGCGGGTCAGACTGAGACGAACCCGGCTCCAGTGATAGGCCAGTCCGACGGAGTGCTGGGTCACCTCCGGTTCCTTCTCGGTGCTGCGACTCTCCGTGTGGGTGTTGCCATCCAGGAAGATATTGTGAGCCACAAGGCGCTTCACCGCCCGCGCGTGCAGATACCAGCCACCGCCGCTGGGCTGGAAATGGGCCTCGGGTGACGAGGCCGTGTGGAACAGCGGGCCACCGTAGTCGCGGGGCAGATTCCGGCCCAGACGCAAACCGAGTTCCGCCTCGGCGGCCGTCAGGACATTGCCGGCCCAGAGCGACAGGCCGGGATTGAGCTCGATTCCCCAGCGCTCGCCCAGATCCAGTCGGCCGATGTACCGCTGCGTGTACTGGAACAGGACGGCATCCTCATTGGCGATCTGGGTTTCCCAGCCCCGGGGGGCATTGTCGTCGATCAGCTCGTGGAGGTCGGACTGGAACTGCTCCCCCCGGGCGTCCGGGCCGACGCGTCCGAGGGTCAGCCCCAGCGCGCCGACCCGCTGCTGCGCTCGAACCACGAACCCCGTGGAGAGATAGGCCCAGGCCGCGTAGGGACGATCGTCTTCGGGCGGGTCCACAACCTTGATGTCCTCGGGCGTGAACAGCATGCGACCGAGACCGAGGGAAAGCCGCCGTTCTCCCCCTTCCGGGTAGCCCGGCACAAGGTCGACGAGCCCATCGAGGGCACCCCTTCCCTCGCGTTCATCGCCATACCACAACAGGTTGTGCCCGCCCGTGTAATATCGATCGTGCCCACCGATCACGTCGTTATCGAAGGTGTAGACGACACTGCCCGCATGCACGGGACTCGCCACACCCATATACAAGGCAAGAATCAGTGCGAACCCAGCCGCTGATCGAATCCGACTCATGGCCTGTACATTCCCCGTGTCACCCCACTCGACTCATACGCTGACCGAACGGTCAGGCTAGCACGGTGGGCCACATTTACACAACCTGCCACAGTTGACGCCATTCAGCCGGCGACCCATGCTATTACGCCATGGATCCGCATCTTCCCGAGAACTCCGCCGCATCCCGCGCCTTCGTCGACTGGTTCCGGCACAGTTCGCCCTACATCAACGCCTTTCGCGGGCGAACCTTCGTGATCGGCTTCGGCGGCGAGGCGGTGGCCGACGGTGATTTTCCCCATCTGGTCCATGACCTGGCCCTGCTCCACAGCCTCGGCGTGCGGCTGGTCCTGGTCCACGGGGCGCGGCCGCAGATCGACGCGCGGCTGGCCGAGTCGGGGATCCCGTCGACGCAAGCCGACGGCCTGCGCATCACCGACGACGACGCCCTGCCGGCCGTCACCCAGGCCACCGGGGCAGTGCGCGCGGAGGTCGAGGCGCGCCTCTCCATGGGGCTGGCCAACTCGCCCATGGCGGGGCTCGCCATCCGCGTGCTGTCGGGGAACTTCATCACCGCCCGGCCACTGGGGGTCCGCAACGGCGTCGACTTCCGCCATACCGGCGAGGTGCGGCGGGTGGACACCGCCGCCCTGCGGACCGCGCTGACCGACGAGGCCCTGGTGCTTCTGGGTCCGCTGGGCTACTCCCCCACCGGCGAGATCTTCAACCTCGGCGCCGAGGAGGTGGCCGCCCGCGCCGCCACGGCTCTGGGCGCGGACAAACTGATCCTCCTTGCCGAACCGGGGAGCCTGCCGCGCCGGGACGGCCGGCTGCTGGACGAACTCGATCCCGACGAAGCGGCGGCGCTGGCCGGCACCGATGCCATGGGGCGCACCCTCGGGCACGCCATCCACGCCTGCCGCCATGGTGTGCCGCGCGTCCATCTGCTGGAGCGTGACCGGGAGGGCGCACTGCTGCTGGAGCTGTTCACCCGCGAGGGGATCGGCACGCTGATCAGCCGGCAACGCCTGGAGGGCACCCGTACCGCCGGGATCAACGACGTCGGCGGGATCCTCGAGCTCATCGCGCCGCTCGAGGCCGAGGGGGTGCTGGTTCGCCGCTCCAGGGAGCAGCTGGAGACGGAGATCGACCGCTTTATCGTGGTGGAGCGCGACGGGGCCATCATCGCCTGCGCCGCCCTCTACCCGTTCCTGGACGACGCCATGGGCGAACTGGCCTGTCTGGCCGTGGCCCCCGACTACCAGGGGGCCGGCCGGGGCGACGCCCTGTTGACGCTGGTGGAGCGCAGCGCCCGTGAACAGGGCATCGAAGGGCTGTTCGTGCTCACGACCCGCACCGCCCACTGGTTCCAGGAGCGCGGCTTCGAACCGGCGGCCCTGGACGACCTGCCCATGGCCCGCCAGGCGCTGTACAACTACCAGCGAAACGCCCGGGTATTCGTCAAGAAACCGACATGAACCGCGCGCGCCCCTTCCTGAAATGGGCCGGCAACAAGTACCGGCTGCTGGACCGGATCCTGCCCCGCCTTCCGCCGGGCCGGCGTCTCATCGAGCCGTTTGCCGGCGCCGCGGCGGTCGGCCTGAACAGCCCCTACCCCGCCCTGCGCCTGGTGGACAGCAACCACGACCTGATCGAACTCTACCGCCAGATCGCGGAATACGGTCCCGAGTTCGTCGACGCCTGTCGAGCCTTGTTCATCCCCGGGAACAACCACGCCGAAACCTATTACGCCCTGCGAGCGGAATTCAACGCCAGCACCGATCCGGCGGAGCGGGCCCGGTTGTTTGTCTACCTCAACCGCCACGGCTACAACGGGCTCTGCCGGTACAATCGCGGCGGCGGCTACAACGTCCCCTTCGGGCGCTATCAGCGCCCCTACTTCCCCGAGGCGGAGATGCTCGCCTTCTGGGAACGCGCCCGTTCAGGGGCGCTGGAACTGGCCACCAACGATTTCGAGGTGGAGTTCGACGACGCCCGCCCCGGCGATGTGATCTACGCCGATCCCCCCTACGTGCCGTTGAGTGCCACCGCCAGCTTCACCAGCTACGGGCCGTTGCGCTTTGCCCTGGAAGAGCAGACGCGGCTCGCCGATGCCGCACGCCGCGCCGCCGCGCGAGGTGTGCCCGTGCTCATCTCCAACCACGACACCCCGTTCACCCGCGATCACTACCACGGCGCCCGACTGGAAAGTTTCGACGTGGCCCGCTCCATCAGTCGGGATATCGGCAATCGCCGACCCGCTGGTGAATTACTGGCACTTTTCACCTGAGCCGGAGTCCAATGGGGGTACCACTTCGATCGGGGTGCTGGTAATATCCGGCCGCTGTGAAAAATTTGACCATTGCGGCCTGCTGTCAAGCCGCCCCGGACAGGTTCTACAGGCGCGCCACGGCGCGCTCCACGCTTGCCCTGAAGGGGAAGTGGTGGTACAAACCATCCGTCTGGACAAAGTCTAAAACATAAGACCGCACTAATGTGCTAGCGAGGAGTCCGAAATCATGAAGAAGAGCATCCTGTCCCTGGGCGCACTGGTGATGTCGAGCGGCTTCGGCGCAGCTCTGGCGGGTGACGTAAGCGCCGGCGAACAGCGCTTCAAGGCCTGCATTTCGTGCCATCAGGCCGATGGCTCCGGGAGTGGTATATTCCCCTCGCTGCGCGGCAATGACGCCGAATACATCACGGACAAGCTGACCCGCTATCGCGATGGAGAGGAGGTCGGCCAGCACACTGCCATCATGGCACCGCAGGCCCGGACTCTGAGCGACGAGGACATCGAGAACGTAGCCGCCTACATCGAGGCCGAGTTCAACTGAGTCGTTGTCGTTGGACGACCAGCCCACCGCCACCATCGAGTTCCCCGGCGGTCAGTGCATCACCCTGCTGGGGACCGCCCATGTTTCCCGTACCAGCGCCGAGGCCGTGCGTGCGCGCCTGGCCTCCGGCGATCATGATGCCGTGGCGGTGGAACTCTGCCCGAGTCGCCACCAGAGTCTGATGGACCCGGCCAGTCTGGAACGGCTGGACATCTTTCAGGTGGTGCGCCGGGGTCAGGCCCCCATGGTGGCCGCCAGCCTGGCACTGGGCGCCTATCAGCAACGTCTGGCCGAGCAGTTCGGCATCGAGCCGGGCGCCGACATGAAGGCGGCGGTGGAGACCGCTCGCGAGGACGACTACCCGGTCCACCTCATTGACCGCGACATCGGCACCACGCTGCGCCGAATCTACCGCAACGTCCCGTGGTGGCGTCGATTCGCCCTGATCGGCTCGCTCTTCGGTAGTCTCATCTCCCGGGAACGGATCAGTGAAGACGAGGTGGAGCGGCTCAAGGAAGGCGACATCCTCGAATCCTCCTTCTCCGAATTCGCCAGCGACCAGAGCGAGCTCTACCAACCCCTGATCGCGGAACGCGACGAGTACATGGCCCTGCGCCTGCGCCAGGTGCTGTCAGAGGGTCAGCGCCACATCCTGGCGGTCATCGGGGCCGGACACCTCGCCGGGATCCGGGATCATCTGGAACGGGCGGCGGCGAAGGCCACCCCGGTGGCGGACGATGCACCGCGTCCGGCAGGCGACGGCTCCCTGCCGACCGAAGCGAATTCCGGGCAGGGAGCAACCGACGAAACCTCCGCCGCCCTCCGTCGTCTCGATTCCGTCCCGCCGCCGGCCCGCTGGCCGAAATTCATCCCGTGGATCATCGTGGCGCTGGTCCTCATCGGATTCATCATCGGTTTCAGCCGCAGCAGCGAGCTGGGCTGGAGCCTGATCACTCAGTGGGTCCTCATCAATGGCGGGCTCTCGGCGCTCGGGGCGGCCATCGCCCTGGCCCATCCACTTACCGTCGTCACGGCCTTCCTGGCCGCCCCCCTGACCTCACTGAACCCGACCATCGGGGCCGGCATGGTGGTGGCAGCGGTGGAGACAGTGGTACGTCGACCCAAAGTGGCTGACTTCTCGTCCCTGCGGCACGATGCCGCTCAGCCCGGAGGCTGGTGGCGCAACCGGGTGACCCGGATCCTGCTGATCTTCATTCTGGCGAGTCTCGGATCAGCGGCGGGGACCTATCTGGCCGGAGCACTCATCGCCGGCCGACTCTTCGGCTGAATCGCCGGCCAGGTTCGCGTCCGCCTATTTTCCGGCGCGGATGAGGCCACCCAGGCCGAGACGATCCAGTTCACTGTCCAGCCGACCGCGGATCGCCGCCGGATCGTCGTACTCCCGCACCTCCTCGAGGATCTCCCGAGCCCGGGCATGGCTGATGCTGCGGATCACCCACTTCACGCGCGGCAGGCTGGAGACGCTGGTGGAGAGTGAATCCATTCCCATCGCCAGCAGCAGGATGACCGCTGCCGGGTCCCCGGCCATCTCCCCGCAGACCGACACCGGGCACTGGTGGCGGCGAGCCCCGTCCAGGGTCTGCTGCATGGCCGCCAGAACCGCTGGATGGAGGGCGTCGTAGAGCTCCGCCACCCGTGCGTTGTTGCGATCCACCGCCAGCAGGTACTGGGTCAGGTCATTGGTGCCGATGGAGAGGAAGTCCACCCGCGCGGCCAGCCGGTCAGCGAGGTAGACCGCAGAGGGCACCTCGACCATCACGCCGACGCGCGGCATGGTCACCGGGATCCCTTCGTCGTGAAGCTCACGGTGAGCGCGGCGCAACAGCGTCAGTGCCTCGTCCAGTTCGGCCACGCTGCCGATCATCGGCAACAGCAGATTGAGGTTGGTAAAGCCGAGGCTCGCCTGGAGCATGGCCCGTAGCTGGACCATAAAGATTTCGGGATGGTCCAGGGTGATCCGGATCCCGCGCCAGCCCAGGAAGGGGTTGTCCTCGTTGATGGGGAAGTAGGGCAACGCCTTGTCACCACCGACGTCCAGTGTGCGCAGGATCACCGGCCGCGGCTCGAAGGATTCCAGCACCGTCCGGTAGACCTCCGCCTGCTCTTCCTCGCCGGGGAAGCGCTCGCGGATCATGAACGGGAACTCGGTGCGATAGAGGCCGATGCCCTCGGCACCACTCTGGCGCGAGGCGCTCATGTCGGAGACCAGACCGGTATTCACGTAGAGCGGGATGCGCACCCCGTCGGTGGTCTCCGCCGGCAACTCGCGCAGGTGCGTGAGGCCGGCGGTGAGCTCCTCTTCCTCGCTGACCAGCCGCTGGTACTCGTTCCAGACCTCCTGCGAGGGGTTGATGTAGACCCGCCCGGAATAGCCGTCGGCGATCAGGGAACGGCCGTCCATCCGGCTCACCGGCAGATGGTTGACCCCCATGACCGCCGGCAACCCCATGGCGCGTGCCAGAATGGCGGCGTGAGAATTGCGCGAACCGCGCATGGAGACCACGCCGGCCAGCTTTTCCGGTGGCACCTCGGCGATGTTGGCCGCGACGATCTCCTCGCCGATCAGGACCACCCGATCCGGGTAGTCGGGGGGCTGCTGCTGCTCCTGGCGCTGCAGGTGGACCAGGATCCGCCGTCCCAGATCGCGAATGTCGTCGGCACGCTCCGCCAGATAGGGGTCATCCATGCTGCTGAAGGCGCGCACATGCTCGTCAAAGACCTGACGCAACGCCCCGGGCGCCCACTGCCCCGCGCGGATGCGCTCGGCGATCTGACCACTGAGACTGTTGCTGTCGAGCATCATCCGGTAGGCGTCGAACAGTGCCAGCTCTTCGGAGGGGAGGTGGTCGCGCATGCGTGCGGCGAGATCGTCGACTTCCTGACGCACCGAGGAAACGGCCTCCAGAAGCCGCATCTCGTCCTCTTCCGGAGTCGTGGTCGCCCGGTCGGGCACGGCATTGAGATCGGCCTGGTTGTAGACCACCACGGCATGACCCATCGCGACACCCGGGGCCGCCGCCAGTCCCTGCAGGGGGCGATGCTCGAAGATGGCTTCCGGGGTATCCTCCTCCACCAGACCACGGATGCCCCCGCTGACCTCGGCGTGCGCGATTCCGCCGGCCAGCTGCGAGGCCACAGTGATCAGGAAGGTTACCTCGTCTTCGACGAAGCGGTAGGCGGTGCGTCGCTGAACCACCAGCACGCCGAGGACCTGGCGGTGATGGATGATGGGCACCCCGAGAAAGGCCAGGAAGCGTTCCTCTCCGGTCTCGGGAAAGTATTCATAGCGCGGATGCTCGGTGGCATTGGAGAGATTCACCGGTTCGGCGCGCTCGGCCACCAGGCTCACCAGGCCGTGCTCGTAGTCCATGCGCACCGTGCCGACGCTTTCGGGATTCAAACCCTCGGTGGCCATGAGCACGTGCTGTTCGGTGGTCGTGTCCACCAGATAGATGGAACAGACGTCCACCGCCATGCTCTGCTTGACTCGCTCGACAATGAGTCGCAGGGCCTGGTGGAGATCATCGGCGGCGTTGACCTCCTGGACGATGCGGCGCAGGACTTCAAGCATGCCGGCGCCCTCGCTTCTGGTTGCGCTGCTTCGGCCGGGGCGGTGGTCCCGGCTCTCGAGGAGCGACGGTGGCCAGCTCCCGCAGCGCCCGGGCATAGACCCGGCGCTTGAAGAAGACCACATCGCGCACCGGCTGCCAGTAGTCGACCCAGCGCCAGTGGTCGAACTCCGGACTTTCGCTGAGATCGAGCCGCACCGGCGGCGTCTCTTCGCGCACCTGCAGCATGAACCAGATCTGCTTCTGGCCGATGCACAGGGGGCCATTGCCGTGGCGCTGGAGGCGTTTCGGGAGACGGTAGTAGAGCCAGTCTCTGGTGGCGCCACGCAGGGCGACATCATCCACCGAGAGGCCCACCTCCTCGTTCAATTCTCGATACATGGCCTCTTCCGGGGTCTCTTCGGCCCGGATCCCCCCCTGGGGGAACTGCCAGGCGTTCTGACCCACACGCCGCGCCCAGAAGACCTGGCCGGCGACGTTGGTCAGGATGATCCCGACATTGGCTCTGAAACCCTTCGAATCAATCACTTGAACATCCTTTCGGCGCCACTCGCCCAATGGTTGATTCTTTCACAGGCCCCGCCCTCCCGGCAAGCAACGCATGCGCCATCTGGCCGCCTGGCGGGCACCGACGGTATCATGGATGAATTCGATCATGACGAGGAACGACTGTGAGTCTGGCCCTGTTCGATCTCGACAACACCCTCCTCGGTGGCGACAGCGACCATGAGTGGGGGCAATTCCTGGTGGATCGCGGTGTGGTCGACGGCGAAACGTACGCTCGCACCAACGACGAATTCTACGCCGACTACCAGGCCGGAACGCTGGACATCCACGCTTTCCTGGCATTCGCCCTGAAACCGCTGGCGGACCATTCACTGGAGCAGTTGCAGGCGTGGCGGGCGGCGTTCCTTGCTGAACGCATCCAGCCCCTGATCCTGCCCGCGGCAGAGGCGCTGGTAACCGAACACCGCGAGCGCGGCGACACCCTGGTGATCATCACCGCCACCCACAGTTTCGTCACCGCCCCCATTGCCGAGCACTTCGGTGTCGACGCCCTGCTGGCCACCGAGCCGGAGTTCCGTGACGGCCGCTACACCGGTCGGGTGTCGGGTACACCGTGCTTTCAGGAGGGCAAGGTCACGCGACTGAACACCTGGCTGGAAGAACAGGGCATGGGGCTGCGCGGGAGTGCATTCTACAGTGACTCGCGCAACGACATCCCGCTGCTGGAACGAGTGGAAGAGCCGGTGGCGGTGGATCCGGACCCGGCCCTGGCGACGCACGCCCGGGATCGGGGCTGGCCGCTGCGAACCCTGCGTGCCGGCGACCGGATCCGGTCACTGGGGGAGTAAGTTCTAGCGTCCGACCCGCTGGGTGTTGATCCGACGCGCGGTGCGCAACTGGGTCACGTTGCCGTTGTCCTCATGCTCCAGCCAGCGCACCAGCGGCTCCCACTGCTCGATGTCCTTCGCCACGCTCCGATCGGCGAGTTCGTGGATACCGATCCCCTGATCGGCCGCCTTGACGTAGTTCTGGGTGTCACGCAGCGATGTCAGAAAGGGCAGCCGCAGGCTGGCGAGGAAGCGCTGCAGCGAGGCATAGATCCGGGTATTGGTGCGGACCCGGTTGGCCACCACACCGATGCGCACATCCATGGCGCGGACCCGGCCCTCCAGAAGCAGGTCGCGGACGAAGTCGGCGGCGGCCTGAATATCGATGGGCGAGGGCTGAACCGGGATAAGAATGGTATCCACCCGTTTGACCATGTCCATGTACTGGTGACCTCCCACCGCCGCCGGAGCGTCAATGACCACGCGCTCCAGTTGCGGGTTGTGGGTCAGCCACGAGCGAGTGACATTCGGCACATGGCGCTCGTAGGCACGAACCCCCTCGATCACCGGCCAGTCGTGGCCGCGCCGGTCCAGCCAGTGGGCACTTGAAGCCTGGGGATCGTGGTCCAGTAGCGCGGTATTGAAGCGCTGGGCGTACCAGGCCGCCAGGTTGGTGGCGATGGTGGTCTTGCCACATCCGCCCTTGGGATTGAGTACGATGGTACGCTGCATCGGTTCGCCTCCTTGCCTGACGGGTTGTTCTTGTGGCCGCCGGCTTGTCAGGTCCTTATCGGCCAGTCTGGCAGGGGCTTGAATGGCGTCAACGTCCGCCACTCCATCTGGTCATTTCCCGACCCGCCGACCCCAACATGGGGTAGCCGAACTTGCGCGGGCCGCTCCCCTTCCGGTAGGGTACGCGGCTTCTTCAGGTGCCCCGACAGGGGTGAAACGGGAAGTCCGGTGCGTCGCCGCCCACGGCGCGACAAGTCCGGCGCTGCCCCCGCAACGGTAAGCGAGTCAAGCCGTCGTCCTTTAGCCACTGTGCCGCTCGGCACGGGAAGGCGCGACGGCCGGGAACATCACCCCCGCTCGCAAGCCCGGAGACCGGCCTGAGGATTCGTTGGCCATGGGCGCGGAGGGCGCCCGGGCGGCGGGTGCCTCCGTGCCTACCGTCCCGAAGTCTGCCAGCCGGCAGCCCCGTCCTCCGCCTTGTGGCCGTTCCCCATGCGGGTGCGCATGCAAGACTTCAGGAGGACCCATCATGACCTTTCGACACGCCCTGATCCCGGCCGCCGTGGCCGCGTCCCTGTTCAACCCCGTGACCGGCGCCGCCGACGAACCGATGCAGATGGCCCGTTTCGGGAATGGTGACGGCATCGTCGTCACCCCGACGCGAATGGCCCGCTCCGTGGACGAATCCCTGGCCTCGGTGACCGTGATCGACCGTGACGCGATCGAGCGCCAGCAGCCGCAGCAGTTCACCGATCTGCTGGACGGCCTGGCAGGCGTCAGTGTTACCCAGAACGGGCCGTTCGGGAAACAGAGCAGCATCTCCACGCGGGGCACCAATTCCGACCACACCGTTCTACTGGTCGACGGCGTGCGCACGGGCTCGGCCACCAACGGGCAGGCCTCCTGGCAGTTCCTGCCGCCGTCCGAGATCGACCGGGTCGAGGTGGTGCGCGGCCCCCGTTCCTCCATCTACGGCGCCGACGCCATTGGCGGCGTTGTGCAGGTCTTTACCCGTGAAGGGAATGAAGGCCCGGCACGACTCAATGCCTACACCGGCGGTGGCAGCTTCGGCACCTACGAGGGTGGCGCCGGCATCACCGGTGGCAACCGCGACACCCGCTACAACTTCTCGGTCAATCACAGCCACACCGACGGCATCAACGTCCAGGACGATGAAGGGGATGATGACGACGACGGCTACACCAACACCTCGCTCAGCGGCAAGGTCAGCCACCGAGTGAGACCCGGCCTGGAGCTGTTCGGCAACGTCATGCATTC
>JBNJEU010000052.1:0-11466 GCA_051746205.1 Pseudomonadota bacterium
CGGGTCGAGGGCGGGGAGCAGAAGCTGACCGACCTCATCGGCGGTTTCATCAATCTCGACGAGGACGAGGCGCCGGCCGACGCCGCGCCGTCGCCCGAGACCCTGGCCGCTGCCGAGGAAGAGGACGACGAGGACGCCGCCCCCGAAAATACGGGTCCCGATCCGGAAGAGGCGCGCCAGCGCTTCGAGCAGTTGCGCTCGCTCTACGAGGACTACATGGCCCTGTCGCGCGAGGCGCGCAGTGGTGAAGAAGGGCGCGCCATCCGGGAAGAGATGTCGGTGATCTTCATGACCCTGAAACTCGCCCCGAAACTCGCCGACAGGCTGGTCACCGGTCTGCGCGACAAGGTCGATCGTTCGCGTGCGGAAGAGCGGGCGATCATGGACATCTGCGTCAATCAGGCCGGGATGACGCGCAAGGCCTTCGTGGCCAGCTTTCCCGACAACGAGACCAGCCCCGAGTGGCTGGACAAGCAGATCGCCGCGAAGAAGGCGCACTCCAGCGTGCTCAGGGAGCATGCCGGTACCATTCGCCAGGCCCAGGAGCGGCTGGCGACGCTGGAAGGCGAGTGCGCCATGACCATCGGCGAGATGAAAGAGATCAATCGCCAGGTCTCCATCGGCGAGGCGAAAGCGCGCCGCGCCAAGAAGGAGATGGTCGAAGCCAACCTGCGGCTGGTGATCTCCATTGCCAAGAAGTACACCAACCGGGGGCTCCAGTTCCTGGACCTGATCCAGGAGGGCAACATCGGTCTGATGAAGGCGGTGGACAAGTTCGAATACCGCCGGGGCTACAAGTTCTCGACCTATGCCACCTGGTGGATCCGTCAGGCCATCACCCGCTCCATTGCCGACCAGGCGCGGACGATCCGCATCCCGGTGCACATGATCGAGACCATCAACAAGCTCAACCGCGTCTCGCGCCAGATGTTGCAGGAGATGGGACGCGAGGCGACCCCGGACGAGCTGGCCGAGCGCATGGAGATGCCGGAGGACAAGGTGCGCAAGGTGATGAAGATCGCCAAGGAGCCGATCTCCATGGAGACGCCCATCGGTGACGACGAGGACAGTCATCTCGGCGATTTCATCGAGGACACCAATGTCGAGTCGCCGGTGGACTCCGCCACCGGCGAGGCCCTGCGCGAAGCGACCCAGGAGGTCCTCGAAGGGCTTACCGCGCGCGAGGCCAAGGTTCTGCGCATGCGCTTCGGGATCGACATGAACACCGACCATACCCTGGAGGAGGTCGGTAAGCAGTTCGATGTCACCCGCGAGCGAATACGCCAGATCGAGGCCAAGGCCCTGCGCAAGCTGCGCCACCCGACCCGTTCCGAGTCCCTGCGCTCCTTCCTGGACGCCGAGGCCTGAACCGGGGCCGGTCCTCTCCGCAGAGCCGACGGCCCGATGCATTCGCTGCATCGGGCCGTTTTATTCCTCTCATGGGCCCATAGCTCAGTTGGTCAGAGCACTCGACTCATAATCGATTGGTCGCAGGTTCAAGTCCTGCTGGGCCCACCATCTTCTGTATCAGGCCTGATCGGCCATCTTTTTCAGACTCTCGTGGATCTTGAAGATCACGATCAGCAACTCGCACCAGATCCGGGCCCCGATGGCACCGAAGACGATGACCAGCAGACCCATGAAGAGGCTGGCGAAGGTGAGGCCCGAGCCGGGCCCGTACATGTGGCCCGCGCCGCTACTGAACATGGTGCCGAGGCCACTGAGCACGACCCCCGCCAGCAGAAGCCAGTAGATGATGGTGACGATCTTCGGGGTGAGCATGGTGTCGAAGTGTAAGAGGTCGCGCATGTGGGGCCTCCTTGGTCTTCTGTTATGGGAGGTTCGACCATACACCGTATATCGGAGGCCATCCATGAGTGCTCTCGTTACCCTGGAGAACTATCAGGACACCATGCGGGCCGAACTCGCCCGCATGAAGCTGGAATCAGAGGGTGTCGAGGTCTACATGCACTCCATGCATCACGCCTCGCTGATGGGGCCATTGTCGGCCGGAGGCATTCGTCTGCAGGTGCCCGAGGATCAGGCCGAGGTGGCTCGGCGCCTGCTTGATGAACTGGAGGGGGACCTCGACGCTCCGGACCCGGGAGCCTCCGACCCTGAATGACCGCTCGGGAACGAGCGCCAGCGGCTAATGCTGATAGCCGGTGAGCTCACCGTAACCGACGGCCTTCACCGGCATCCCATCGCGCGTACCCCTGCCGCGCAGGGCTCCCTCCCAGTAGCGAAAGTCGCCGCGCAGCTCTTGATCGGCGATCGTGGGGGCCAGTTCCAGCTCCAGCCCCTCGTCGGGATAGTGCAGGCGCCAGCGTGCCGGGTAGGTCGCTTCACCGTCGGGACTGGTCCAGTCTTCCAGTACTTCCATTCGGACATCCTCGTGCGTCAGGGTGCGATGGCGGCCGTCGGCGTCGACCCAGCCGCCCTTGCTGCGTGGATCGATGCTCCCGTCGGCGCGACGCAGCTGGTAGAACATCAGTTCGGTGCCGTCATCGAACTGGATCGAGAACCAGTCCCACCCCGTCTGTTCCGGGCCGAGTGTACTACTGCCCCACTCGCGGTCGAGCCAGGCGGTACCCGTCACCACATGCTCCCCCGTCGGCGTCTCGAGAACACCGCGAGCCGCCAGGCGCGACACGCTGTAATAGTAAGAGGCATTGCCCGGTTTCGGACCCTTGCGACTGTAGCCACCATCACCCTGGAAAACCATCGGCTTGAGCGCCTCCAGGGACAGATCCAGTGTGACCCCTTCTTCGGCCAGACGCGCCCGGAATCGGTCGAACCCGCCATCCACACCGACCAGTTTCCAGTCGTCCAGCCAGACCGCGAACGGCGACGCCTCCGCACCGGCCAGCCCCAAGGCTCCGCGTCCCAGTCGTTCAAAATGGTGGAACGTTTCCGCCTCGCTGTCGGTGATGGCGAAGTGGGCCATCCACAGCTGCCGTGTCGCCCATTCCGAAGGCCTTGTGGGCGGATCGGGCGCCACCGCAAAGCGGAAGAAGGTGATCTGAAAACCGAAATGCCGCCCCGTCTCATCCTCGACATTACCGGTGACGTACCACCACTCGTGACGGTGGTCGGGATGCGGGCCGTGGTCTTCGGGAAAGCGGAACACCCGCGGCCCGTCCGCCCGTGCATAGCCCACCGCCGCCTCCTCCCCGCCGAGCGCATCGATGACGGAGAACGGCTCGCGCACCGATTCCGCATCCATTGGATCGGGGGGTCCCCCACAGGCCGACAGGAGAAGAAAAGAAAGCATGAGCGGCCAGGGTACGACCCCGAAATCCGATCGAGAACGGCGGCGGGGTCTCGAGGGGTGGTGCTCGCTTCCGGGTAGGGTTGCGTCTGCAAGAATGGGTTCACGGCGGGCGCGCAAAACAAGCTCAATCATCTCGTAACGCCTCCCCCGGCACCACCCGCGCCGCTCGCCATGCCGGATAGATTCCCGCCAGAAGGGCCGCACCCATCGCCAGGCCGAGGGCCTGTACCAGCACAAGCGGGTCCACATGCAGCGGCAGTGACCAGCCGAAGGCGCGGGCATTGATGACTCGGGTAAGCGCGGCCGCCAGTGCCAGGCCCGGCGCCCAGGCCAGCATCCCCGCCAGCAGCCCGAGCAGCCCGGTGCGTGTGAGTTCGAGTGTCCAGACCTGCCCGGGAGTCATGCCCAGGGCGCGGAGCACCGCCACTTCCCGGCCACGCTCCAGGGAGAGTGCAAGCAGAGCCCCGAAAACCCCGGCCGCAGCCACGATGGCTGCCAGCAGCCTCAGTACATGGGTGATGGTGAAGGTCTGATCGAAAATCGTCAGCGACAACTCGCGGATGGTGGCGTCGGTGCGAAAACGAAGGACCTCGGCGTCCGTTCCGGCCGCTGCGCGTAGATCGGCCAGAAGATGGTCGGGCTCGCGGCCGTCGGCGTGGATCGCCAGGCTGTGTATCGAGTGTTCCCCCCACTGGGCAGAATCGAAGGAGCGAGCGACGTAGATCGCTCCCTGACTGGTGCGGTAGTCGTAGGTCACGGCGGCAACCGGGAGGCTGCGCTGGCCCGAAGGCGTGCGCAGAGTCAGGGTGTCCCCCGGGGCGAGATCATGGTGGGCAGCGAAGGGCTCGGTGATCCAGACCGCGTCGCCGGTGGACAGACGCGCCCAGGCTTCCGGTTCGGCCGCCTTCACCCGGAAGCCGTCGCGGCTGTCGGCGTGGGTGTCGACGGCACGCAGCCGAGCCTCGCCCCCGTCCCAGCCCACCCGCCGGTAGCGGGACGCGATTACCGACTCGACCCCGTCCACAGCGGTGAAACGCTCGGCTAGCCCGGGTGGCAGGGGCGTCGGTTCCCCTCCGGTAACCGTCGGCGTGCCGACGTAGACATCGGCCGCCAGTGTGCTGTCGAGCCAGGTGGCCAGGCTGGTGCGGAAGCTATCGATCATCACGCCGACGCCGATCACCGCCGTGATGGCGATGACGAGGGCGATGGCGGCGACGGCGCTGCGGGAAAGGCCGGTGGCAACACCGCGCGCTGCCATCCGCGCCGGGGTTCCGAACAGGGCCCCGGCCGGTCGCACCACCGCTCGGGCGAGCAGCCGCACCGCCCACGGCACCCCCAGTGCAGTACCGACCAGCAGCGCGGTGATGCCGATGAAGCCGGTGATCAGACCGCCGTCGAGGGAGAGCAGCCCCCCGCCTGCGGCGATCACCAGCAGTCCGACCAGGGCCGCCGGTCCTGCACGTGTGCGGGCGCGCTGCTCGAAGGGTGCCTGAGACAGCGCCGTGCGCGGGGCGACCGCCGCCGCCTCCCACGCCGGTGCGGCGGCCGCCAGTGACGCGACGCCGACCCCGAGCAGGACCGCCCAGAGCAGGGCCAGCATCGAGGGGGCGACGTCGCGCACACTGATGACGAAATAGAGATCGGCGATGGTCCGCGTAACCAGCACCAGCAGCCCGTCGGCGAGCAGCCAGCCCAGCGGCAGGCCGATGAGGGTGCCGATGGCGCCGATCAGGGCGCCTTCCGCGATCACCCCCCGGAACAGACGGAACCGATCGACGCCGATGGCGCGCAGCCGCCCCAGTAGCGGTCGCCGCTGAACCACCGAAAAGGAGACGGCGTTGTAGATCAGTAGTGCTCCCACCAGCAGGGAGAGCAGGCTGAAGGCGGTGAGGTTGAGGCGAAAGGCGCGGGTCATTTCGGCCATGGCCGCCGCCCCGGATTCGGCCGGGACGATCCGCGCCTCGGGTGGCAAGTGGTCGGCCACGGCGGCGAGCCAGTCCGCGCGCTCGGTGCCTTCCGGGGCGACGAGATCGATGTGCGAGAGTCGGCCCACCGCATGGAACAGGCCCTGTGCGGTGGCGATATCCACCAGCAGGGTGTCGCGGAGTCCCTCGGCGGTCAGTGCGTCCGGAGGTTCGGCGAGCGCGGCGATGGTGAGGTCGTGTGCACGCCCGCCGGTGGTCACCGGAAGGGCGTCGCCCACTGCCAGCCCCATCCGTTCGGCCTCGCCGGCCAGCAATACGACCAGCCCCGGGTGAGTCAGCCAGGCGCCCGGCCCCGGGGCCCGGGTGGCCCCGGTGACCGTGCCGCGTACACGTCCTTCGGCCCACGGGTCGATGCCGAGCACCTGCAGAGGCCGTTCGTCGTGGACCACATGGCCCTTTACCACGGGGGCGCTGGCGCGAAATCCGTTCCGGCGCAGTTCGGCGTAGATCGCTTCGTCGACCCCGGTGGAGCCGGCGACCACCCGATGGGTCGCTGCCCCGGTCAGCGCCTCGGCGGAGCGCGTGAAGGCTCGTTCAGCGGAGTTGTTGGCCAGCTCCACCGCCACCACAACCGCCACACCGAGGGCAACGCCGAGAACGGCCAGTACCGCTTGCCATGGCTGGCGGCGATGGTAGCGCAGAGCCGCCAGCGCCAGGATCATGTGTCCCCCGCCGGCTCCAGGCGGCCGTCGCGCAGGTCGAGGATTCGGTCCGCCCGCGCGGCCACCTCGCGGCTGTGGGTGGCCATCAGCACCGTGGTCCCGCGCTCGCCGCAAAGCGCCCCGAACAGTTCGAGCACTGTGGTGGCGGTTGCACCATCGAGGCTGCCGGTGGGTTCGTCGGCGATGAGAAGCACCGGCTCGTGGACCAGCGCCCGGGCGATGGCGACCCGCTGACGTTCGCCACCGGAGAGGTGTTCCGGAAAACTGGCGCCGCGATCCGACAGCCCCACCCGTCCCAGCAGATCCTGGGCGGCACGGCGGCCGGCCGCGTTCAGCCGCCCGTTGAGCTCCAGAGGCAGCAGCAGATTTTCGAGCACCGTCAGCGTCGGCACCAGATTGAACTGCTGGAAGACGAAGCCGAGAAGGCGACGGCGAAACAGGGTGCGGGAGCGCTCCGGAAGGGTGGTCAGCGTATGCCCGGCGACATCGATGGTACCGGTGTCGGGAAGCTCCATGGCGCCGATGAGGTTCAACAGGGTCGACTTGCCGGAACCACTGGGCCCCATGATGGCGCAGGTCTCGGCGGCTGCCACCTGCAGGTCGAGACCGGCGAGCACTTTACGGAACGTGTCGGCCTCAGGGTAGCCCTTGTGGATCCCGCAAAGCTGGATAGTGAATGAGTCCATGTTCCCAGTCTAGCGGAAGGCGGATGCCGATTGCCGGGGAGGTGGCGAAGCGCGAAGGATCGTCCATCGGGGTGGCCAGGGCGAAGCGGGTCGGCACTGGCGACCCGCCGCTGGTGGTTTTCATTTGCCCCCGGGTGACCCTTTTGCCAGACTGGACACGGGCTCGTGAATAATGATGATTCGGGGAGTGCGGGCATGGCCAGGCGCGACGGCAAGCGGGATCCGGCCGGGAACGGGGAGAACGAACAGAGGCTGCGCCAGAAGTTGCTGGAGACCCTGGGCGAGGGCGTCTTCGGCATCGATGCCGGCGGCAACTACACCTTTCTGAATCCAGCGGCCTGTCAGCTGCTCGGTTTCACCGCCGAGGAGGAAGCACTGGGAAGAAATTCCCACGATCTCTCCCACCACACCCACCGGGACGGCAGCCACTTCAACAGTGTGCACTGCCCGATCTACAACGTCCTGGAAACCGGCAGCACATTGCGCTCCTGGGAAGATTTCTTCTGGAATCAGGAGGGGTTCGGATTTCCGGTCCTGATCAACGCTGCGCCGATGTTCGACGACGTAGGGACCGTCTGCGGTGCGGTGGTTTCGTTCCAGGACATCAGCGAGCGCAAGCGCATCCAGGAGCGGATGAAACAGAGCGAACAGGAGCTGGCGGAGGCGCAGCGCATCGCCCACTTGGGCAGCTGGGTCTCCGATCTGGTTGCCGGGGAGATCCGCTGGTCGGACGAGGTCTATCGCATCTTCGGCATGGACCAGAACGAGTGGGGAGGGACCGAGTCCGCTTTCATGGAGGCGGTGCACCCCGAGGACCGTGCGCGGGTGCGGGGGGCCATCGACAACGCCCTGCGGCCCGATGGCCCCCGCTACGACATCGAGCACCGGATCCAGCGGCCCGATGGGTCGGTACGCATTGTGTACCAGAAGGGGCGGGTGGATTTCGATGACGACGGGCGACCGCTGCGCATGGTCGGCGTCGTCCATGACATCACCGAGCAGCGCGAGGCGGAGAACCTGCTCCAGTACCTCTCCTACCACGATGTCCTCACCGAGCTGCCGAACCGGACCCTGTTCCGCCACCGCGTGGAGCGGGCGCGAAGCGAACTGGAGCACTTTGCGGTGTTCTATCTGGGCCTGGATCGCTTCAAGGGGATCAACGAGGGGATGGGGCATGATGTCGGCGACCGCCTGTTGCAGCAGGTCGCCCGCCGGATCGAGGAAAAATTGCGTCCCGGGGACCCTCTGGCGCGCGTGGGGGGCGATGAGTTTGCCGTGCTGCTCCGGGGGATCGAGGGCGACGAGGCGGTGGCCACCGAGGTGGAACGCCTGCTGGCACCGTTGCGGGAGCTCTACCCGGTGGATGAGGAGGAGTTCTACGTTCCGGCCTCCGCTGGTGTGGCCCTCTTCCCGTCCGATGGAACGGCAGCCGACGAGTTGCTCAATCGGGCCGAGGCGGCGATGCATCAGGCGAAACAGAATGGCGGCAACGGTTACCACTTCTGTTCCACGGTGATGAACGACCGCGCCCGCACCCGGGTGACCCTGACCAGCCGGTTACGCCGCGCGGTCAATGATGGCGAAGGCTTCTTCCTCGATTATCAGCCACGGGTCCGGTGCGGCAGTGGTGCCGTCGTCGGAGTGGAGGCCCTGCTGCGCTGGCGCGATCCGGAGGGGATGGTCCATTCGCCGACGACCTTCATTCCGGTGCTCGAACAGACCGGGCTCATCAACGAGCTGGGAGCGTGGATCGTCGAGGAGGCGTGCGGGCAGTGCCGCAGCTGGCGTGACGCGGGGCTGCCACCGGTGCAGATGGCGGTGAATCTCGCCGCGCCGCAGTTCCGGGACGCCGGATTGCCGGCGGCCATCGAACGGGTGCTGTCGAAAACCGGCCTGCCGCCGGAAGGGCTGGAACTGGAAGTGACCGAGAGCATGCTGATGAGCGACATCCCGTCGGTGACGCGAACCCTGGGAGAATTCCGTGATATGGGGGTGCGCGTGGCCCTGGATGATTTCGGTACCGGTTATTCGTCGCTGGCCTATCTTCGACAATTCCCGCTGGACATCCTCAAGATCGACCGCTCCTTCGTGAACGACATCCAGGCCGGCAATGGGGGGGTGGCCATCATCCGAACCATTCTGAGCCTGGCGGAAAATCTGCAACTGGAGACCGTGGCAGAGGGCGTCGAAACCGCCGCCCAGCATGAATTCCTGGACAAGGAAGGCTGCGGTTCGATCCAGGGTTTCCTGTTTGCACGTCCCGATACGCCGGAAGCCTGTGCGGAACTCATCGCTCGGCGCCATCTCGTCGGCGTTGGTGCGGCTCCATGATTGTCCTCGGTATCGAGTCCTCCTGCGACGAGAGCGCGGCGGCCGTCTGTCGTGATGGTCGGCTGCTGAGCCACGCGCTGCACAGCCAGGTGGCCATGCACGCCGAGTACGGCGGGGTGGTGCCGGAGCTGGCCTCCCGCGACCATGTGCGCCGGATCATGCCGCTGGTGGAGCGGGTGCTGGACGAGGCGGGGCTGGCGCGTGGCGACATCGACGGCGTGGCCTACACGGCGGGACCGGGACTGGTGGGCGCACTGCTGGTGGGGGCCGGGATCGGTCGCGGCCTCGCCTGGGCACTGGACGTGCCGGCGGTGGCGGTGCACCACATGGAGGGCCATCTGCTGGCGCCGATGCTGGAGGACGACCCACCAGCCTTTCCCTTCGTCGCCCTGCTGGTCTCCGGCGGCCATACCCTGCTGGCAGAGGTCCGCGACTTCGGTGATTACCGGCTGCTGGGACAGTCGGTGGACGACGCCGCCGGCGAGGCCTTCGACAAGACCGCCAAGATCATGGCGCTGGGCTACCCCGGCGGCCCGGCGCTGGCGGCGCTCGCCGAGGAGGGTGAGACGGGTCGCTATACCTTCCCGCGGCCGATGACCGACCGCCCCGGCCTCGACTTTTCTTTCTCCGGGCTGAAGACGCGGGTGCGCGAGGCGGTGGAGGCGGCTGGCACCGATCGCGTCGCCCGGGCGGCCATTGCCCGCGCTTTCCAGGAGGCGGTGGCCGATACCCTGGCCATCAAGTGTCGGCGCGCGTTGGAGCAGACCGGGCTCGAGACGCTGGTGGTCGCCGGCGGGGTCAGCGCCAATCGGCATCTGCGCGGGGTGCTCGATGCCATGGCGGCGGGACGCGGGGCGCGGGTCCACTATCCGCGCACCGAGTTCTGTACCGACAACGCCGCGATGATCGCCTATACGGGCTGGCGCCACCTGGCGCGCGGCGAACACGAGGACAGCGCCATCCGGGTCTTCCCGCGCTGGCCGTTGTCCGCCTGACCCGGCCTTGAGCCCACCGGCCCCGAGGGGGTCCATCCCCCCGGCGGCGGCTCAGCAGGCGCACCCCTTCGGGGTGCCCTGCGCTGCTCGTCCGAAAGGGGGACGCTCGCGAACTCGCTTCGCTCGAACAGCGCTCGCTCTTCGCCCCCTTTCGGACTGTGCTGCTCGGTGCGCCTGAAATCGCCGCCGCCGGGGGGATGGACCCCCTCGGGGCCGGCGGGTCAGTCGCGGTGCTTGCGCCCGATGCGCGATTCGGTGCCGGCGGCGATGTTGCGGATGTTGCTCCGGTGGCGCCAGACGAGGAGGAGCGCCAGTACCGATAACAGGGCGGTGGTCCCTGGCGTGGCGCCGAGCAGCCACGAGTAGATCGGTGCCAGCACCGCCGCCAGCAGGGCCGCCAGAGACGAGAGTCGGCTGATGGCGGCCACCAGCAACCAGGTGGCCAGTACGGCCCCGGCCAGCAGCGGCATCAGTGCGATGATCGCGCCGAAGGCGGTGGCGACCCCCTTGCCCCCCTGAAAACGGAAGAAGATCGGGTAGAGGTGGCCGAGGAAGGCGGCCAGCGCCGTGGCGGCCACCGCCAGTTCCGGTGCCCCGACGGCCTGGGCTGCCGCCACTGGTATCAGCCCCTTGAGCAGGTCTCCGAGCAGCGTGGCCGCCGCCGCCTTCTTGCCGCCCAGCCGCAGGACGTTGGTGGCGCCGGGGTTGCCCGAGCCGTCGCTGCGCGGGTCCGGCAGTCCCATCAGCCGGCAGGTGATGATCGCCGCCGACAGCGAGCCGAGCAGGTAGCCCAGCGGCACGAAGAGCCAGAACATTGACGTGTCTCCTCCCGTAATCGAGAGGGCAGTATACCGGTTCGACTCTCCGGCCGACCACCGAACTCGGGCCACTACGTCCAGTGCCATGGGTTGTTCCGGCCGGCATGGCTATACTGCGCGGCAAGACAAGAGGGGAGGTGTATCATGGATACCATCACCATCAGCGGACTGAAGCTGGAGACGGTCATCGGCGTGCACGCCTGGGAGCGGGCGGTGCCGCGCAGGTTGCTGGTCGATCTGGAGCTGGGGACCGACATCCGTCCGGCCGCGGCCAGCGACGATGTGGCCGATACGGTGGACTACCAGGCCGTGGCCGAGCGCCTTCAGGCCTTCGCCGCGGGCACCCGCTATCAGCTCCTGGAGGCGCTCGCCGAGGCCATGGCGGAGCTGTTGCAGCGGGAGTTCGGCATCTCCTGGCTGCGTCTGCGGCTGGACAAGCCCGGCGCGGTCAGGGGGACCGGTGGCGTGGGTCTGACCATCGAGCGTGGGGACCGGGGCTGACGCGCCGGAATCCTTCGTCACCCGTTGTTCAGCAGCCCCTTCAGCGCTGCCAGCCGGGACCGATCCCGGTCCTTGCGCACCTCGGGATCCTCCTCCTGACCGGCGCGCCCCACCCAGTTCAGGTGGTCCTCGGGGAACTCCTCCAGGAAGCGGCTCGGCTCGCAACCGACCATCTCGCCGCCGCGCTTGCGCTGAGTGCACAGCGTCAGGGTCA
>JBNJEU010000053.1:0-11389 GCA_051746205.1 Pseudomonadota bacterium
GAAGGCCGCCAGGAGGGGCGCCAGGAGGGCCTTAAAGAAGGCCTCCTGGAGGGCGAAACGGCCGTGTTCCTCAGATTGTTCGAACGCAGGTTTGGCCAGCAGGCCATGGAGACCCACCGCAAGCGGATTCAGGCGGCGGACCCCGAAACCCTGCTACGCTGGTCGGACCGCATCCTCACCGCCGAAACGGCGGACGAAGTCTTCGATTGAACGGAAGGGATCGCGCCGCCATCAATCGGCGGCGAACAACGCCCTGACCATCTCCTGATCGATGGGGGCCTCCTCGGCCCCGCGCCCGCCCTGCTGATAGACGCTCTCCGCCAGCCGGCTCTTGTGGGCCTGCATGGTCAGTATCTTCTCCTCCACCGTGCCCTCGGTAACCAGCTTGTAGACGAAGACCGGCTTGTCCTGGCCGATGCGATGGACGCGGTCGGTGGCCTGCTCCTCCACCGCCGGGTTCCACCACGGATCGTAGTGGATCACCGTGTCGGCCTCGGTGAGGTTGAGGCCGACACCGCCGGCCTTGAGGCTGATCAGGAAGAGGCTGGCCTCGCCGGAGCGGAAACGCTCGATGGCTTCGTCACGCTTGCGGGTCTGCCCGGTAAGCTTGGTATACCGGATTCCTTTCCCCTTCAACTCCTGTTCGATGAGGCCCAGCATGGAGGTGAACTGGGAAAAGAGCAGGATCCGCTGTCCCTCCTCGATCATCTCGGGCAGTAGCTCCATGAGCATGTTCAGCTTGGCCGACGGCGCATCGCGCCCCTCGGTGGCCGCCGGCAAGAGGCGCGGGTCACAGCACACCTGGCGCAGCTTCAACAGGGCATCGAGGATGGTGATCTGGCTGCCCGCCAGTCCCTTCTTTTCGATGGCCTTGCGCACCTTCTCCTCCATGGCCAGGCGGATGCTCTCGTAGAGTTTCGCCTGCTTGCCCTCGATGGGGGTGGTCCGCAGGAGTTCGCTCTTCACGGGCAGCTCGCCGGCCACCACATCCTTGGTCCGCCGCAGCATGAAGGGGGCGGTACGCCGGGTCAGCTGCCGCAGACGTTCGCTGTCCCCCTGCTTCTCGATGGGCGTGCGGTAGTCGCGAGTGAACTGTTCGCGATCGCCGAGGAAACCGGGAAGCAGGAAGTCGAACAGCGCCCAGAGTTCGCCCAGGTGGTTCTCCATCGGCGTGCCGGTGAGGCAGAGGCGATGGTCCGCCTCCAGCGACCGCACCAGGCGCGCGACCTGGGCACGGGGATTCTTGATCTGCTGCGCCTCGTCGAGGATCAGGAAGCTGTAACGCCGCGCGCGCAGCACCTCGGCGTCGCGCGGCAGCAGCGGGTAGGTGGTGAAGATGACGTCGTGCTCGCCGAGGGTGTCGAAGTGCTTCTTGCGCTCCGGCCCGTGGAGCACCAGCACGTCGAGCCCCGGCGTGAATTCCTCGGCCTCGCGCCGCCAGTTGCTCAGCAGACTGGTGGGGGCGACCACCAGGGCCGGCTCGGTCAACCGCCCCGCCTCCTTCTCGATGGCCAGGTGCGCCAGGGTCTGCACCGTCTTGCCCAGCCCCATGTCGTCGGCGAGCACGCCGGCCAGGTCGTATTCGCGCAGGAACTGCAACCAGTTCACGCCCTGTTGCTGATAGGAGCGCAGGGTTCCATTGAAGTCCTCCGGTACGGGCGCCTCGGTCAGCGCCTCGAACCGGGTGAGGTTACGCGCCAGATCGCGTACCTTCTCGCCGCCCCTCACCGGCAGCTCACCCAGCCGTTCCAGGCGTGGCGCGTCGAATCGCGACAGTCGCACGGCCTCGCCGTCCCCGCTTCCCAGCCGCTGGTGGAGCTCGAGGACAGTGCGCAGTACCGGCTCGATCTGCTCGCGCGCCACTCGTACATAGTCGTCGGCGTCCACCTCCAGCCAGATCTGTTCGGGCAGACCGCCGGGTTCGTAGTCCCCGATCAAATCGGTCACCAGGGGCAGCAACGGCACCCTGCGCCCATCCACCTCCATATCGAACTGAAGGTCGAACCAGTCGCTGCCCTCGTCCACGCGCGCCTCGACGGCGTCGGCGGCGCGCGTGGACGGTACCGACGCGCCTTGCCACTCGATCCGCCATCCCTCCGACTCGAGGGTCGCGACCCCCTCGCCCAGGAAGGTGATCCAGTGCTGCAACGCTTGCTGGTCGGTCGGCGCCATGTCGCCGGCCGTATAGAGATCGGACGTCACGGAGCCGCCATCACCGAAACCGATGACGCCGGCTTCCAGACCCAGTGCGCTCAATCGCTCCCGGGCGCGCCCCTCGGCCTCCGCATCCCGCTGGACGCGCACCAGTTCTCCCTCCACTTCGCGAGTGAACACGTCCCCACCACCCGCTCCCTCCGCCACAAGGTCGTCGTAGATGAACCGAAGCTCGGCCCGGGAGCTGGTCACGTCCTCCTCCACCAGGGTGATGACGAGCTCCGGCACGGGAGCCTCTCCGACAATCTCCCGCAGTTCCACCGGGGCCGGTGTCGGCATCCAGGGATAGTGGAGCAGGATCTCGCGCGACAGCGCCTCGGCCTCGGCCCGGGAGACCATCGGGGCGTTGTTGATGCGCTCCAGCCACTCCGCGCTCATCCCCTTGGGGAGGTTCAGGGGACCGATTTGTCCGCCATCGAGGTCCACGTAATGCGGCGGCGAGGTGGGGATGATCCGGGCATCGCCGGGGGTAATCCGGACTTCGAGTTGCAGCTGCCCGCCGGCAACCTCGTTCCACTCCAGTGCAACCTCGCGCGTCTCGCCCCGCGAGGCCGGGCCCGCACTGGGTTTCTCCCGGTCGATCTGGTCCTCCAGGAAGAGACGGTCGGTGGCCAGCATGCGCTCCAGGGCCATCGCCCCCGCCGCTCCGCGCAGCACGGCGTGATTGCTCGCTTCGGTTGCCGAGGCCGCCAGCATGTCGAGCGTCTCGCTGTCCCCTTCCCGCATGCAGGCCGCATACTCCCCGTGGGTCAGGCGCAGACGGCTCAGGGGGACCGATCGCCCCCGATTGAATTGCCCGTCCTTGCGCCGCCGCGTGGCGATGCGCAGGGCCACGCGCCATTGTTCGCTAAAGTCATCGACCCCGAGGTGGAAGAGCAGGTGTTCGCGGGCGTAGGGGTCCGCCGGCTCCGACGCGGTGCCGCAGGCCGCGGCCAGCCACTGGCCGAAATCGTGCGCCGATAGTCCCGCCGAGCCGGTCCGGGCCATCTGTTCCCGCAGCCCCAGGCAGGCGGAGACGACATGCTTGCAGTTGAATTCCACCGGGCATGAGCAGAGGCCATCGAGGCGCACGGGCTCGCCGGTGGCCTCATCGAACTCCACCAGCACATCCTGTTCGTAGGGCTTGCCACGACTCCCCTCGGTCTCGGCGGTGAAGTGGAGGTCCTCGTCCGTCTGGTTGTGGATCTGGTAGTTGCCGGTCAATCGCTTGCGATGGTATTGCCGGCCCCGTTCGAACGATCCGGAATCGGTGGACCGGCGCAGGAAGGCCTCGTCGATTCGGGGTGGGTGCATGACGTTTCACGATCCATGGGTGGGGATGCCCCATGATCGCCGGTTCATGGATACCGAATCAATGGCCGCTCGGAGATGCGCCCAACCGAGGAGGTTTATCCCCCCACCTCGTCCGCCTTCACCTTGAATCGCGTGATCAACTGACGCAGTCCGGCGATCTCCTCGCTGATCTTCTCGGTGGCGTCCGACGACTCCTGTACGGTGCTCAAGGACTCCTGGGCCACGCCGGCAATCGCGTTGATGCGCTCGTCCACCTCGCTGACCACCTCGGTCTGTTCCTCGGCGGCGGTGGCGATCTGGCCGTTCATCTGCGAAATGGAGTCCACCGAATCAACGATGCGCTCCAGGGCGGCACCGGTCTTCTCCGCCTCCTCGCGACTGGTCTGCGCCGCCGACTGGCTGGCCTCCATGACACTCACCGCCTCGCGGGCCTGGCCCTGCAACCGCTCGATGATGGCGCGAATGTCGTTGGTGGAATCGTGGGTCCGCCCGGCCAGGCTGCGGACCTCGTCGGCGACCACGGCGAAGCCGCGACCCGCCTCACCGGCCCGGGCCGCCTCGATGGCCGCGTTCAGCGCCAGCAGATTGGTCTGGTCCGAGATCTCGGTGATCATGTTGAGCACGTCGGTGATCTTCTGGCTGTCCGCCTCCAGCTCGTGGATGGTGGCCGCGGCCTCTTCCACCTTGCCGGCCAGGGTATTGATGCGTTCCACGGTGCCGGTGACCACGTGCTGCCCGTCCCGCGCCGCCTCGTTGGCCCGACCGGCGGAATCGGCCGCCTCGCTGGTGTTGCGCGCCACCTCCTGCTCGGTGGCCGCCATCTCGTTGACCGAGGTCGCCACCTGTTCGATGTCGCTGTGCTGTTTCTCGACGCCCTCTTCCAGCGAGGTCGCCGAAACCAGGAAATCGGTGATGGAGAGATTTACCCGGGCGGTGGCGTCGTTGATCTCGTCGAGGATCCCGGACAGTTCGCTGACCATGCCGTCCAGAGCGCCCATCAGGGTGCCGATCTCGTCCTTGCGCCCCAGCAGCGACGGATCCACGCGCCGGGTCAGATCCCCCCTGGCGACGGCCCGGGCCACCTCGACGCCCTGACGCAGCGGTCGACCGATGGAGACCGCCAGGGCAATGGCCAGAGCGACGGCAAACAGCGTCGCGAGAATCGAACCCGTGGTGCCGGTGTACTTGACCACTGTGTAGGTGTGCATGGAATCGGTATAGAGTTCACGACCCAGACGGTCCTGGGCCTCGATCATATCCCAGACCTGACCGTCCAGTTCGGCGTAGCTGCTCTCCATGCTTCGCAGGCCCGCGGCGGTCAGGGTCCGGCCCTCGTCGGCCCGTTCGTAGAGGGCCCGGGTATCCCGGCGGAAGTCCTCCCACGCGTCCGCCATGGAATCGTAGGCCGGCATGGCATCGGTCCGTCGACAGTGATCCTCACAGGCGACCATCAACTCCTCGATGCGCGCGATGCCCTTGTCGGCCCGCTCCACCAGCGCCTGGCGCTCTTCGTCCTGACCAGCGCGCCGGACGGCATGCGCGTTGGCCCGGAGTTCGGCCAAGTGCCGCTGCATCTCGGAGAGTTCGATGATGTGGTCGAAGCGATCATCGTAGAGGGTCTGAAGCTGGCCGGCGATGCGTGCGGACCCGAGTACGCCCACCAGAGCGCCGACAACGATCAGGATGACCATCACCCCGAATGCGGCCAGGAGCTTGTCCCGAACCTTCATGTTACGGAATAGATTCATCTGCATGCTCCTCCGGCTCGGTGTTCCCTCGTCTTGTTATTGCCCCGAGTCCGTTCACGCCCACGCGCCTCCAGTAGCGGCCCGTGCAGGGTCTCCTTGACAAGGCTGGACACCCTTCAGCCAGCTTTGCACACTAATCGCCGGAATGCGACATGCGGATGGAACACATGGCCCAGTTCTTCGCCACCTTTCTGCTGCCGGTCCCCCTGGTGATCATCGGCCTGCTGATCGGATTGCTGCTGCTCCGGCTCGACCATCGGCGCAGCGGGACGGCGATCGTGGCGGGCAGCGCACTGCTGCTGGCATTGTTCGCCTGGCCCCCGTTCGGGGCCTGGCTGGTGGGGCCACTGGAGCGCCAGTACACGCCCATCACGGATCCCGCCGCCCTGGCTGCATTGACCAGGCCGGAACGCGTGGGGCCGGTGCGAGTGCTCGTGCTCGGCGCCGGCCACTGGCCCAGCGCCGAACGCCCCTTGAGCAGTGAGCTCAGCGCCACGGCCATCGCCCGGCTGGCCGAGGGGGTGCGACTCCATCGCGCGCTACCCGGTTCCCGACTGGTCACCTCGGGCGCCGGCGAGCCGCCGAGCATGGCCGCCACGGCGGCGGCGCTGGCGCGAAGCTGGGGCATCGAGGCGGTCGACATCCATCCGACGCCCGCAAACACGGCTCAGGAGGCCCGAGTGGCGGCCGAGCGCTTCGGCGACGCCCCGCTGGTCCTGGTGACCTCCGCCTCGCACATGCCGCGCGCGATGGCGCTGTTCCGCGCCCGGGGGCTGGATCCGGTCCCGGCCCCCACCCACTACCTGCATCCGCCTCCGGAAGCCGATCTCTGGCGGGTGCGCGCCCAGCGCCCCTCGGCCACCGGCCTGCGCATGAGCGAGCGGGCCATCTACGAATATCTCGGTCTGGCCTGGGCGCAACTGCGCGGCACGATCTGAGAGCCGCTGGACCGGGTCGGCTATTGGCCCCCCGTACAAAGCGTGCCATGATCCGACCATGCGAATCCTGATCCGATACTTCTTCCGTGGTGTGCGCCTGGTGCTCACACCGTTCATGCTCATTGGCAGCGCTCTGACGAAACCGAAACCCGTGGAGCGTGATCCCGAGGACCAGGCGCGAGTGGACGAGGAGGCGAAGTCGCTGGCCCTCTACCACTTCCCCGCCTGCCCCTTCTGCATCAAGGTGCGCCGCGAGGTGGCGCGGCTCGGGATCCCGCTGGAACTGCGCGACGCCCAGCACGACGCCGATCACAAGGCGACCCTGGAGCGCGAGGGCGGGCGCCCCCAGGTCCCCTGCTTGCGCATCGCCATGGAAGACGGCCGCGTGACCTGGCTCTACGAATCCGACGCCATCAACCGCTACCTGCACGAGCGCTTCCCGCCGCCAGCGGACCAGTGAGATGACCACGACCCGGTATGTCGCCTTTCCACCGGTCATCACGCTGCTGCTGCTGACCAACAGCTTCATTTTCCTGTTGCAGTCACAGGCCTTCCCGTCGCTGCTGGCCTGGTTCGCCCTGTGGCCGGCGGGTACACCGGAGACGGTGTTCATGGACGGGCAACTGACCACCGTCCCCGACTTCGAGATCTGGCAGCTCGTCAGTTACGGCTTCCTCCACGGCGGTCTGCTCCATCTGCTGGTCAACCTCTTCGCCCTGTGGATGTTCGGAGTCCCCCTGGAAAACGTGTGGGGGTCGCGGCGTTTCGCCTTCTATTTCTTCTTCTGCATGGTCGGTGCCGGAGTGGTCCAGCTCTGGGTCTCTTCCATGGCCGCCGGGGACGGGAACATCTATCCAACGGTAGGGGCCTCCGGGGGCGTCTTCGGGATCCTGCTCGCCTTCGCCATGACCTGGCCCAACCAGCGTCTGGTCCTCCTGTTTCCGCCCATCCCCATCAAGGCGAAGTGGTTCGTGGTGCTCTTCGGCGCCTTCTCGCTCTGGGCCGGAGTCACCGGCAGCATGGCCGGGGTGGCGCATTTCGCCCACCTGGGCGGACTGCTCTTCGGCCTGCTGCTGATGCTCTGGTGGCGCGCCCGGAGTGCCCGCCTCCCCTGACCATCGCTTGCAGCGGTCACGATTTTGTCAATTGTCACCGACCGGTGGCGGGAAGTGGCGCACCTCGTGATACGCTCGCGGGAATCAGACGATTCCCGACCACAGCCGCCGAGAGGACGCCATGGACATCACCGATCTCCTTTCATTCACCGTGCAGAACGGGGCCTCCGACCTCCATGTCTCCGCGGGAATGCCGCCCATCATCCGCACCGACGGCGATCTGCGCCGCATCAACGTGCCGGAGCTGGACGACAAGGGCGTCAAGGAGCTGGTCTACGAGATCATGAACGACCAGCAGCGGCGCGACTTCGAGGAGCGCTGGGAGACCGACTTCTCCTTCGAGCTGCCGGACGTGGCCCGCTTCCGTGTCAACGTCTTCAATCAGAATCGCGGCATGGGGGCGGTCTTCCGGACCATCCCTTCGGAAGTCCTGTCGCTGGAGAAGCTGGGGGCGCCGGATATCTTCAAGGAGATCTGCCAGAACCATCGCGGTCTGGTTCTGGTCACCGGCCCCACCGGCTCCGGCAAATCGACCACCCTCGCGGCGATGCTCGACTTCAAGAACGAGAACGAGTACAGCCACATCCTGACGGTGGAGGACCCCATCGAGTTCGTCCATGACTCGAAGCGCTCGCTGATCAACCAGCGCGAGGTCCACCGCGACACCCATACCTTTTCCGATGCCCTGCGCTCCGCCCTGCGCGAGGATCCGGACACCATCCTGGTGGGCGAGTTACGCGATCTGGAGACCATCCGTCTGGCGCTGACCGCCGCCGAGACCGGTCACCTGGTCTTCGGCACCCTGCACACCAGCTCGGCGGCCAAGACCATCGACCGCATCGTCGACGTCTTCCCGGCCGAGGAGAAGACCATGGTTCGCTCCATGCTCTCCGAGTCCCTGCAGGCGGTGATCTCGCAGACCCTGTTCAAGAAGGTGGACGGGGGGCGGGTGGCCGCCCACGAGATCATGCTCGGCACCTCTGCCATCCGGAACCTCATCCGCGAGGACAAGGTGGCGCAGATGTACTCCGCCATCCAGACCGGCCAGTCGGTCGGCATGCAGACCCTGGATCAGGCCCTGCAGAAGCTGGTCCAGACCGGTCAGATCGCGCGCGAGGAGGCCCACGCCAAGGCGATCAACAAGGAGATGTTCCAATGACCGACATTCAGCCGCTCCTGGAACAGATGGCCCGACGCAAGGGGTCGGACCTCTTCGTCACCGTCGGCATGCCGCCGGCGATGAAGATCAACGGCGCACTGGAGCACCTGACCGATTCCGCCCTGGATGCCGGCGGCGCCCGGGCGCTGGTGCTTTCGACCATGAACGACCACCAGCGCGCGGCCTACGAACGCGACCACGAGGCCAATTTTGCCGTGGTCACCCAGAACGGGGACCGCTTCCGCGTCAGCGCCTTCTACCAGCGTGGCCAGTGCGGCATGGTGATCCGGCGCATCGAGACCACCATCCCGGAGCTGGAGGACCTGGACCTGCCGGCGATCATCGGCGATCTGGCCATGACCAAGCGCGGACTGATCCTGTTCGTCGGCGGCACCGGCACCGGCAAGTCCACCTCCCTGGCAGCGATGCTCGGCAAGCGCAACGCCTCGGCGCCGGGCCACATCCTCACCATCGAGGACCCGGTGGAATACGTCCATCCGCACCGTCAGTGCATCGTCACCCAGCGCGAGGTCGGGGTCGACACCGCTTCGTTCGAGGAAGGGCTGAAGAACGCGCTGCGCCAGGCACCGGATGTGGTCCTCATCGGCGAGATCCGCTCGCGCGAGATCATGGACTACGCCGTGGCCTTCGCCGAGACCGGCCACCTGGCGCTGGCCACCCTGCACGCCAACAATGCCAACCAGGCGCTGGACCGGATCATCAACTTCTTCCCCAGCGACCGCCGTGAACAGCTGCTCATGGACCTCTCCCTGAACCTCAAG
The DNA here is from genome assembly GCA_051746205.1 of Pseudomonadota bacterium. Taxonomy (GTDB): domain Bacteria; phylum Pseudomonadota; class Gammaproteobacteria; order Thiohalospirales; family Thiohalospiraceae; genus Thiohalospira. The sequence goes on from JBNJEU010000053.1 coordinate 9,250, forward strand.
GCGGTGGTGGCCCAGCAGCTCATCCCCACGGTGGATGGCGAGGGCCGGGTCGCCGCCCAGGAGATCCTGCTGGGCACGCCGCTGGTGCAGGACAAGATCCGCGCCGGCGAGGTCCACGAACTCAAGGCGATCATGGCCCAGTCCACCGAGCAGGGCATGCAGACCTTCGACAACCACCTCCACGCCCTCTACCGCGACGGCCGGATCAGCTACGAGAACGCCCTGGCCCACGCCGACTCCGCCAACGAGGTGCGGATGATGGTCAAGTACGGCGAGAGCGGCGGCGAGGATCGTGATTCCGGCGGCGGCTCCGGCCCCGCTCCGAAGCCCGATTTCAGCCTCGTGGACAACTAGTCGGGCCCACCCTCCGGCAAAGGCGCTATACTGGATCCATCGAGTCGGCCTCAAGAACGCGGACGGGAAGCCGCTATGGATCCCATCGAACACCATGGCCGACCAGACAAGAGAGGGCTCACACCATGACCATTCGCACCGACCACCTCCCGGGCCTCCTGGCCCTCTTCCTCGGCGCCGGCCTGCTCGCGGGCTGCGGCAGCACCCCGGACGAGCCCGAACCCGAGGAACCGCCGGCGGGCATGACCGCTGTGCAGATGCCGGACTGGTTCGATTCGTCCCAGACCGCCAACGAGGCCGACGGGTACATCTACGGCTACGGCATGGGCGAGAGTTCCAGCCGCCGGCTGGCCACCCAATCGGCCCAGGCCGAGGGGCGACGCGCCATTGCCGGATACATCGCCGCCCAGGCCACCGGTCTGCTGGAAGAGTCGGTGCAGGACATGGGCAGTGAAGCGGTCGAGACGGCCCGGGGCGTCTTCGAGGAATTCGTCGACCAGCGCGTCCACGGCGTCCGGCCGGACCGCAACGCCCTCTATCGAAACGAGGAGAGTGGTGATTACGTCGCCTACTACCGCATGCGCGTCGAACAGGAGCTCTTCGACGAAATGATGGAGAGCGCCATCAACAACGAAGACCTCAGTGCCGAGCTGGAGCCGGTCCACGAGGACGCCATGGAGCTGCTGCGTCAGCGGCGCGAGGAGCAGTAGGATGCGTTGTTCGGCCCAGCCCCTGCTCGCCGCGACCCTGCTGGTGGCCACCTCGGTTCTGCTGACCGGCTGCGCCTCTCCCCGGGACGCCATGGACAAGGCCATGGAGGATGCCCGGACGGAACGCGAGAGCACTTCCGACGACACCCGGCAGCACGACGACGCCATGGACCGGATGGAGCGTCGACGCGAACAGCAGTAGCCCGGGCCATGCCGGGCTGGCTGCGCGCCCTGCTTCTCGGATCGGTTGTCGCTCTGCTGGCCGGTTGCGCCCTGTGGCCGACCACACCGACGACGGTGGGGGAGCTGGAACGCGCGGGGCGCGCAGAAGCGGATGATGAGCCGCGCGCCGGTTTCGGCCACGGCACGGGGCGCACCCCCGGGGCCGCGCGCGAGGCGGCCCGCGCCGATCTGGCCCAGCAGCTCGGTGGCCGCGTCCTCAGCCGATTCAGAGTGGAGTCCGGTTCGGAACCGGACGAAGCCACACGGCATCTGGTCGGGTCGACCCACGTCCTGGCCCGAGCGGCCGTCGCCGGTATCGAACTGGATCACCGTCAACAGGCCGTTGACGGCTGGTATGTCCGGCTCCGGCTCCCGCCCGATCGCATGGCGCGCCTCCGCGCGGAGGCCGAACGCCAGTCCCCGGCCCTGCTCTGGTTCGGGCGCCTGCTCGACACCCCGGCGGAGCGGGCGGGCGCGCGTCTGATCCGGGCCCTGAAGGGCCTCGCCGCCGCCCACGAACACGGCGTCGCCGACGACCCCCTGTACCATGACGATCGCGTGCTGACGTTCGCCACCTTCTTCGAGCAGCGGGTCGTGGAAAGCACCGAGAGTCTGGAGGTCGTGCCGCTGGTGGAGGACGACGCGGTGCGTTTCCTGGTCCTCCACCAGGCCAGCCTGACCCCGCAGCCACGCCTGGCGCTGAAGGTCATGGGACAGGAGATGCACACCGACACCGAGGGACGAACCCCGCCGGTGGACCTCGACGATCTGCCGCGCCGGGTCCCCGTGACCCTCCTCGGCGACGTCGAGACCATGACAAGCCTCGACACCCTCGCGGCCTCCCCCGAGAGCCT
>JBNJEU010000054.1:0-11109 GCA_051746205.1 Pseudomonadota bacterium
GTAGCCGGCCGTCGCGGCGGCCATCAGGCCGGCGGCGCCGGCACCGATGATGATGACGTCGTGGGTTTCGGGCACGGTCGGGAAAAGGGGACGGTCCCCTTTTTCAGCGGTCGGGTCGGGTGTTGAAGTGCTCGGCGATGAGGCTCTTCAGGGCGTCGTTCTGGATGGTCAGCTCCTCCGAGCTCCCGGCGGCCTCTTCGGGCCCGGCTTCGGCGGCCGGTTCCTCGCGCGCGACGGTGCGGGCCGCGGTCCGTTCCACGACCTCGCGCACCGAGGGCGGGGCCTCGGAGGCCATGTTGCTGATGATCGCCTCGCTCACGGCGTGGGCCTTCTGTGCCACCACGGCGTCCTCGGCGATGCGGGTGCGCAGGGAGCGCGTCGGCGGCAGCCGCACCTCGAGGGTCTGCATGACCTCCTGGGCCTGTGCCGGGACCACCGGATCGGGCTGCTGGTCCAGCGGCTTGTCGCCGATCCGGCGCCGACCGGCACGCGGGGTCGGGCGTGCCGAGGCGGGGGGCGTCGGGGATTTTCTGCGCGTTCGGGCCTTCGGCGCCGGCTGCGTGTCGGCGGTGGTCGCCTCCTTGGCGCCGCCGGGGGCGCGGATCTCCAGCCGGGTGATGCCGAGCCCTGTCAGGGCGTCCAGGTGCTTGCGGGTGAGCTGCACCCCCGCACGCAGCAACACACGGCCCTGGCCGCCCATGACCGGGCTCGCCAGCACCATGCCCGGCCGCACCTGCTCCAGTGATAGAAAGGCCATCCAGAATCTCCCCTCGTGCCTGATCCGACTCTAGCAGACCTCAGTGCTGGAGGCGACGGTACTTGCCGCGCCGTTCGTCGGCCTCGTCGCCGAGTCGCCGCCGACGGTCGACCTCGTAGTCGGCGAAGTTGCCCTCGAACCATTCCACGTGGGCATCGCCCTCGAAGGCGAGGATGTGGGTGGCGATGCGGTCCAGGAACCAGCGATCGTGGGAGGTCACCACCACGCAGCCGGGGAATTCCAGCAGCGCCTCTTCCAGCGCGCGCAGGGTCTCCACGTCGAGGTCGTTGGTCGGTTCGTCGAGCAGCAGCACGTTGCCGCCGGAGCGCAGCAGCTTGGCCAGGTGGACGCGGTTGCGCTCACCGCCGGAGAGCTCGCCGATGCGCTTCTGCTGGTCGTTGCCCTTGAAGTTGAACTTGCCCACGTAGGCGCGCGACTGCACCTCGTAGGTGCCCACCTTGATGATGTCCTGGCCCTCGCTGATCTCCTCCCAGACGGTCTTGTCCGGGTCCAGCGCGTCGCGGCTCTGGTCGACGTAGGCGAGGTCCACCGTGTCGCCCACGGTGATGGTGCCGGCGTCCGGCTGCTCCTGGCCCACCAGCATGCGGAAGAGGGTGGTCTTGCCGGCGCCGTTGGGGCCGATGACCCCGACGATGCCGCCGGGGGGCAGGCGGAAGCTCAGGTCCTCGATGAGCGTGTCGCCGCCGAAGCCCTTCTCCACGTGCTCGGCCTCGACCACCTTGTCGCCCAGGCGCGGACCCGGCGGGATGTAGATCTGGCGGGTCTCGTTGCGCTTCTGGTAGTCGCTGGAGGCGAGTTCGTCGAAGCGCTGCAGGCGCGCCTTGTTCTTCGCCTGGCGGCCCTTGGGGTTGGACTTGACCCACTCCAGCTCCTCCTTCATGGCGCGCTGGCGGGCGCTCTCCTGCTTCTCCTCCTGTTCCAGGCGCTTCTCCTTGTTCTCCAGCCAGGCGGAGTAGTTGCCCTCGAAGGGGATGCCGCGGCCGCGGTCCAGCTCCAGGATCCAGCCGGCGACGTTGTCGAGGAAGTAGCGGTCGTGGGTCACCGCCACCACAGTGCCGGTGAACTCGTCGAGGAAGCGCTCCAGCCAGGCCACCGACTCGGCGTCCAGGTGGTTGGTGGGCTCGTCCAGCAGCAGCATGTCGGGCTTGGAGAGCAGCAGCTTGCACAGCGCCACGCGGCGGCGTTCACCGCCGGAGAGGTTGGCGACACTGGCGTCCCACGGCGGCAGGTTCAGGGCGCTGGCGGCGATCTCCAGGGTCCGGTCCAGGTCCCAGGCACCGGCGGCGTCGATCTGGTCCTGGAGCTCCGCCTGCTCGGCCATCAGTGCCTCGAAATCGGCGTCCGGATCGGCGAACTGCTCGGAGACGGCATTGAAACGGTCGACCAGCGCCTTGAGCTCGCCGACGCCCTCTTCCACGTTGCCGCGCACGTCCTTGCTCTCGTCCAGGTCCGGCTCCTGGGACAGGTAGCCGATGTTGATGCCGGGCTGAGGTCGCGCCTCGCCCTCGTACTCGGTGTCCACCCCGGCCATGATCCGCAGCAGCGACGACTTGCCCGAGCCGTTGAGGCCGAGCACGCCGATCTTCGCGCCGGGGAAGAAGGAGAGGGAGATGTCCTCGAGGATGGTCTTCTTGGGTGGAACGGTCTTGCTCACCCGATTCATGGTGAAGACGTACTGCGCCATGGTGGTCTCGTTTCCCGCGTTGGTTTCAAGGTGTGGAGCGAATGCCGCCCACGATAGCAGATTTCGGCCCGATTCTGGATACGGGGCTGGCGCGATTCCGGTTCGGGGGCCGGGGCGGGGTTCAGACCAGCGGGGGCTCGCCGCCGTCGTCGAAACTGTCCTCCAGGGCGCTGCTGGTCGCTTCGACCTGATGGGCGTCGCCGGCCTGGTCGAAGCGGGCGATGTGGTAGAGCGCGTCGCCCTCGTAGGCCAGCGGCATGTTCAGCCGGCCGATGATGACCCCCGGCCAGGGCGCCGAGATGGCCTCCTGGCTCTCGCCGAAGGGATCGGCGATCCACCCCAGGGTGGTCCCCTTGCCGACCCGGTCGCCGAGGGTCTTCACCGAGCGCAGGATCCCGCTCTGCGGGGCGCGGACCCAGGCGCTGGCGCGCGCCACCACCGGTTCGGTGGCCTTCTTCCGGCGGCGGGTAGAGGGTGGCAGCATGCCGAGATGGCGCATCACCTCCAGGACTCCGGAGACGCCGGCGCGGATGGAGACCTCGTCGAAGCGCAGCGCCTCGCCGGCCTCGTAGAGCAGCATCGGCACGCCGGCATCGGCGGCGGCCTGGCGCAGGGAGCCGTCGCGCAGGTCGGAATTGAGCATCACCGGAGCGCCGAAGATGGTGGCCATCTCCCGGGTGACCGGGTCGTCGAGATTGGCGCGGATCTGCGGCAGGTTGCTCCGGTGGATGGCGCCGGTGTGGAGGTCGATGCCGTGGGTTGCGTTGGCGACCACCTCGGTCATGAACAGCGAGGCGAGGCGGGCGGCCAGGGAACCGCGCTCGGAGCCGGGGAAGATGCGGTTGAGATCACGCCGGTCGGGGAGGTAGCGGGTGCGGTTGATGAAGCCGTGGACGTTGACCACCGGCATGGCGAGCAGCGAGCCGCGCATGCGGCGCAGCAGCTTGTTGGCCAGCACCCGGCGGATGATCTCCACACCGTTGATCTCGTCGCCGTGGATCGCCGCCGAGAGGAACAGTCGCGGTCCGTCCTTGCGGCCCCGGACCACATGGACCGGGGTATTGATGGGGGCGTGGGTGTAGAGGCGCCCGGCGGGCAGGTCGACGGTCTGGCGGCTACCGCGCGGGATGGCGGTGCCGTTGATGACCAGATCCGGCTTCACCCGCGCTTGCCCTTGGTCCGCGTGTTGTGCGGCCGGGCGTTCTTCTCGATGAAGGTGACGATCTGCCCGGCCACGTCCTTGTTGGTGGCCGCTTCGATGCCCTCGAGGCCGGGCGACGAATTGACCTCCATGACCACCGGGCCGTGGTTGGAGCGCAGGATGTCGACGCCGGCCACGTTGAGGCCGAGGACCTTGGCCGCGCGGACCGCCGTGGCGCGCTCCTCGGGGGTGATGCGGATGAGCGCCGCCTGGCCGCCGCGGTGAAGGTTGGAGCGGAACTCACCCTCGCGCGCCTGGCGCTTCATCGCCGCCACCACCTTGCCGGCCACCACCAGGCAGCGGATGTCGGCGCCGCCGGCCTCCTTGATGTACTCCTGGATCATGATGTTGGCGCGCAGCCCCATGAAGGCCTCGATGATCGACTCCGCCGCCTTGCGGCTGTCGGCCAGCACCACGCCGATCCCCTGGGTGCCCTCGAGCAGCTTGATGACCAGCGGCGCGCCGCCGACCATCTTGATCAGGTCCTGGATGTCGTCCGGCGAATGGGCGAAACCGGTCACCGGCAGGCCGATGCCCTCACGGGCGAGCAGCTGCAGTGAGCGCAGTTTGTCGCGGGAGCGCGAGATGGCCACCGACTCGTTCACCGGGAAGACCCCCATCATCTCGAACTGGCGCATCAGCGCTGTGCCGTAGAAGGTGATGGAGGAGCCGATGCGCGGGATCACTGCATCGAAGCCGGTCAGGTTCTCGCCCTTGTAGTGGATCTCCGGCTTGTGCGAGGCGATGTTCATGTAGCAGCGCAGGGTGTCGATGACCCGCACTTCGTGGCCGCGTTCCTTGGCCGCCTCCACCAGTCGGCGAGTGGAATAGAGCGAAGAGCGGCGGGAGAGAATGGCGATCTTCAACGGAACGTGAACCTCTGGAAAAACGGGTGACAGGCGTCGGGCTCAACCCTCGACGCCTCAGTATAGTTCAACAGCGCGCACTTATGCCCTGGCGTTTCCCAGATAGGAGGCGGCCGGATCCACGAGGATCCTGCCACGCATCGCCGTGCGACCCAAGAGCATGCGGAAGCGCATGGTATCGCGCGTGGTCAGGGTGAGCTCGATGGGCCATTGGTTCCCGGCAATGGCCACCGGCGTGGTGATGACGTAGCGCTCCTCCTTGTGGCCCCCGGAATCGGTGACCTCGCGCTGGTCGACGATGGGTGCGCGGACCCGCGCCACCACGCTGTCCGGCCCCTGCTCCGGGTGGATGGCGAAGTTCACGAAGGGGCCGTCGGCGGTCTCCTCCACATCCAGCTCGAAGGCGTGCAGGGCCGAGGTCCGCGCCCCGGTGTCGACCTTCGCCTTGATCGGCGGCAGGCCGAGTTCCGGCAGATGGATCCATTCGCGCCAGCCGATGACCAGCTTCGATGCGGTGTCGGTAGGTGTGCTCATGCCGCGCGTTATGGCACAGAAACGGGGACGTGGGAAGGGGGTGGGGCGGTTCCTTCTTTCAGAGCTCATCATAGCGCAGGGCCCGGTCGACCCGGCTCAGGATCGCCCGCATCTGCGGGGCCAGGCGCAGGTGCGCATCGTGTGGATGGAGGGCGATGCGCAGGGGGCGATCCCGGTGGCCGGCCCGCCATTCCTGACCGCGGTTCCAGGCGTGCAGCCCGTGTTGTCGCAGTGGCGTGTCGGCCTCGTATCCGGTCAGCGGCAGGCGGTGCAGGCGGCCGTCGGCGGGGTCCAGGAAGCCGCGCATGATCTCGATCCGGCGGTACGGAAGGCGGATCAGCGCCTCTCTCCCGATCGCGCCGAGGGCCCAGGCGGGCGGGACGTAGGTGGTTGGCACCGACAGGCCGTGGTGTGCGAACCAGTCGGCGGCCGCTCGCATTCGGTGCTCGATGGCGGTCGGCTCGAGGGCGAGGTGTTCGGCGGCCCGGCGCGAGATGAACGCCCCGTGAAGGCGGTGGTAGAGGCCCCCGAACCCCTCGATGGTGTGGGACCAGCCGTGGGCGGCCAGTTCCATGCCCTGCCGTTGCCACTGGTCGAGCCGGGCCCGCTCCGTCTCCGACCAGTCCCGGCCGGGGACGACGAGCAGCGTCACGGCGGAGTGGCCCGCTCGCCGGACCTCGGTGATCAGCCCCTCGACGCGCGTCAGGGTCTCCGGCATGACGTCGTGGATGGCGATCAGCGCCTTCATCCGCGCCCCTCGCGGGCGTGGCGCGTCAGTACCGCCAGCCAGTGCTCGATGGTGCGATCATTGAGCCGTCGTGCCGCCTCGTGGGCGGCTTCGGCGGCGGCGGTGAGGGCGTCGGGTTGTTCTCGCAGGTCCTCGAGGAGGGTGGCCAGATCGTCGCCCGCGTGGAGCGTGAACAGAGCGGGGGCGAGTTCCGGCCAGTCGTGGATCCCGGCACTGGCGGAGACCAGGGCCGGGCGCCCCCGGGCCATGGCCTCCAGCGCGACCGAGCCGAAGGTCTCCTGGTGTGACGGCAGCAGCAGGAGATCGATGGTGTCCATCAGGGCGAGCAGGTCCGCCCGCTCGAGCCAGCCGCGATAGTCGAGATTTTCCAGGCGCGCGGCGGCCTCCTCGACGCGCGGGCGCAGTGGCCCGTCGCCGCCGATGACGAACTGGAGATCGGGGCGCCGGAGCGCCGCCTCGAGGATCGCATCGATGTTCTTCTCCGCCGCGAGCCGTCCGGCGAACCCCACGCGCGCGAGCTGTCGGGGAAGGGGCGGTTGTTCTGCCTCCAGGAAACACCTCTCCAGCGGAGTGCCCATGAGATCGACCGCCGGGGCCCCGAGATTGCGCACGACGGGGTCGAGATCGCGGTTGTTGACCAGAACGGTTGCGCTCTGGCGGTGGAGATGGTGATTGATGCGATTGAGCACATGGATGGCGAAGCGGCGTCCGAACGGACCCCAGTACAGATCGGCAAGGCCCTCGAAATGGGTATGGAAGGCGGAGATGAAGCCGCAGCCGTGTTGTCGCGCCAGACGGGCGCCGAGCAGGCCGAAGGGGCCGGGCGTGACACCGACGATGATGTGAGGCCGCAGCGTGGCCATCTCCCGCCGGATCCGGAGAAGGTTCGGGGGCACATAGCGCTGGCTCGAGTCTCCCGGTAACGGCAGGGAAAGGCGAAGTCGCCCCTCCCGGGGGCGTGGATGCAGCACGCGGGCCTCGGCAACTCGTGGTGCCAGCTGGCCGATGAGATCGTGATAGTAGGCCCCGGTCCCGTTGCGTTCGGGGAGCGCGTCCGAGAAGACGGCTACGCGCAGCTCTTCCGGCGCGGGGGCAAAAGTCGCCTCTCCGGATACGGGAACGGTTGTCGTGCCCAGGGTCGTCACGGCGTGTCCCCGACCCGGTGCGGATCGGCCATCAGGATCCGGTAGGCGGGTCGCAGCCGGCTGGTCAGCCGTTCGCGCGGGAGGGCGAGATCCTCGACGGCATGGTGGTGGGCGGAGCCGGAGCCCACCGCCGACAGCGCCGCCAGGCGGGCGGTCAGGGCCGTTCCCGGTGACTCCCCGAGGCGCGCCAGTGCCGAGAGGATGGTCGTGGCCGGCTCCGCGCGCAGGTCGTCCATGTCCACGATCACGGCGCACTCCCGTGGCCAGTCGGGAATCGTCCCGGCGAGGTGATCCAGCGTGGCGGCCAGCAGCTCCAGAAAGAGCGTCTGGAAAGGCGCGCGGTCCACCGCCGTGCCGAACAGCGTACCGGCCCCGGCGACGGCGCTGATCTGCGAGCTGAACGCGGCCTCCGGTTCCCGCAGGCAGAGGATGAAGCGCGCGTCGGGGAAGGTCTCCCGGAGCCCGTCCACCCATCCGCCGAAGGCGGCGTTCTTGGACAGCAGCCGTCGTTCGCCCCCGTCGGCATACAGGTGGCGTTGCAGGAGGCGCCGATAGAGATGCAGCAACCGGCGCCGGCGCCCCGCCGACAGAGCGCGGTCCGCCCGGCCGAGCGCCCGCAGCCCGGGGGCGCCGGGGAAGGCCAGCAGGAGGACGAAACAGCCGCCCGCCGGGAGCAGCGTCAGGTAATCCTCCTCCGCGGAACCCATCCCCACGGCGTGGATCGCATCGAGATCGCCGGTGATGCGGCGGGTCAGGGCGTTCAGCCCGGCGGCGCCCCGGCCGCCCAGGGCCCCGTCCAGTCGGGCCAGGGCGCGGATCAGACGGCGCTGGGTGATGGAGGGGGCCAGCACCGCCTCCCAGGTGGTCAGGGTCGTGTACGCCTCCGTCTCCGCCGCCAGGGTCCGGTGGAGGAATGTGGTCCCGCTGCGCGGGATGCCGGTAATGAACAGCGGGCGCTCCACGGCCGTGCGGCGATAGCCGGAAAACAGCAGTTCGTCCAGCAGAAGGCCGACGATGTGCCCGAGCTGGAGCAGCAGGAAGAGCGGCATGCCGACGAGCAGCATCCCGACGCGGCGCGCGCTCATGGGCGCCAGCGGATCCCGCCAGGCGACCAGCGCCCGCAGCCACCATCCGAACGACCGGGCCAGTCCTTCGAACAGGGCGATCGCGGTGGTCATGACGTTCGCAACGGATGGCGGGTGGAACGGGATACGGACATGGTCACAACACCTGCATGAAACACAGTGCGGATGACTCTACCCCGAGGTTCCATGGCAGGCCAGTGACATTCTGATGACAGCAAAAGGGGACAGTCCCCTTTTCGTCAGATCGGGGACTGTCCCCTTTTGCGCTGGTACATCGCGTGGTCCGCGCTGCGCATCAGGGCGGTGGGCTCGTCCCCGTCGTCGGGGTAGAGGCCGACGCCGATGCTGGCGCCGATCCGCAACGGCGTGTCCTCGTCGGGGACCTCGATGGGGGGCTCGATGGCGGCGGCGAGCTTCTCGGCCATGCTCAGGGCCTCGGCCCGGTCGTGTATCGCCTCCAGGATGACGACGAATTCGTCGCCGCCGGTGCGGGCGACGGTGTCCGAGGCGCGCACGTTCTCCCGCAGGCGCCGGGCCACCGCCATCAGGACCGCGTCGCCCGCCGCGTGGCCGTGGGTGTCGTTGATCGGCTTGAACTGGTCGAGATCCACCACCAGCACTGCGAAGCGCTCGCCCTGGCGGGCCGCGAGGGCGCGGGCGTGCTCCAGCCGGTCGGCCAGCAGCTTGCGGTTGACCAGACCGGTGAGTTCGTCGTGGTTGGCCTGGTGCTGCAACTGTTCACGGCTCTCCCGCAGGCGCGCGTTGGCGTCCTCCAGCTCGCGGGTGCGCTCGGCGACGCGGCTCTCCAGCAGGCGCTCGTTCTCGCGCGTGGCCTCCAGCAGGGCGTGCTTGGCCTCGATGGCCTCGGCCTGGGCGCTCTCGTGCGCGCGCTGGATGGTGTTGATGCGGTCGGCCAGGGCCAGCGAGAGCAGCAGCATCTCGGCCCCGGAGCCGATGAGCAGCGCATTGGCCGTGGCGAAGTTCGACGGCAGCACACCGATGTTGTGCAGCGCGATGATGATGACCCCGAGCAGCAGGGCCACCCAGGCGAGCACGAAGAAGCGCGCCCCGGGCTGGCGGTGGTAGAGACTCACCGCGCCCAGGAAGAGCGCTCCGATCGCGAAGACCAGCGAGAGCAGATTCACCCCGATGGCGGCGAAATGGTACGACCAGAGGACCGCCAGCAGGAAGGTGGTGATGTACCCCGCCGTCATCAGCGGCATGAACCAGCCGAGCCGGAGTCGGCGCGGGGTGTCGCCGAGGAAGCGCTGGACGAACAGGGTGCCGAAGAAGCCGGCCAGCGAGACCCCGGCGGTGGGCGCGAGGTGGCCCAGGGTCGGGGTGTTCGGCCAGAGGAACTGGCCGACCAGCCCGGAGAGCCCGCCCAGCCCCACCGCCAGCGAGCCGATGAAGGCGACGTAGATCAGGTAGAGCGGGTCGCGCAGGGAGAGGTAGAGGAACAGGTTGTAGACCAGCAGGCCGAGGAGCAGGCCGTAATAGACGCTCAGCGCCGCATAGTCGGACTGGTCCCGGTGCCAGAGGGCGTCCGGCTGCCAGAGGCGGGTCGGCACTGTCAGTGTCCCTTCCGACGCCACCCGCAGGTAGAGGATGGCCTGGCTCGCCGGTTTCAGCGGCAGTTCGAAGACGTGGTGGCGGTGCGGCAGTGGCCGGTCGCTGAACGGGATGCGGTCCCCCGAGCGCTGGTGGCTGAACGGCCCTTCGCCGTCGGCGAAGTAGACATCCACCCGATCCAGCGAGGCGTGGGCGATCTCCAGCAGCCAGCGCGGTGCCGTCTCCCGTGGTGTGCGCAGCTCGGCTCGCAACCAGATCTCGGCATCCGTGAGGCCGAAGTTGGTGGCCGTGGCGGAATCCTGCGGCAGCGGTTCGAACGCGCCATTGGCCGTGCGGGCACGGGCCTCGTCCAGGGTCAGCGGATCGCCGTGGTTGAAATGGACGGTGAAGGCCGTGTCGAGGGCTTGTTGCGGGGCGTCCGTGATCTCGAACGGGGCCGTCTCCGCCGCCGGGAGCGGCGCGCAGAGCGCCAGCGCGAGCAGGGGGGCCAGAAGGCCGGGGATGGTGTGATTGCGTCGGCCCATCGCGATCAGTGTACAGGGATGTGTGTCGATGTGCCCGGGGGTGTTTCGAGATCGTGGGGAGCTGTTCACAAATTTCGGCAAGGGATTTTACAAGTGTTTGACAATATCCGTGTTCAAAGTGGGATAGGCGTAGGGCACCATGGCCCGCGAGCAGTGCCTCTGTGCGCGGGGTGTGCTCGCCACACGGAATAACAGGAGTCGGTGCGTGAAAAATGGAACGGCCTGGATGGCGTGGTATCGTGGAGCCCTGCCGCTCATCCTGCTCTTCGTGAGCGGGATGGCCACAGCGGCTGTGGATACGAGTACCATGGATGGCCCGGTCAACGTCATCCCCCATGTGGACGTGCAGCCCGATGAACCGCAGAGGGCAGTAGAGCAGGTCCGGAATGCCTCGCCCGAACAGTGGCGTCCCGCCGACGGGGACGATGCCCTGAACTTCAGCTTCGATGACGATGCCTGGTGGGTCCGGTTGCGCTTGACCAACCCGTCCGATGCACCGGTCCAGCGGTTGCTCGAGGTGGCCACGCCGCTGCAGGACTACGTCGACCTGCACGTGGTGAAGGACGGAGAACCGGTGGCCAGCCACCTCACCGGCAATCGGCGCCCGTTCGAGTCGCGACCGGTGCATCACCGCCATTTCGTCTTTCCGGTGGAGCTGGCCCCGGGTGGCGAGGCGACCCTCTACCTGCGGCTGGACACCCACGACGGGTTGCACGAGGCCGTCCCCCTGAGACTCTGGACCTACGGCGATTTCAACGAGAGCAGCCAGCAATCGCAGCTGATCTACGGGCTCTACTACGGCGCCCTGCTGGCGATGCTGCTCTACAACGCCCTGATCTTCAGTTCCACCCGGGAGCCGATGTATCTCCACTATGTGGTCTATCTGGGGGCGTTCTTCGTCTGGAACTTCACCTTCCGGGGGTTTGCGCTGCAGTACTGGTGGCCCGACTGGCCCACCCTGAACAGCCAGCT
>JBNJEU010000055.1:0-10997 GCA_051746205.1 Pseudomonadota bacterium
TTCTTCATCTATGTCTTCGTCAACATCGGCATGGTCATGGGGCTGATGCCGGTGGTCGGCCTCCCGCTGCCCCTGATCAGCTATGGCGGCAGCTCGCTGGTCACCCTCATTGCCAGCTTCGGGATCCTCATGGCGATCCACAACCATCGACGCTTCCTGATCCATTGATCTGCACTGAATCATCCGCGCCAGCGCGGGGCCGTTGACAGCGGCATGCATTGGGCTAACATGGCTGCGTTACTGACCGGGAAACCACGAAACATGCGAACCCTCGCCGTCCTGCTCCTTGCCGCACTGGCATCGATCGCTCAAGCCAGCGCCGATCCCGTCACCGAACAGCCCGGATTCGACGACTTCCTCGACCACATGGTCGAGGAACACCACTTCAACCGTGAGCGGCTCATTGACCTGTTCGAGGACCGCGAGGTCAACGAAGGGATCATCGACGCCATCACCAGTCCGGCGGAGCGGCTGCCCTGGCACCGGTATCGACCGATCTTCCTCGGCGAGAGCCGCATCAGCGAAGGCGCGCGTTTCTGGGAGGAACACCGGGAGACCCTGGAACGGGCCGAGGCCGAATACGGGGTCGACCCGGCGGTGATCGTCGCCATCATCGGGGTGGAGACCCGCTTCGGACGCCATGCCGGCTCCCACGACGTGCTGGACGCCCTGGGCACGCTGGGCTTCGCCTATCCGCCCCGCGCCGATTTCTTCCGCCGCGAGCTGGAGACCTTCCTGGTCATGACCCGCGGCGAACAGCTCGACCCGAAGGGGCTCAAGGGCTCCTATGCCGGCGCCATGGGGCATCCGCAGTTCATCGCCAGCTCGTTCCAGAGCTACGCCGTGGACTTCGATGGCGACGGTCGCCGCGACCTGTGGTCGAGCTGGCCGGACGTCATCGGCTCGGTGGCCAACTATCTGGCCGAGCACGGCTGGGAGCGGGGCGAGCCCATCGCCACCCCGCTGGAAAATTCGTCCAGTGACGACGACGTGGAAGAACTGCTGGAGAAGGGCCCGCGTCCCACCCTCCCGGTCTCCGACTACATCGAGCGGGGTTTCGAGCCGGCCGACGAGGAGGTCGCCAACGAGGACCGCAAAGCGGCCCTGCTGCGTTTCGAGCAACCCGAGGGGCACGACTTCTGGCTCGGCTACCGCAATTTCTACGCCATTACTCGATACAATCACAGTGAACTCTATGCCATGGCCGTCTATCAACTCGGTCATACCATCGAGGACCAACTGCGGGAGAGCGATGGCTGATGGGTGCTCGTGTCGTCCCGTGTCTTCATGGCTCACTGGTTCGCACCGGCCTCCTCGCCCTGCTGTTTCCCCTGCTCGCCGCCTGTGGCAGCCTGTCCGTCAGCGAACAGGGAGACAGCGGTCCGTCCGGGCCGGTGGATCTCGACCATGTCGCCGATCCCGAGCCCCGCGCCCTGCCTCTCAGCCAGTACGGCAATCCCGATTCCTACGAGGTCTTCGGCACGACCTACTACCTCAAGGACACCAACGTCGGTTACGACGAGGAGGGTACCGCCTCCTGGTACGGCACCAAGTTCCACGGTCGGCGCACCTCCAGCGGGGAGGACTACGACATGTACGCCATGACGGCGGCCCACAAGACGCTGCCCATTCCGGTCCACGCCGAGGTCACCAACCTGGACAACGGCCGCAGCGTCATCGTCCGGATCAACGATCGCGGGCCGTTCCATGAAGACCGGATCATCGACCTTTCCTACGCTGCGGCCTATCGCCTGGGCTTCCATGATTCCGGCACGGCGCCGGTGCGCGTGCGCACCATCGTTCCCGGCACAAAGCCGGAACCCGCACCAAAGACCACCACGGCCCGTGCGCGACCGGCGGAACCGTCCGCCCCCGTGGTGCCGGAAGACGAGGAGGTACCGGCGCCGGGCAATCACTGGTTCCTGCAGGTCGGTGCGTTCGGTAACGAGGCCAATGCGCGCCGCCTTCGCAACCAGCTGGCCGGCAACGAGGCCATCGAGCCGGTGGAGATCCAGCGCAAGGACGGGGTCCACCGCGTGCGCATCGGCCCCCTGGGCAGCGCCGGCGCGGCCGATCGCATGGCGCGCCGCCTGGCCGAACTGAACATTGAACCGGTCATCGTGCAGGAATAGTTCCCGGCAATGCTATGGCCGTGTGCCGGTTGCCTTTACAATGACGCCCCGTCCTCAACCCAAACCCTACTGGTCCAGAACACGACAATGAAGTCCATCCGTCACAACATCCATCGCTGGCTCCTGACTCTGGTCTGCGGCCTGCTTCCGTTCGCCCCCGCCGGCGCGGTCGACTTCTCCATGGTTCCGGCCGTGCCGGAGATCGCCGCGGGCTCCCACATCCTCGTGGATTACCACAGCGACCACGTCATTGCCTCGAACAACGCCCACGAGCGGATGGAGCCGGCGAGTCTGACCAAACTCATGACCGCCTACACCGTGTTCCACGAACTGGAGAAGGGCAACGTCGCCCTGGACGAGATAGTCCGGATCAGCGAGGCGGCCTGGCGCATGCCCGGCTCCCGCATGTTCGTCGAGGTCAACAGCGAGGTCTCGGTGGAGGAGTTGCTCAAGGGGCTGATCATCCAGTCGGGCAACGACGCCAGTGTGGCCCTGGCCGAACACGTGGCCGGCTCCGAGGACGCGTTCGCCGGGCTGATGAACGAACACGCCCGCAATCTCGGCATGGACAACACCCGTTTCACCAACGCCTCGGGTCTGCCGGAAGACGATCTGTACACCTCCGCCCACGACATGGCGGTCCTCGCCAGGGCGGTCATCGAGCACTTCCCGGACTTCTATTCCTGGTACGCGGAGCGCGAATACACCTACAACGGCATCACCCAGTACAACCGCAACCGTCTGCTCTGGCGCAATCCGCACGTGGACGGCCTGAAGACCGGCCACACCCGTTCGGCCGGCTACGGCCTGGTGACCTCCGCCGAGCGCGACGGCATGCGTCTGATCTCGGTGGTGATGAAGACCGCAGGCGAGGAGGCGCGCGCCCAGGAGACCCAGAAGCTGCTCAACCACGGTTTCCGCTTCTATACCACCCACCGCCTCTACGACGCCGACACCCGACTCACCGACATCCGCATCTGGAAGGGCGAAAAGGAGGAGCTGGCGCTGGGGATCGAAGAGCCGCTCCATGTGACCATCCCGCGTGGCCAGTACGATCAGCTCGAGGCCTCCATGACCCTGGAGCAGGCCCTCATGGCCCCGGCCAGCGCCGGTGAAAGCTACGGCACCCTGGCGATCACCATCGACGACCAGGTGCTCGCCGAACGTCCGCTGGTCGCGCTGGAGGACGTGGAGGAAGGCGGCATCTGGACCCGTCTGGTGGACAACGTCATCCTGCTGTTCAACTGAGCCATGGCGAACGCCGAGACCGTCTATCTCAACGGCGAGTTCATGCCTCTGGAGCAGGCCCGAATCCCCGTTCTGGACCGCGGGTTCATCTTCGGCGACGGGATCTACGAAGTGGTCCCGGTCTACGGCGGCCACCCCTTCCGGCTCGACCACCACCTGGCCCGCCTGGCCCGGAGTCTGCGGCTGGTCAGGATGGACAACCCGCATTCCGATACCGACTGGGCCGGGGTCCTGGATGACCTGATCCGGCACAACGGCGGCGGTGATCTCTCGCTCTATCTGCAGATCACGCGCGGCGTGGCCCGGCGGGATCACGCCTTCCCGCCGGACGTGCCACCCACGGTCTTCGCCATGGCCACACCGCTGAAGAGCCCCGACACCGACACCCGGGCACGCGGACTGGCCGCGATTGCCATCGATGACCCGCGCTGGCGCCACTGCGACATCAAGTCCATCTCGCTGCTGCCCAATGTGCTGCTTCGCCAGCAGGCGCAGGAGGCGGGTGCGGACGAGGCCATCCTGATCCGTGACGGGATCGTCACCGAAGGCGCCGCCAGCAATGTCTTCGTGGTGCGCGACGGCGTCCTGTGCACCCCGCCCAAGGGTCCCGACCTGCTGCCCGGGATCACCCGCGATCTGGTTCTGGAGCTGGCCGGGGCCGAGGGCCTGCCGGCCGAGGAGGCACCCCTCCACCGGGACGACCTGTGCGCAGCCGACGAGATCTGGCTCACCTCCTCGACCAAGGAGGTGATGGCCGTCACCCGGCTTGATGGCCGGCCCGTGGGGGACGGCCGTCCAGGCCCGGTCTGGGGGCGCATCGATGCCGTCTACCAGGCCTACAAGGCGCGCCTGCGCGAGGGGCCGGAAGAAACGGTATAATCGAGGTATGTTCGACGAGACCAACACCCCCCTGGATTTCCCCTGCGACTTTCCCCTGAAGGTCATGGGAAGCGACAGCGACGGCTTTGCCGCCGAGGTCACCGGGATCATCGCCCGCCATCTGCAACCCGAACACATGGGAACCGTTCAGCGCCGGCCGAGCAGCAACGGCCGCTACGTGTCGCTGACGGTGGAAGTCCGGGTGGAGAGCCGCCAGCAGCTCGAAGCCATCTACCGCGACCTGCATGCCAGCAAACTGGTACTGATGACCTTATGAGCTCGCCGCTCCATCTCCGTCGGCTGGGCCGGCGCCCCTATGAGCCGATCTGGCGCGCCATGCGCGATTTCACCGAGGGACGCGAGGCGACCACGCCGGACGAATGCTGGCTGGTGGAGCACCCGCCCACCTACACCCTGGGTCGCAACGCCGATCGGAGCCACCTGCTGGATCCCGGCGTCACGGCCGTGGTCGCCATCGATCGCGGCGGCCAGGTGACCTACCACGGCCCCGGACAGGTGGTCCTCTATACCCTCGTCGATCTGCGTCGACGCGGCCTCGGCGTCCGCGCCCTGGTCGACGCGCTGGAGGAGGCGGTCCGGGACCTGCTGGCCGCCCACGGTCTGGCCGGAACCACCCGGCGCGACGCCCCCGGAGTCTATGTCGGCGATGCCAAGATCGCCGCCCTGGGCCTGCGGATCCGTCACGGCCGGGCGTACCACGGCCTGGCCCTGAACGTGGCCATGGATCTCGCCCCTTTTGACCGCATCAACCCGTGCGGGTACCGTGACCTCGCCGTGACCGATCTGGCTCGACTGGGCGGCCCCGCGGAGACCGGGGCGGTGGGCGACGAACTCGCCCGCGCCTTCGCCGCTCGCCTCGGCGCCCCCCTGCTCACCACCGAACCGGGAGAATCCCCCCATGTCGCCGGCCGATGACGAGACCGCTCCACGCACCCCGCATCCGGGCAAGGGCGCGGCCAAGACCAGCCGCATCCCCATCAAGGTGGTCCCGGCGGAGAAACCGCAGCCGAAACCGCACTGGATCCGGGCGAAATCGCCGACCCATCCCGAAGTGGTCCGACTCAAGGGCGTATTACGCGACCACAACCTGGTGACCGTCTGCGAGGAGGCCTCGTGTCCGAATCTCGGCGAGTGCTTCGCCCACGGTACGGCCACCTTCATGATCCTCGGTGAGGTCTGCACACGCCGCTGCCCGTTCTGCGACGTCGCCCACGGCCGACCGGAGCCGGTGGATCCCGACGAGGCCCGACAACTGGCCGAGACCGTGGCCGCCATGGGGCTGCGCTTCGTGGTGATCACCTCGGTGGATCGCGACGATCTTCGCGACGGTGGCGCCGCGCATTTCGTCGACTGCATCAACCGCCTGCGCGAGACCAGTCCGGGCACCCGGGTGGAGATCCTGACCCCTGATTTTCGCGGCCGCATGGAGGTGGCGCTGGCGACCTTCGAGGCGGGACTGCCCGACGTCTTCAACCACAACCTGGAGACCGTTCCCCGCCTCTACCGCCAGGCGCGCCCCGGGGCCGACTATCGCCACTCGCTGGAGCTTCTGGCCCGCTTCCGCGAGGCGCATCCGGCCATCCCGACCAAGTCGGGGCTGATGCTCGGCCTCGGCGAGACCCTGGACGAGGTAGAGACGGTGATGGCGGATCTGCGCGCCCACGGGGTGACCATGCTCACCCTCGGCCAGTATCTCTCGCCGGGGAGCACCCATCTGCCGGTGGATCGCTATGTCCATCCGGACGAGTTCGCCGCTCTGGCCGAGCGGGCGCGGGAAATGGGGTTCGAGCGAGTGGCCAGCGGGCCGATGGTGCGGTCGTCCTACCATGCCGACCGGCAGGCCGCCGGCGAAGTGGTCGAATAGGGGCCTAGTCGGCGGGGCCCTCGAAGAGGACATTCCAGCCGTCATGGTCGCGACGCAGATAGAGGCGCTTGTTCATCACCGCGCTGTAGTTGTTGGAATCGTAGTCCTGCCGGAACCGAGCGACCACCAGCCGTTCGCCATCGGAAGCGCCGGCGGGATACCCGAGCAGGGTCAGGTTGTCCAGCTCGATGCTCTGCTCGGTCTTGCCGGCCAGCACCAGTTCCTTGTAGGCGCCCCACTCGGCGCGTTCCCTGTTCGGGCTCCAGAACTCCTCGTCGTACCAGGCGAGATAGCGCTCGGTGTCCATGCTCTCCCAGTCCCCGCGCCAGCCCTCCACCGCGGCCTCGAGTTCGGCGCGGCGCTCCTTCCAGGCGTCGAGGGTCAGCCACTCCTGCCGCTCGGCGATGATCACCGGCGTGCGCCCCGGCTCCATGTGAGGCTTGATGGCCTCCAGGTCGAGATTCGGCATCACCACGCACCCCTCGCTGTCCAGCGGTGGCCGACTGTAGAAACCACTCTCGGTACCGTGCAGCCAGATCCCGTAACCGGTCTTGCCCTGACGCTCATCCCAGGCGTTGGGGTAGTTCAGGGTAAAGGCCCCCTTGCCGTAGAGGTCCGGAAGGTTGCTGTCGGCGATGTAGCGCTGGACGAAGTAGACGCCTTCCGGCGTGCGCAGGTCCCCCTCGACGAACTTGTTGCCCTCGGCCTGACCGGTGCTGACATAGTAGTCGCGGATCCGCCGCGGCGGTTCACCGGGGCCGGCATTCTCGTAGAGATAGAGTCGATTCCTGGACTTGTCCACCAGAATGGCGGTTTCCATATCCTCGCCGAGGGCCAGCAGGGCAGCCGGCACCCGATCGGGAGAGAGCGATTCGAGATAGCCCTCGAGCCGCACCCGCGCCTCGTGACGCAGAGCCTCCCGCGACAGATCGGTGTCGCCGGAATCCGTATCCATGGAACTGATGAGGCCGTTATCGCCGACATCGGTAACGGCCCGGGACCGACTGAGGAGCAGATCCCCTCGCACCAGGTGGGCCAGATGGAACTCGGGCGCCTTTTCCACCAGCGTTTCCATGTCCTTCAGGGCCTCGTCGTGGGCCCCTCTGCGAAAGTGGATCAGGCCCCGCAACAGGCGCGCCTCGAAATCGCTCCGATCTCGGCTGATCCGCTGTTCGAGTCGCCGCATGGCACGGTCCAGAGCGTGTCTCTCACCACCACCACCGGCCTCAGCGTAAGTAGCACGGGACCCCTTCCCGCTCTCCCGGCCCGACTCCGGGGACCGGGCGGGTCGCGGATCATCGACCAGGGCAAGGGGCTGGTCTGCGCCCTTGAAGAAGGCGAGTCGCTCACTACCGATGGCGGTGGTCATCGCCACGCTGAACCCGGTGATGCCGGCCAGTCCGAGGCCGCACCACTTCGCCAGCCGTGCGTTCATCGCTGGATGTCCCGAATGGACTCTTCTGCGGCGATCCGCCAGCCTTCATTCTCACGGACCATGGTGAAGGATTTCAGGGTCAGGCTGCTGTAAGTATTGGAGGTGTAGTCCTGCTCCACCACCACCACGATCTCGTCGGCACGCATCCGGTAGGCGCGCGCACCACGGAGTTCCACCTCGATCCAGTCGGGGGCGGACAGGCGGCGATCCCGCTGTTCCCGCCAGGCCCCGCGGCCCATGCCGTCCGGGCTGTACTCGTCGGTGTAGTAGCCCAGATAGCCGTCCACATCCTGGGCCGTCCAGGCTCGTGCCCAGCGCTTCAGCGCTTCCACCGCCGCGCGCTCCTCCTCGCTCATCTCGAAGTCCGTGATGGCTGCGGTGGACTTTTCATCCCGCCGCGGCGTCGCAACGCTTTCGGACTCGGAATCATCGGCTGTGGCCACCATGCCGACGCGGGACGCGGATCCGTTTACGGTTTCCAGCCGCGCCACCTCGTTCAGTTCGGCAGCCGGCCCGTTCTCGCCCTCGAGCTGAAGGGCCTGGGCATAGGACTGACGCGCCATCTCCACGTAGATGGTGCTCAGGTTCTGATAGAGCCTGGCGTAGGTCTCGCTGGTGGCGAGACCGGCCTCCAGCAGGTCGCGGGCCTTTTCCATCCGACCCTCGCCGGCGTACAGACGAGCCAGATTGTTGTACACCGCCGGGAGATCGGGGTGGTCCTCGAGCAGCGCCTCCAGCCGTTCGATGCCCGCGTCCACATCACCCTCCTTCGCCAGCAGGCGCGCTTCGAGGAAGCGGATCTGGGGATGATCGGGCTGTTCGTTCCCGAGCCGGTCGAGTTGTTCACGCGCTGCCCGGAGGTCACCCTGTTCCATGCGTTCGAGAATGGGCTCGACCTCCACGGCCGCTGCCGGCATCAGCCAGAAGCAGGCCGACGCCATGGCCAGAATCATCCCCGCAGTCCGCTTTCCACGCATTGTGCTTGTCCAGTCCGTCCGTTTCCGGGTCTCATGGCTACTCTAGCGTATCGGAATCCGGAAATAAAAGCGTTTTGCCCGTCAATCGGGGCAATGATCGGCCCCGGGCTCCGGAGCGAAACGTGCGCGCAGTTCGGCCAGCCGTTCCGGCGTGCCGACATCGAGCCAGCCGCCCCGATGGAGCTGCCCGCCGATCCGCCCCGCCGCGGCGGCCTCGGCCAGCACGGGCCCCAATGGAAAGGGTTCGACCGAGCGGCCGGCGAACAGTTCCGGACGATAGAGGCCGATGCCGGAGAAGGTCCAGCACGGCCCCGCTTCACAGGCGCCGACCCGCCCCGCCTCCAGGCTGAAGTCGCCGCCGGGATGGTGCTCCGGGTTCGGCACCAGGACCAGATGGGCGAGACGTTCCGGATCGGCCCGGAAGGCCTCCCACGGCAGCGTCGCGAAGGCAAGATCGGTCCAGACATCGCCGTTGACCACCAGAAAGGGTTCGGGACCAAGCAATGGCAGGGCCGCCGTGATCCCGCCACCGGTCTCCAGGGCCGGATCCTCGGGGGAATAACGAATGTGCAGACCGTATTCAGTACCATCGCCCAGGGCCGCCTCGATGCGCTCGCCCAGCCAGGCGTGGTTGATCACCACCTCCCGGATCCCGGCCGCCGACAGTGCGGTGAGATGGTGGCCGATGAGGGGACGCCCGGCCACGGGCAGAAGCGGTTTGGGGCAGTCGTCGGTCAGCGGACGCATCCGCTCGCCGCGCCCGGCGGCCAGGACCATCGCCCTCATTCGCCTTCCTCGTCGAGGACCGGGACGTGTCGCCACTCGGGCGGGATCGCGCGTTCGAACCACGCGGCCACCGGCCCCAGGGCCGGCTGGGCCAGCTCGACGGCCAGCAGGCGCCAGACCCGTTCAATGTGAGGCAGGTAGGTCCGCTTGTCGTCCCGCCGGGCCAGGCGGGTAAAGATCCCGAGGATCTTGGCATTGCGCTGGGCCCCGAGGATCCAGTAGGCGCACGCCAGCTCGGCGCGGTCGAGTTCCGGACGCTGGTCGGCGAAGGCCTCGAACAGCGTCTGCTCCAGCCCCTCCGGCACGTCGCGGCGGGCGTCGCGCAGCAGCGAGACCAGGTCATAGGCCGGGGAACCGGCCCGGGCGTCCTGGAAGTCCAGCAGGCCGCAACCCGATCGGTCCTCCGGGAGGACCATGAGATTGTCCACATGATAGTCACGCAGCACCATGGTTGCGGGCAGTTTCGAAGCCTCGGGCAGCACCGCATCCCAGGCCTCGAAATACGCCTGTCGAACATCCGGCGGGCACGGTTTGCCGGCCACCTCGGGATAGTACCAGTCCACCAGCAATGCGGCCTCGGCCAGCAGCTGGTCGCGGTCGTACGCCTCCAGCGGCAGCCGTTCCTCGGTCCAGTTCCGTTGCAGGACCACCAATGTCTCCACGGCGCTGTGATAGAGCGCCTCGGCGCGAGCGGGCCGCTCGTCCAGAGCGCGACTGAAGGGGGTATCCCCCAGGTCTTCCAGCAGCAGCAACCCGCGGCCGGCGTCGCCGTCGAGCACTTCCGGGGCGTGAAGGCCCAGTTCGCGCAGGCCGTCGGCCAGGCGCCAGAACCCGCCGGCATCCTCGTGTTCGGGTGGGGCGTCCATGGCGATCCAGTGGCGTTCACCGAGGCGGACCCGGAAGTAGCGGCGCCTGCTGGCATCAGCAGCCACCGGTTCGAGGATGATCTCATCGCCGGGGAAACGCTCGTCCAGCCAGGACCGGAGGATGGCCAGGCGCGGGTCGGTATCGGCGGCTTCACTGGGCGGATTCATGTCCGACATTCTACGGAACACCTCCGGCGAGGCCAAACCCGCCATTGAACCGCCCCGCCCCCTGTGCGATTTTACCCGGCTGGACCAGCCGGACTTTATCACTTCGGGGAACACCGACCCTTGCGCGCCCTCAGCCTCGCCGCCATTGTGCTTCTCCCGCTGCTCGCCCTGGCGACGACGGCCCAGGCCGAGATCCGCGCCAGCGATCGGTTCCCCCTGTGTACTCCCTACACCTTCCCCGAGCCACGCCTGGAGCCGCCACCTTCCGGGGCCGTCAGCACCGAGTCGAACACCCTGGAACTGCGACCGGACGGCATCTCGATCCTCTCCGGGGACGTGGTCCTGCGGGACGAAGAGCGCCACCTGGAGGCCGAGACGCTGCGCATCGATGAACCGGGCCAGACCCTGCGCGCCGAGGGCCCCATCCGGTACTGGGACGACACCCTGGTGATCGAGGGGACGAAGGCCAGGGCCGACGAGCGCGCGGGGACCACCCGGTTCAGCGGTGCCGGCTACGTCGTCCCGGAACAGCACGCGCGGGGCGAGGCAGACCATGTCGAACGCCTGCCCGACGGCCGCACCCGTCTGACGGGGGCCAGCTACACCACCTGCGATCCCGGC
>JBNJEU010000056.1:0-10785 GCA_051746205.1 Pseudomonadota bacterium
CGACCGGGTCGCCGAACTCTGCCGCGAGCGGGGCCACGCGCTGGTCCGGCGGGGCGGAAACGGCGTACCGGGACCGGAGACAGCGGTCTACCTCGGCGACACCATGGGCGAGCTGGCCACCCTCTACGCCGCCGCTGATGTCGCCTTCATCGGCGGCAGCCTGGTCGCTCTGGGGGGGCAGAACATGCTGGAGCCGGCGGCGCTGGGGCGGCCCGTCCTGCTGGGACCCTCCGACTTCAACTTTGCCGCCATCGCATGCACCCTCGAGGAACGGGGGGCCCTGCTCCGGGTGGCCGACGCCAGCGGACTGGCCCGGGTGGTGGCGGAACTGCTGGACGATCCGGCGCGGCGGCGGCGCATGGCGCAGGAAGGCCAGGAGCTGATCCGTCGCAACCGGGGCGCCACCGAGCGCCTGCTGGAACACATCGCGAATCTGAACACCAGTACGGAGGGAACCTGACCATGCTCTTCTTCCATACCTGGGGCCGACGCCTCATCTATCCTTTCTGGCTGCTGGGCATGCTCTGGCGGCTGCTGCTGAGCAAGGGCTCGCGCGCCTGCGGCTCGGGGCGTGTCGGCGCTCCCCCGGTCGGGGAGCCCCACGGCCTCTGGTTCCATGCCGAGACGCCCGCGGCGGTACAGACCGCGGCGCCGCTGGTGTACCAGCTGATGGAGGGACGCCGCGAGGGCCGTATCACCTTTACCACCGGCGGCCCGGAGGCCCTGGCCATGGTCCGTGCGCTGTTCGCCGATGCCGAGGTGGTGGACGTCACCTGCGCCCCGCTGGATCTCGCCGGTCCGGCCGGCCGTTTTATCCGCCGTTTGCAGCCGCGACTGCTGGTGCTGGTCGAGACGCCGACCCGGCCGAATCTGGTGCGCAAGGCGCGGCGGCGCGGCGTGCCGGTGCTGCTGCTCAATGCCATCGGTCTGCCCCGGCGCGGCCGCTGCGAGCGGCGGATCCTGAAGTGGCTGGACGGCGTCACGGCGGTGAACGACCAGGTCGCCGAGGCGTACCGCGCGGTGGTCCCCGACCCCGAGGGTGTTTCCACCACCGGTGACATTCGCTTCGACGCCCCCACCCCTGGCGGGACCCACCATAAACAGGCCGGCGAGCTGCGTGAGGCGTGGGGCGACAAACGGCCGGTCTGGCTCGCCCTGGATGTGGAGCCGAAGGAAGCCGGCATCGTGCGGGACACCTTTGCCGGCTTGCGCGGCAATCACCCGAATCTGCTGCTGGTGCTGGTCCCGGCCGGCGCGGGTCAGGGCCACGGCGTTGCCGCACCGTTCGAGGACCAGGGTTACAAGGTGGTCCGTCACGGCGGCGGCGACCAGGCGAAGCTCGACACCGATGTCTATGTCATCGACAGTGCGCGCGATCGGCCGCTGGCCTGCGTACTCGGCGATGTCGCCTTCGTCGGCGGGACATTGACCGGCAATGGCCACAATCCGGCGCCGGTGGCCGCCGCGGGGCGTCCGATGGTGACGGGTCCGAACCTGAACAATGTCTCGGCGGTGGCGGTGGCCCTGCACTCGGTCCATGCGCTGGTGGTGGTGGGGGGGCCCCGCTATCTGGCCGACGGGGTGGAAAAGCTGCTGGCCGACCGCGACCAGGCGGCGCAGCTCGGCGCCGCCGGTCAGCAACTGGTGACCCCGCACGCCGGGGCGATGCGCCAGGCCCTGGAAACACTCTCCTGGCTCGCCCGCGAGGCCGACGAGTAGTCGTTAGCCGTCCTCGGTGCCGCGCAGCAACCGGCGGATGGCGTCGGCGGCTACGGTGAGCTGGGCCAGGTCGCCACTTCCGCCGCGCAGCTCGTCCAGCCGGCGATGGTACTGCGCCAGCGGCGCCTCGTGGGCCGCCATCCAGGACGTGATGATGCCCTCGGCATCGCTCTCCGTCGGCGCGCCTTCCAGCGCCACCTGGGCGAGGATCCGGTGCAGGCGCGCGGTATCGTCGCGCAGGGCGTTGCGCGCCATGCGCTCCCAGAAACCCGCCGCCGGCAGGGCACCGATCCGATCCCGTAGCCAGTCGAGTCCCAGTTGTTCACCGATCCGGAAATAGACCGCCGCCGTGGTGTGCAGGTGGATGCCCCGTAGCTCGGCGATCTCGGCCATATCGAGAGCCGGCAGCAGGAAGGGCAGGCGGGCGATCCCGCTGGCCAGCGGCTCCGGTACCCCGGCCGCGTCCAGTTCGGCTGCTCGCTGCGTGATGGAGTCGGCGGCGGCCGCGTCGGCCACGCTCTCCAGCATCCCGGCCAGTGTCTCCACTGCGGGTCGCAGGGCGCCGGCAGTGGCAGCGATGGGCAGGTGGCGGCTGCGGTTGCGCAGCAGCCAGAGGGTGGCGCGACTGGCCAGGCGCCGCAGATGGGTGAACAGCTCGTACTGGAGCGGGGTCGCCACGCGGCCATCAAGGGCCGCCACCGCGCGCCACAGATCGGGCAGATCGAAGATCCGACGCGCTGCCAGGAAGGCGCGGGCGATGGCGGCATAGTCGGCCCCGGTCTGCTCTGCCAAACGGAAGGCGAAACTCGCCCCCATGCGATTGACCAGCGTGTTGGTGATCGTGGACCCGGCAATGGCCCGGCGCAGGCGATGGCCGTCCTGGAGATCGCCGAAGCGCTGGTTGAGGACCGCAGGGAAGTATTCACTCACTTCCGTGGCCAGGTCGCTGTCCTCACAGAGTTCCGAAGCCAGCAGGGCATCGTAGAGCTCCATGCGCGCCGCCGACATCAGCACTGCCTGCTCGGGGGCGGTCAGCGATTCCCCGTCGCGCTGGCGGTCGGTCAGCTCCGCTTCGTCGGGGAAGGCCCAGCCGGTGCGATCCAGGTAACCGGCACGCTCCAGCTGGCGCGCCAGCCGGGCGTGTTCGTCGAAACGCTCGCGGGCGGTGTGCCCGCCCAGTGCCAGCGCGAGCGTCTGTTCGCGGCAGTCGTCGAGCACCTGTTCGGCGACGGTGTCGGTCATCTCCGCCAGCAGCGGGTCGCGATCGGCGGCCGGCAGAGCGCCGGCGTCGATCGCGTCCCGCAGCAGGATCTTGATGTTCACCTCGCGGTCGGAGCAGGAGACACCCCCGGCGTTGTCGATGAAGTCGGCGAAGACCCGACCGCCCCGCCGGGCGAAGGCAATGCGTGCCGCCTGGGTCAGCCCCAGATTACCGCCCTCGCCGATGACGCGGCAGCGTAGTGATTCGGCATCCACGCGCACGGCGTCCGTGGCCCGGTCGCCCACGGCCTCGTGGCTCTCGGCGGCGGCCTTGACGAAGGTCCCGACTGCGCCATTGAAGAGCAGGTCCACCGGCATGCGCAGCAGCGCGCGGACCACCGCGTCCGGTGCCAGCGCTTCGTCGTTTACGCCGAGCAGTTCGCGGATCCGGGGGTGCAGCGGAATGGACTTGGCGCTGCGCGGCCAGACCCCGCCCCCTTCGGAGATGAGGGCCGGATCGTAGTCGGCCCAGTCGCCACGATCGGCGTGGAAGAGCCGCTTCCGCTCACGGTATCCCGTCTCCGGATCGGGGTCGGGATCGATGAAGACCTCGCGGTGGCTGAAGGCGGCAACCAGCCGGATCCGGCGGGAGAGCAGCAGGCCGTTGCCGAACACATCGCCGTTCATGGAGCCGATGCCCACCGCCGTAAACGCCTCCTCGTCCGGATTGGTCTCCAGTTCACGGAAATGGCGCCGCACCGACTCCCACGCCCCGCGCGCGGTGATCCCCATGGCCTTGTGGTCGTAGCCGCTGGAGCCGCCGGAGGCGAAGGCGTCGTCGAGCCAGAAGCCGTACTCGGCGGCGATGGCGTTGGCGGTGTCGGAGAAGGCGGCGGTGCCCTTGTCCGCCGCGACCACCAGATACGGGTCGTCACCGTCGTGGCGAACGACCTCCGGCGGCGGCACCACTTCGGCGCCGACCCGATTGTCGGTGAGATCCAGCAGGCCGCGAATGAAGTCGCAGTAGGCGAGGCGTCCGCGCTGGCGGGGCTCCGTCTCGTCGGGGTGCGGGCTCCGGGCGACGAAGCCGCCCTTGGCCCCCACCGGCACGATGACGGCGTTCTTCACCATCTGCGTCTTCATCAGCCCGAGGACCTCGGTGCGGTAGTCTTCCAGCCGGTCGGACCAGCGGATCCCGCCCCGGGCGATGTCGCCACCGCGCAGATGGATCCCCTCCATGTGGGGGGCGTGAACGAAGATCTCGTGGGCCGGACGCGGCTGCGGCAGCTCCGGCAGACGCGCCGGTTCGATCTTCAGGGCCAGGGTGGCGCTGTCGGAGCGGAAGAAGCTGGTGCGCATGGTCGCGCGGATCAGGTCCAGAAAGCGGCGCAGGATGCGGTCGGCGTCGGCGTGCGCCACCGCCTCGAGGGCCTCCTCGATGGCACGACCTTCCTTTGCCTCCCGGTCCGCGCGCCCGGCATCCTCCGCGTCCGGGTCGAACCGGGCGTGGAAGAGGGCCACCAGCCCCCGGGTAATGGCCTCGTGCTC
Organism: Pseudomonadota bacterium; assembly: GCA_051746205.1. Lineage (GTDB taxonomy): Bacteria > Pseudomonadota > Gammaproteobacteria > Thiohalospirales > Thiohalospiraceae > Thiohalospira. Next base: position 4,468 of record JBNJEU010000056.1, read on the forward strand.
CGCCAGAACGCCTGCGACGTAGGGACGGGTAAAGGGCAGACCGGTGAGGTGCAGGTAGCGGTGACAGGCGCGCAGCAGGCGGACCCCGCGCCAGTCGAGACCGGCGTGCAGGATCAGGCGGTTGAGTTCGTCATCCTCGAGACGCCCGGCGCAGATCCCGAGGAAGGCCTCGCGGAAGGCATCGATGACCGCTTCCGGTTGCTCTCCTGTCGGTCCTTCGGCCAGCCCCAGATCCTGCAGCCAGACCGTTTCGCCGGCGGCTCCCCGCAGGCGGTGGGAGCGCTGGCCGGCGACCCGTACCCCCATGTTCTCCAGCAGCGGCAGCAGATCGGAGAGGGGAAACGGCGCCTCCGGACGCAGCAGCCGCAGTCGCAAGGCGTCGGGCCGCGCCGGGTCCAGAAGCAGGGCCACCGGCAGGGGATCGCCGGCGGCGAGCCGCTCCAGGCGCTGGATGTCGGAAAGCGCCGCCTCCAGACCCTGGTTCTCGCGGTAATCCAGCGGAAACGCACCCTGATAGCGGCGAGCCAGCGGGAGTCCGTGCGATTCCCCGTGTTCCTCGACCAGTGCGACCCGCAGGCGGTCGTCCCAGTCGCGGGCGAGCTCGGCGATGCGGCGCTCCAGTTCGTGGGGATCGTGGTCCGGGATGCCGTCGTCGGTGTGCAGCAGCAGGTGGACCCGGGCCAGCTCCGAGTCGTCCAGCCAGACCCGGGTGTCGACATCGTTGGCGGCGAAGGCCTCGCGCAGCAGCTCCTGGATGGCCAGCCGCAGACGGGTGTTGAAGCCCTCGCGCGGCAGATAGATCAGCGCGGTCATGAAGCGGGCGAAGGGGTCCGGGCGCAGCAGCAGCCGGACCCGCTGGCGTTCCTGGAGCTGGGCCACGGCGCGGGTGGTGGCCAGCAGGGAGGCGGAATCGGCCTGGATGAGTTCATCCCGGGGCAGGGTCTCGAGGATGTTCTGGAAGGCCTTGCCGGTGTGGCTGCGTTCCGGCACCCCGGCACTCGCCATCACCTCGGCGATCTTGCGGCGCAGGATCGGCACGTGGTGCGGTCGCTCGTGGTGGGCGTTGGAGGTATAGAGGCCGACGAAACGCCACTCGCCGATGACCCGGCCCCGCTCGTCGAAGCGGCGGACGCCGACGTGGTCGAGGTAGTCGGGGCGATGGACCGGCGAGCGATGGCGGCTCTTGGTCAGCATCAGCGGCTCCGCGAGGGTGGCCAGGGCGCGCTGGGCCGGGGTCAGCCGGTCGAAGGAGGCGGAGGGGCGATCGGCCTCCGGGCCGCGCAGCAGGCCGAGGCCGCTGCCACCCTCGGCCACCAGCCGCAGGTGGTGGTCGGCGTCCTGCTCGAGTCGGTAGGCGCGGAAACCGAGGAAGGTGAAATGGTCGTCATCGAGCCAGCGCAGGTAAGCGTTCGCCTCTTCCCGGAGTTCGGCGGGCATCTCCGCGCCGGCGGTGGCTTCGGCGGCCCGTAGAACGGCGCTGCGCATGGCCGCCCAGTCGGTGACGGCTGCAGCCACCGCGTCCAGGGTCGTTTCGAGTTCGGCGCGCAGGGCGGCGTGGCGGTCGTCATCATCGAGCAGACGGTCGATCTCCAGTCGCAGGACCGCCTCCGGTTCCCCTTCGCCGATGGCCTGAACGCGGCCGGCGCCGTCGCGGTGGACCCGGACCAGCGGATGGACCACCCAGTGGACGGCCAGACCGACGCGGTTTACCGCCATGCGCAATGAGTCGATGAGAAAGGGGCTGTCGGCCTGGACAAGATGGATCACGGTATGCGGGCTGCTCCAGTTGTCGCGTTCCGGCGCCGGGTCGTGGAGGCGCAGGTGGCGTTCTCCAGAGAGTCGGGGCTGGTGCAGCAGTTGCCACTGGTGGCGGGCGGCGGCGACCAGATCGGCGATGTCGCGCTCTTCGAGGTCCTCGGGGGCGCTGTCGCGATAGCAGGTGCGAACGAAGGCGACAAAATCCTCCCCCGCCCCCTCGTGATGCAGGGTCGCCTCGTGCTCCAGGGCCTCCAGACGGGTTCTGCTCGTGCTCGTGTCGGCGTCCATGGTGCGCTTGCCCCCTCGCTGGTAGTGGCAACCGACCGTACCGCCGGGTGTGGCTGGTGGCAAGCGGCGAAAACCGCAGGCCGTTTGACCGGGTTGTTCAATTAACGATCAACTAACGGTTTCGCGGTAGGCTCATCGCGCGAATTACGGGAAGCGTCCTGTACCGCGAGTGAACAAAGGAGGAGAACATGAAGATGGAACAGAGCATGACCCTTGTACGCAAACTGCCCGCCGAAGAGAGAGCAGTGGATTCCAGTCCGCATCTGGAGCGCTGCGTGGACCGGAGTCTGGCCGAATACTTCAATGCCCTCGGTGGCGAACAACCTGTCGAACTCTACCGGCGCGTCCTCGATCAGGTGGAACCGCCGCTGCTCGACCGGGTCATGGTCCACACTCGGGGCAACCAGAGCCGCGCCGCCGAGATCCTCGGCATCAGTCGTGGCACTCTGCGCACCAAGCTCAAGCGGCACGGCATGGCGTGAATCGAGACCATTGGCAGGGAACGCACCGAAGGCCGCGGTGGATTGTAGAGGGCACTCCCTTCCTGAGCTGCAATTTGCAGAATGGCTGCATTTTGGGGAAAATAACGGGACCTGTCACCGGCCCGGTTCACCATGTCCACTGCTCCCTCCCTGCTGATCGTCGAAGACGATGAACTGCTGGCCACGGCCTATGCCGAATTCCTGAGCCAGGCGGGCTGTACCATCCGGGTCGCCGGCAGTGGGGACGAAGCCCTCGCTCGCCATCAGGATGACGCGGTGGATGTTCTCCTGCTCGATCTCGGGCTGCCCGACATGCATGGCCTCGAGTTGCTCAACCGGATCCGGGAGGGCGGCGGCAACCCGGAGCTCATCATCGTCACCAGTGAAGACCGGGCCGACTCCGCAATGGAGGCGGTACGCCAGGGTGCCTACGACTACATGGTCAAGCCGGTCGACCGCAACCGGCTGGAACTCACGGTGGGCCACCTGCTGGAACGATTGCGGCTGGAACGGCGGCTGCATCGGTTGGCGGCGACCGAATGTGAAGAGTTTGAAGGGTTCGTCGGCGCCTCCCCGCCCATGCAGGTGGTCTACCGCATCATCGAGAACGTCGCGGCCAGTGATGCCACGGTCTTCGTGACCGGCGAAAGCGGCACGGGGAAGGAGTTGTGCGCCGAGGCGATCCATCGCCGCAGTGCACGCAACGATGGGGAGCTGGTGACCCTCAATTGCGCCGCGATCCCCCAGGATCTGCTCGAGAGCGAGGTCTTCGGTCACGTCAAGGGGGCCTTTACCGGTGCCGTCAGCGCCCGTGTCGGAGCGGCGGCGCGGGCCGATGGCGGCACGCTGTTCCTGGACGAGATCTGCGATATGCCGCTGGATTTGCAGAGCAAACTGCTGCGTTTCGTTCAGACCCGGCGCTTCCAGCGCGTCGGAGGCAGCAAGGAAGAATCGTCGGATGTCCGCTTTGTCTGCGCCACCAACCGTGACCCGTGGGCCGAGGTCGAGGCCGGACGGTTCCGCGAGGACCTCTACTACCGTCTGTTCGTGGTGCCGCTGCGGATGCCGCCCCTGCGCGAGCGGGAAGACGACGTGCTGCGGTTGGCGAACCATTTCCTCCAGCGTTACGCCGCCGAAGAGGGCAAGCGTTTCGATGGTCTCTCCCGCGATGCTCGGGATCTGTTACTGGACAATCCGCTTCCCGGCAATGTGCGCCAGTTGCAGAACCTGATCCGCCGCGTCGTGGTGCTGTATCCGGAGGGGGAGGTGACTGCAGAAAGGCTGAGCCTCCAGGCCGACGGCAATGACTCGGGTGCACCGCCGTCGGTCGTATCGTCGCGTCCGAATCCCGGCGTTGAACCGCCGCGGGTGGCTGACGAGGCGGCCATACGCCCGCTTCTGGAAGTCGAGCGCGAGGCGATCGAACACGCCCTGCGGGTATGCAATGGCCATGTTGGCGAGGCGGCCCGAAGCCTCGGCATCAGTGATTCGACGATCTATCGCAAGCAGGCGCAATGGAAGCAGGAGTGAATGATCGTTTCCCCTTGGCGCGTTGTTTGCACTGAGACTCTGTTGGTTCAAATGGTGAACCCGGTTTTCCGTACACAGAGGAGTCGGATATGCGCGGCGAGGGAGAAAACCCCGAATTTCATGCGCACCTGAATACCCTTCCCACCGAATCCATCCGTGTACTGCTGGTAGAGGACGATCCCGGCGATGCCGAACGGATCGCGTCCGGTCTGCGCTCGGTGGATCGGCCCGCCTTCGAAGTGAGCCGCGTCGAACACCGAGCGTTCACCCCCGAGGCTGTCGAGCATGAGGGGGTCGATGTGGTCCTGCTCGGTCTGCCGCAACCCGGTCCCGAAGGGCTGGGGTCGGTGGAGGGGGCCTGTCGCTCGATGGAGAGCATTCCGCTCCTCGTCCTGAGCGACCAGGATGAGGACGACTTTGCCCTCGCCGCGCTGAGGGCCGGGGCCCAGGACCACCTGAGCAAGGGCGAAACCGATGTCCGTATTCTGGTGCGTGCCATCCGTTACGCCCTCAGCCGGACCATCGAACGTCGTCAGCTCGAGCCGGTCACCGAGCGTGAGCGGGAAGAGACGAACGTCCCCGTCCCGGCCAACAGTGAGCGCCACGCCCTGAAAGGGGAGCAGGCCGTCGCCCGCCGCTTCCGGGAGATGCTTCTCGCGAGCCTGGGCGAGGGGGTCTTCGGCATCGATGCCGAGGGCCGCTTCACCTTCCTCAACCCCGTGGCCTGTCGCCTGTTCGGCTTCCCTGACGAAGCGTGGGCGCTGGGGCAGAATTCCCACGCCACCTCGCACCACTCCCATCCCGATGGCACCCCCTACCCCGAGCGGGATTGCCCCATCAATGCCGTACTGCAGACCGGCGAGCCCGTGGAGGCGTGGGAAGATACCTACTGGAGCCGCGATGGGCGCTCCTTCCCGGTGCAGGTCTATGCCGCGCCGATCCGTGAGGAGAGCGGAGAGATCGTGGGGGCGGTGGTCTCGTTCCAGGACATCACCCAGCGCAAGGCCGCCGAGCGCGAGCGCGATCGACTGCTCTCCATCCTCGAGGCGACCCCCGATTTCGTCTCCATGGCGAAGCCGGACGGCGCGATCACCTACATCAATCGCGGCGGACTGACGATCATGGGCCTGGATCCGGAACGCAACGGCCTGGAAAAGCCCCTGCCCGATGAGGTGGTGAACGATGCCGCCGGGTATCTGGCCCACCCGGAGTGGGCCACTCGCCGGGTCAACGAAGAGGGGTTGCCGGCCGCCGTGGCGCACGGCGTCTGGCAGGGCGAAACCGCCTATTTCGATCAGGCGGGGCGGGAAATCCCCGCCTCGCAGGTCATCCTGGCCCACCGCGACGAGCACGGCGAGCTGGAGCGCTTCTCCACCATCATGCGCGACATGTCCGAACAGCGGCAGCTGGAAAGACAGTTGCGCACGGAGAAGGAGTTCTCCGACGCCATCCTGCGCAACCTGCCCGGTGTCTTCTACATGATCGACGCCGCGGGGCGTTTCCGGCACTGGAACGAACGCCTGGAAACGGTGACCGGCTACACCGGTGAAGCCCTGGCCGAGGTATCGCCGCTGGAACTCTACCCCGAGTCGGAACAGGCGCTCGTCGAGACGGGAATGCGGGAGGTGTTCGATGAGGGGGCGACCGAACTGGAGACCCATCTCTGTCACCGCGATGGCGGGTGCAGGGCGTATTACCTGACCGGCTATCGCGTGGAACTGGGGGACGAGGTCTACCTGCTCGGTGTGGGGCTGGACATATCCGACCGGGTCCGGGCGGAGCAGGCTCTCTCCGAGAACGAGGCGCGGTATCGCGATCTGGTGGAGAACCAGCCACAGTTCATTGAGCGCTACCTCCCGGATACCACCATCACGTTTGCCAACCATGCCCTCGCTCGGGTTTTCGGAACCACGCCGGAAGCGCTTCTGGGCCAGCGCTGGCTCTCCATGGTCCCCGAAGAAGAGCAAGAGAGGATCCGGGCCCATCTGGAGAGCTTTACGCCCGAGTCGCCTACGGGCGACGCCGAGAACTCCTTGGTCCTGGAAAACGGCGAGGAGCGCTGGACCCAATGGACCAATACCGCCTTCTTTGATGAGGCGCGGACCCTGACCCACTTCCAGTCGGTGGGCATGGACATCACCGATCGCAAGCAGGCCGAGGCGGAGCTGGAGCGCTCCAACGCCGAGCTGGAGCAGTTTGCCTATGCGGTTTCCCACGATCTCCAGGAGCCGCTGCGGATCATCAACAGTTATCTGAATCT
>JBNJEU010000057.1:0-10557 GCA_051746205.1 Pseudomonadota bacterium
GCGCGCCAGGCGCACGGCGTTGGTCGAGAGGGAGAGGTCCTCGATGCCGGGCAGGACACCGAGGCGGCCGGCGATGTCGGTGAGTTCGCGGCGCACCAGCGGCTCGCCGCCCGTGAGCCGGATCCGCTGCGTGCCCAGACGCCCGAAGGCGGCCACCACCCGTTCCAGCTCGTCCACGGTCAGCCATTCGTCCGGCGACTCGAAGTCGCGGAAGCCCTCCGGCATGCAGTAGGTGCAGCGCAGGTCGCACCGATCGGTGAGGGAGATGCGCAGATAGTCGATGGTGCGACCGAAAGGGTCGACGAGGCTGGTGTCCATGGGCGGTCTCCCGGCGGAACTGGTGTGGTGCCCGCGAACCGGCGGGACTTCGCCGCATCGTAGCCGATCCCGGATGAGGGGAAAACCCGGAAACGAACCGGATAAGGTCTCCTTATTCCGTAATCAGAATTCTCTGATTGCGAATGCGGTTGGTTCCGCGCAGGATCCCGCACAATCGAAAAGTCCGGGTTCCACCCCTATCCCGATCCAAGAGGTGCGTTGATGAGCGCTTTGTCCGAAACCCCCGAGCACGCCAAGAACCTTCCCGAGTTCGAGGCCCGCGACAAGCAGGAGCAGAAGTACACCACCTGCTACATGTGCGCCTGCCGTTGCGGCATCGAAGTCACCGTGGAGGACAATCAGGTCCGCTTCATTCGCGGCAACCGCGACCACCCGATCAACAAGGGGGTGCTCTGCGCCAAGGGCAACGCCGGGATCATGAAGCAGTACTCCCCGGCCAAGCTGACCCAGCCCCTGCGGCGCAAGCCGGGTACCGAGCGCGGCGCCGGCGAGTTCGAGCCGATCTCCTGGGACGAGGCACTGGACACCCTGTCGAGCCGTCTCAAGCAGATCCGCGAGACCGACCCGACCAAACTGGCATTCTTCACCGGCCGCGACCAGATGCAGGCGCTCACCGGCCTCTGGGCCACCCAGTTCGGTACCTACAACTGGGCTGCTCATGGCGGCTTCTGTTCGGTGAACATGGCGGCCGCGGGCCTCTACATGCTCGGCCACGCCTTCTGGGAGTTCGGCGACCCCGACTGGGACCGCACCAAGTACTTCATCATGTGGGGCGTGGCGGAAGACCACGCTTCCAACCCGATCAAGATCGGCCTGGAGAAGCTCAAGCGCAACGGCGGCAAGTTCGTCTCCGTGAACCCGGTGCGGACCGGCTACCAGGCCATCGCCGACGAATGGATCGGCATCCGCCCCGGCACCGACGGCATCCTGGCGCTTTCCATGGTCCACGTCCTCATCGACCGCGGGCTCATCGACGACGAGTTCCTGATCCGCTACACCAACGCCCCCTTCCTGGTGGTGAACACCCCCGGGGAGAAGGGCGACGGCCTGATCCTGCGCGACGACGACGGCAATCCGCTGGTCTGGGACATGCGCCAGGAGGCCTTCGTCAACGGCATGGAGGCGGAGGTGACCCCGGCGCTGATGGGCGAGTACACCGCCCCCGACGGCCGCCCGGTGCGCACCGTGATGCGGGTGATGGCGGAGAAGTACCTGGCCGACGAGTACAGCCCGGAGAACGCGGCGAAGGTCTGCGGCGTGCCGGCCGAGACCATCGAGCGCCTGGCGCTGGAGATCGCCCACGTTGCCTTCAAGGAGACCATCACCGTTGACGTCGAGTGGACCGACTGGGCCGGCCGCAAGCACGACCAATTCATTGGCCGGCCGGTCTCGATGCACGCCATGCGCGGCATCTCGGCTCACTCCAACGGTTTCCAGGCCGCCCGCGCCCTTCATCTGCTGCAGGCGCTGCTGGGCACCATCGACTGCCCCGGTGGATTCCGTGCCAAACCGCCGTATCCGAAGCACATCCCGCCGGGCATCAAGCCGGCAAAGGAAGCGGCTGCCAATACGCCGCTGAAGTCGCCGCCGCTGGGTTTCCCCAAGGCGCCAGAGGATCTGGTCATCGATGAGGCCGGCAATCCGAAGCGCATCGACCATGCATTCTCCTGGGAGGCGCCCATCTCGGCCCACGGAATGATGCACATGGTGGTGACCAACGCCGTCAACGAGGATCCGTATCCCATCGATACGCTGATCTTCTTCATGGCGAACATGGCCTGGAACTCCACCATGAACACCAAGGACGTGATGGACATGCTGCGCGCCAGGCGTGACGACGGCGAGTACAAGATCCCGTTCCTGGTGGTGGCCGACGCCTTCCAGTCGGAGATGGTCAACTTCGCCGATCTGGTGATTCCCGATACCACCTATCTGGAGCGCTATGACACCATCTCCATGCTCGACCGGCCGATCTCGGAGCCGGACACTGCCGCCGACTCCATCCGCCATCCGGTGATCGAGCCGGATCGTGATGTGCGGCCGTGGCAGGAGGTCATGGTGGAACTGGCCGGGCGCCTGAAGCTGCCCGCGTTCACCAACGAGGACGGCAGCCGCAAGTTCAAGGGCTACAAGGATTTCATCGTCAATTTCGAGAAGAGCCCCGGGGTCGGCTTCCTGGCCGGCTGGCGCGGGAAGAACGGCGATCAGGACCTGGTCGGCGAGCCGAACCCGGAGCAGTGGGAACGCTACAAGGAGAACGGTGCGTTCTACGAGTACCACCTGCCGCTGAGCCAACAGTTCTACAAGTTCGCCAACAAGGACTACCTGGAGCTGGCCCACAAGGCGGGCTGGAACGGCTCCGCCGAGCCCATCCTCATGGAGCTCTACTCGGAGACGCTGCAGAAGTTCCGCCTTGCCGGCCAGGGCCTCTACGAGGGGCCGCAGCCGAGCGATCCGGAGATCAAGCAGCGCCTGACCGACTATTTCGATCCGCTGCCGGTACACTACGTGCCGCTGGAGGAGCAGCAGACCGACGACCGGACCTATCCGCTGCACGCCATCAACCAGCGGCCGATGATGATGTATCACTCCTGGGACAGCCAGAACGCCTGGCTGCGCCAGATCATGGCCCAGAACTTCCTCTACGTGAATCGCGGTGTCGGGGAGAAGCTGGGCCTCGAGGACGAGGGCTGGGCCTGGGTGGAGTCCCATCACGGCAGGATCCGGGTGCAGGTGAAGCTGATGGAGGGCACCCACGAGTCCACCGTCTGGACCTGGAACGCCATCGGCAAGCAGCGCGGCGCCTGGGGCCTGTCCGAGGACGCCAACGAGTCCAACGAGGGCTTCCTGATGAATCACCTGATCTCCGAGCTGCTGCCGGCGAAGGGGGACAAGAAGCGGCTGACCAATTCCGACCCGGTCACCGGCCAGGCGGCCTGGTACGACCTGCGGGTGAACATCAGGCCGGCCGCCCCGGGCGAGACCGGCATCTGGCCGCAGTTCGACGTGGTGAAGAAGGTCCCCGGCCAGAGGTCGTCGCCGGAGACTGTGCGCCACCACACCCACACGGCGGTGAATCTGCGACGGTCCATGGCCGACGTCATCAACCGTGGCCGCAAGTAAGCCAACCGGACAGGTGGAGAGACAACGATGAAACTCGGACTGGTTATCGATCTGGACACTTGCGTGGGCTGCCATGCCTGCGCGGTGGCCTGCAAGCAGTGGAACACCTCCGGCACCACCGGCCCGCTGAGCGACTACAACGCCTACGGCCGTGACCCGTCGGGGGTCTGGTTCAATCGCATCCGCCACTTCGAGGTGGGTGACTACCCGAAGAACAAGACCGTGAACTTCCCGATGTCCTGCATGCACTGCGAGGACGCGGAGTGCGTCACGGTCTGCCCGACCGGCGCCTCCTGGAAGCGCACCGAGGACGGCATCGTCCTGGTGGACCAGGAGAAGTGCATGGGCTGCAACTACTGCTCCTGGGCCTGCCCGTACGGGGCCCGCGAGCTGGACGAGGTCTCCGGCACCATGAAAAAGTGCACCCTGTGCGTGGACCGGATCTACGACGATCGTCTGCCGCAGCAGGAGCGCCAGCCGGCCTGCGTGCTGACCTGCCCGGCCTCGGCCCGTTACTTCGGTGACTTCGACGATCCGGAATCGGACGTCAACACCATGGTGCGGGAGCGGGGCGGCTACGGCCTGATGCCGGAGATGGGCTACAACCCCACCAACAAGTATCTGCCGCCGCGCCCGGTGAAGTCGGTGCCCTCCAGCGACGCCGACCGCCCGAGCCTCAAGGACAAGATCAAGGAGTGGGTGAACCAGCCCATCTCCCGCTGACACAGACGAGCGAGAGAAACCATGCATCCCGCACTATCGGTCATCCTGTTTACCGTCACTTCCGGGGCCGGCTTCGGCCTGATGGTCCTGCTCGCCCTGTTCGATCGATTCGAGCTCGGCGGCGGCCTGACCCCGGAACAGATCTACACCACCGGGATCGTCTCCCTGGTGCTGACCACCGTGGGCCTGATGGCCTCCAGCGGCCACCTGGCGAACAAGAAGAACGCCTGGCGCGCCTTTTTCCGCTTCAAGACCTCCTGGCTTTCCCGCGAGGCGGTCTTCGCGGTGATCTACTACCCGTTCGCCATCGGCTATCTCGGCGGCCTCTGGCTTCTCGGTGGCGAGCACAACTGGTTCACCCAGTGCCTCGGCATCGCCGCTGCGGTGCTGGCGGTGATCACCGTCTTCTCCACCGGCATGATCTACGCCTGCCTGCGCACCATCCGGCAGTGGAACACCGCGCTGACCCCGGCCAACTACGTGGCCCTGGGCCTGATGCTCGGCTCTCTCTTGCTCACCGGCGTGCTGGCCTGGAGCGGTGCCGACGCCACCTTCGCCGCCGGCCTGACCCTGCCCATCGTGCTGGTCGCCCTGCTGATGAAGGGCAGCTACTACTACTGGATCGGTCAGCCCAGCGGCGCGACCATCAACACCGCCACCGGCTTCACGCGCGCCATGGTCCGGATCCTCGACATGGGTCACACTGCCGGGACCTTCCTGACCCGGGAGTTCGGCCACGTGCTCGGCGCCGGTTCGCTGCGGGTGCTGCGCGCCATCGTCTACGTGCTCGGCTTCATCCTGCCGGCGCTGGCCCTGGTCGGGTATCTCAATGATGGTGCCGCCGGCTGGGTGACCCTGGCCGTGGTCAGCAGTTTCATCGGCATCGCCGTCGAGCGCTGGCTGTTCTTCGCCGAGGCGCGCCACGTGGTGAACCTGTATCACGGGGCTCAGCGCACCTGAGTCCGCTGGCTCCGGTGAAACGCAAACGGCCGCCTTCGGGCGGCCGTTTGCGTTTCGGGGAAGCCGGTGCCGGAACCAAAAAAACCCCCGGAGGCAGTGGGGGCGTAAAGCCGGCTTCCTTGCCGGAGGGGGTTGGGAACGGTTCGGCCGCCGGGGCGGCCGTCGGGATCAGGCGGCCTGCTCCTTCGCCTCACGGGCCTGGCGGGCCTGTTCGTCGGAGTAGGCCGCCCCGGACCAGAGCATCTCGTAGGCGATCTCCTCGTTACCGTTCTCGCACAGCTCCAGGGCCCGCTGGAACAGGGGCTGGAAGGTATCGCTGCGGTGCGATTCCTCGTGGTCCTCGAAGGATCGCCAGAAGGTGATGATCAGCGCCTCCCTGCCCTTCAGCGGTGAATCCACCGCCTGACCAACCGTCGACCCCTCGTTCGAGATCGCGCCACTGTTCAGGACCACCATGCCGCCGTGAAATCCGGTGTCGGAATGGTAGGTCTTGACGTTCTCGCACAGCTCGGCGACCCGCTCCTCCAGATCGTCGACGGTGTACTCCGGCTTGAGGATGACGCGATTCACGGTGACCACGCCGTCATGGGGAAAGTTCTGGATGAGGCTCATGGCTCTTTCCTCCGATGCTGTATCAGCAATCTCTTATGGGTTCAGTCTCACTCTAGTAATCCTGATCAAAATAGTCAAGTAATAAGCGAAGGCGGGGAAAGCGGGGCATCGGACGAGATGAAAAGAGGCCGGTGACGGCCGATGCGCCACCGGCCAAGGGCGGGCAGGGGTCAACTTTCCACGGTGATCCGGCGTGGCTTCGCCTGCGCGCTCTTGGGCAGGCTCAGGTAGAGCACGCCGTTGCGATAGCGTGCCTTGATCCCTTCCTGATCCACCGGGGCCGGCAGCGGGATGACCCGCTCGAAAGCGCCATAGGCGCGCTCCATGACGTGGAAGCGGCCCTCGCGACGGTCGTTCTCCACGCGCTTCTCGCCCCGGATGTAAAGCCGATCGTCGTGGGCCTCGATGTCGAAGTCCTTCGCCTTCAGTCCGGGGGCCTCCAGCTCGACCTCGACGCGGTCGTCGTCCTCGTGGACCTCGGCGGCCAGCAGACCCCAGTGGGCGCCGCGCTGTTCACGCCGCTCCTCGGGGGTCTCCGCCTCGCCGCGCTGGACCGGGCGGAAACGGGTCAGGGCGTGGCTGGCCCGCTGGGTCAGGTGGTGCCAGCCTTCGCTGACGGAATCCAGGGCGCGCTCGAAGCCCTGGCGAATGGGTGCGAATTGACTCATGGTGATACCTCCTCTCTGCTTCAAATCCGGAGTTCGGCCCGGGGGTCGAACTCGGTGTACTGGTCGCGCAGCTGTTCATACAGACGGCGCTGTTCGTCGGTATGGGCCGGCGGAGCCTGGACCTGCAGACGCAGGTACTGGTCCCCGGGACTCTTGCCCGGCAGGCCCCGCCCCTTGAGGCGCAGGCGCTGGCCGCTGCGCGACCCGGCGGGGATCTTCATGTCGACTGTTCCGCCGAGGGTCGGCACCGGCACCGTGGCGCCGAGGGCGGCCTCCCACGGGGCGAGCGGCAGCTCCAGGGTCAGGTCGCGACCCTCCACCGAGTAGAGGGGGTGGGGCTGGAACTCCACCTCCAGGTAGAGATCGCCGGCCGGACCGCCACCGGGGCCCGGGGCGCCCTGGCCCGCCAGACGGATGCGCTGACCGGCGGTGATCCCCTTCGGGATGCGCACGTCCAGCCGCCGCTGGCGCCGCGCCAGTCGGCCCCGGGCGTCGTACTCCGGGATCTCGAGGGTCACGCCGCGCGTGCCGCCGTGGTAGCTGTCCTCCAGGGCGATGGCGATCCGGGCGTGGTGGTCCTCGCCGGCCATGCCGTGGGCGCCGCCGAAACCGCCGCGCGGCCCGTGGCTCGCGCGCCCCCCGGCCATGTCGGGCCCGAAGGGACTGCCGCCGCCGAACATCTGCTCGAAGAAGTCGGAGAAACCGGCCCCGGCGAAACCGCCGCCGCGAAACTCGAAGCCGGTGTCCCAGTCCGGTGGCGGACGGAAATCCTGACCCTCGCGCCAGTTGGCGCCCAACTGGTCGTAGGCCGCCCGCTTCTCCGGATCGGAGAGGACCTCGTACGCCTCGCCGACCGCCTTGAAGCGATCCTCGGCGTCCGCCTCCTCGCTGACGTCCGGATGGTACTTCCGGGCCAGCCGGCGGTACGCCTTCTTGATCGCGTCCTGGGTGGCGTCGCGGTCGACCCCGAGGACCTGGTAGTAATCCTTGTATTCCATGCCGTTACCGGTTGTCTGAAAATCGGGGGGCGGGCGGACCCGCCCCGGTGGTCGGGACTCAGCTCTCCACGGTGATCTTCCGTGGCTGGACCTTCTCCTGCTTCGGGATCACCACCTCCAGCACGCCGTTCTTCGAGCGCGCCTTGATGTTCTCGGCATCGGCGGTGTCCGGCAGGGTGAAGCGGCGGAAGAAGGAGCCACGGATGCGTTCCACGCGCTTGTAGTCGCCCTCGCCTTGCTCGTGATCCTCACTGCGCTCGCCCTTGATGGTGAGCACGCCGTTTTCCATGTCCACCTGGATGTTCTCCGGGTCGACGCCGGGGATGTCGGCGTGGACCACCCACTGATTGGCCTCGTCGCGGACATCCACGGCGGGAACCCAGTCACTGGCGACGATCCCGCCGCTCTCCTCGCTGCGTTCGTGGGCATTCTCGAAGAGCCGATCCATCTCGCGACGGACCTCTTCCAGGGCGTTCCAGGGACGATAGCGAACCATGTTCATGGTGATTCCTCCTGCGGTTTTCGGTTGGACATCGAATGTAATGCGCTTCACACATCGATGTAGGTCCGGCGGCCCGCTTTTTCAATGGGGAAAGAAAAGGACGGCACAACATCTAGGGGGTGGGGTGGTGCGAAAAGATGCTCCCGAGGGGGTTCTTCGGACTCGCCAGACCGGGTTTTATAGGGTGTTGATCGGTCTGATTATTAGTGTTTTCTTATTGTGTAACACCTTGACTTTAAATATTTAAAAGGGTGTGGGCGTGTTTTGTACAGATGCCCGGTCGGCGGTTGACACCCCCCCGCCGCGCGGCGTTAAATACTCGCACGGTTCAACCCTACATCTTGTGTCCGCCGTGGCGGGCATCACAGGGCCTGTCAACCCCCGTGAACGGGTCCGTCAACAACCAACGCAATGGAGAGCCAGCCCCATGAGCACCCCCCGCCCCAAGGTCGTGCCCACCGAGGTGAAGAGCATCCCGATCCAGCCCGCCTCGGAAGACATCTGGGACAAGAAGTACCGCTTGAAGACCAAGGACGAGCAGATCATCGACGGCAGCGTCGACGAGACCTACCAGCGCGTGGCCCGCGCGCTGGCAGAGGTCGAGGAGACGGCGGAGAAGCAGGAGGAGTGGTACGAGAAGTTCCTCTGGGCCCTGCGCCACGGCGCCATCCCCGCCGGCCGCATCACCTCCAACGCCGGCGCGCTGGCCTACAAGCCGGCCACCTCGACCATCAACTGCACCGTCTCCGGCACCATCCGCGACTCCATGGACGACATCCTGGAAAAGGTCCACGAGGCGGGGCTGACGCTCAAGGCGGGCTGCGGAATCGGCTATGAATTCAGTACCCTGCGCCCGAAGGGCGCCTTCGTTGCCGGCGCCGGGGCGTACACCTCCGGGCCGATGTCGTTCATGGATATCTACGACCGCATGTGCTTCACCGTCAGCTCCGCCGGCGGTCGTCGCGGCGCGCAGATGGGCACCTTCGACATCGGCCACCCCGATGTCATGGACTTCATCCGCGCCAAGCGCGAGGACGGTCGCCTGCGCCAGTTCAACCTGTCGCTGCTGATCACCCGCGAGTTCATGGAGGCGGTGCAGAACAACGACTGGTGGAAGCTCGCCTTCCCGGTGAACCCGAAGGAGGCGGAGCTGGAGGGGCTCGACCTGAACGACCCGGAGCAGGTGATCTGGCGCGACTGGCCGAACAAGGACGACTACATCACCAACGACGACGGGCTGGTGGCGTGCCGCGTCTACAAGACCATCAAGGCGCGGCGGTTGTGGGACATGATCATGACCTCCACCTATGACTACGCGGAGCCGGGGTTCATCCTCATCGACAAGGTGAACGAGATGAACAACAACTGGTTCTGCGAGACCATCCGCGCGACCAACCCTTGTGTGACCGCCGATACCTGGGTGCAGACCAGCGAGGGCCCGCGTCAGGTGGCTGAACTCGTCGGCCGACCGTTCACCGCGTTGGTCGATGGCCAGCCACACGCCAGCGGAGCCGAAGGATTCTTCCGCACCGCCACCAAGTCGGTGGTGCGTCTGCGTACGGCGGAAGGCCACAGTCTGAGGTTGACGGAAGACCATCGGGTGCGTCGGGTCACCACCTTTACCCGCTACACCACCGACACTGAATGGTGCACGGCGGGCGAACTGCGGACCGGGGATCAGGTGTTGCTCAACGATCACCGCGAGCACGCTGAATGGTCCGGTGCCCTCGACGAGGGGGAGGGCTACCTGCTCGGCTTGCTGGTGGGGGACGGCACCCTGAAGGCGGACAAGGCGGTCCTCTCGGTCTGGGAGACCGCCGCCGAGGCCAATGGCACGGCCGGTGGCCTCAGTGATGGCGCCCGAGCGGTGATGGCGCGTGCCGAGAGTGCTGCTCGTGATCTTGGACATCGCGCTGATTTCGCCGGCTGGCAGCATGTCGGCGGGCGTGGCGAATACCGCCTGTCCACCGCCGCGCTCAAGGGTCTGGCCGGGGAGTACGGTCTGGCGCCGGGGGCGAAGTCGATCACACCGGCCCTGGAGCGCAGCTCGTCGGCTGGCCACTGCGGCTTCTTGCGCGGCTTGTTCGATGCCGACGGTTCGGTTCAGGGCAGCCAGACCAAGGGCGTCAGCGTGCGTCTGGCTCAGTCCGACATGGATCGTCTGGAAGCCGCCCAGCGGATGCTGCTGCGCCTGGGCATCAACTCGACCCTCTACCGCGACCGCCGGGCTGCGGGAACGACCGAACTCCCCGATGGCCAGGGCGGCAGCCGGGTCTATACGACCCGCGCCCAGCACGAACTGGTGATCAGCGGCGAGAATCTGGCTCGCTTTTGCGATGTGGTTGGTTTCGGTGATAGCGACAAACAGGGTCGGCTAGAGGCCAGCCTGGACAACTACTGCCGTCGTCTCAATCGGGAACGCTTCGTCGCCCGGGTGGTCGCGGTGGAGGCCGACGGCATTGAGGACGTCTACGACGTTCAGGTTCCCGGCATCAACACCTTCGATGCCAATGGCCTGCACGCCCACAATTGCGGAGAACAGCCCTTGCCGCCGTACGGCGCCTGCCTGCTGGGCTCCATCAACCTGACCAAATTCGTCCGCGAGCCGTTCACCGAGAACGCCCACTTCGAC
>JBNJEU010000058.1:0-10132 GCA_051746205.1 Pseudomonadota bacterium
CACGCCCCCGACAAGGTGATCATCTCGGCCACCGATCCCGAGGGCTACATTACCTACGTCAACGACGACTTCGTCGAGGTCAGCGGTTTCGAGCGCGACGAACTCATCGGCGAACCGCAGAACATCGTCCGCCACCCGGACATGCCGCCGGCGGCCTTCGAGGACATGTGGCGCACACTGAAGGCCGGCGATGCCTGGATGGGCCTGGTCAAGAACCGCTGCAAGAACGGCGATCACTACTGGGTGGATGCCTACGTCACCCCGTTGTGCGACGGCGATACCGTCATCGGCTACGAGTCGGTGCGGATGAAGCCCCGACCGGAGGAGATCGCTCGCGCGGAGAAGCTCTACGCCCGGCTCAATGCCGGCAGGAGCGCGCGTCTGCACCGCCTTCCCCTGGGCCTGAAGGGGCGTCTGGGGCTGGGTCTCGCCGGCATCACGGTGCCGTTGCTGGCGGCGGGCCATCTGGCGGGGCTGGACCCGGTCTGGCTGGGGGGCGGGGCGGCGTTCGCCGTGATCGCCGCCGGCATCGTGGTGCCGTGGGTCACGCGACCCATCGGCGAGGTCGCGGCGGAGAGCCGGACGATCATCGACAACACGCTGGCGCGCAGGGCGTATGCCGGCTCCAACGATGAGACCGGCCAGTTGAGAACGGCCATGAAGGCGCTGGATCAACGCCTGCGGACGGTCCTCCACCGCACCGAGCATGCCTCCCACGAGGTGGCGGAGCACGCCGATTCGGCGGCCAGTTTCGCCGAGCAGAACACCCGCGGCATGGAGGCGCAGCAGCAGGAGACACGCAAGCTGGTGGCGGCGGTGGACGAGATGGTCACCACCATCCAGGAGGTGGCGCGCAATGCCCACGAGGCCGCCGACTCGGCGCGCGAGGCCAATGAGGCCAGCAGCGAGGGCAAACTGGTGATCACCGAAATGGTGCTGGCCATCGACACCCTCTCCGATGAGGTCGGCAAGGCCTCCCGCTCCATCGCCCGCCTGGCGGAAGACAGTCAGAGCATCAGCAAGGTCGTGGACGTGATCAACGAGATCGCCGAACAGACCAATCTGCTGGCGCTGAATGCCGCCATCGAGGCGGCGCGGGCCGGCGAGGCCGGGCGCGGCTTTGCGGTGGTCGCCGACGAGGTGCGCACCCTGGCCTCACGGACCCAGTCCTCCACCGGCGAGATCCGCTCCACCGTGGAGCACCTGCAGAGCGGCATCGCCGAGGTGGTCGGGGTGATGGAGTCGAACAGCGAGCAGGCCGAGAAGAGCGTCGAGCAGGTGGCCGAAACCGGCGAGGTGCTGGCCCGGATCACCGGTGCGGCGGAACGGATCAACGAGATGAATGCCCGCATCGCCTCCTCGGCGGAGGAGCAGTCCTCGGTGGCCGAGGAGATCCATCACAACATCGACAGCATCGGTCAGCGCTCCGACGAGACCCTGGCGGCCAGCCGTCAGGGGCAGGAATCCAGCCGGGAGTTGTCAGAACTGGCCACCGATCTGGAGCGGCTCATCCACCGCTTCCAGTAGCAGCCGGGACCGTCTCAGGTGCGGACGTCGTGCTTGTGCACGGCGTCGTGGTTGCCCCAGTCCGCCAGGTTGTCCACGTGAACCCCCAGCCACCAGAGGGTGCCGATGCTGTCTTCGGTCTGGCCGCCGACCAGCTGCTGATCGCCCTCGAGCATGATGTGGGGCGCGAAGGCTTCGGCCCCGGCACGGCTGCGGAAAACATGCCACTGGACGATGTTGTCCTCGCCGTGACCGGTGGGGAGGGGGCGGGGCTGGTCGAGGAAATGCGTGTCGGTCATGGGTCGTCCCCTGTAGCGATTGGTAACCGCAAGTCTAGATCAGATCCCCCGGCGGTGCGCCGGGGAGCGAATGTTCAGGTGGGCGGTAGCTGGCAGGCGGCCTCGGAGTCCAGTGGGATGTCGTGGACCACGAGGACCGGCTGCTTCGCGTGGCGCACCAGCCACTCGGTGGCGGAGCCGGAGAGGAAGTTGGCGATGCCGCTGCGCCCGCGCGTGCCCATGACGATCATGTCGGCGCCCCACTCATCGGCGTGATCGCGGATCGCCTCGGCCGGGTTGCCCACGGCGAAGGCGATCTCGTCATCCCCCAGGGCCCAGGTGCGCAGCCGCTCCAGCGCCTTCTCTTCCGCTTCCCGCCGCACCTCGCTGGTGTGGACCGGCGAGCCGGTGTGGCGCGACTGCTCCGCCAGCTGCTTGGGATTGAGTACATGCAGGAGCCGCTTGGTGCCCCCCTGGCAGAACTGGCGGGCGACGGCCAGAGCCTCGGCCGAGGCCGGCGAGAAGTCGATGGGGATGAGCACGCGACGGTTCATGGAAATCCTCGTTGTGTGGTGGTGCGGCCCGTCCGTGCGGCGCGGCGTCTTGAAGCCGATCCGGCGGGCATTCTACAATGGGCGGCTTGACCTTCTGGCGCATCTTAACAGAGCCATCCCGGCTCTGCGTCGCTCGACTTGCTGCGCCGCGACCCGCCTCATAATGGGACAGAACCTGTGGATATGTCGAGTACGGTACGGCGCCTGCGGGAGACGGCGCGCAAAAACTGGTTCTTCAACGTCCGGGGCGACCTCATCGCCGGCGTTGTGGTCG
Organism: Pseudomonadota bacterium; assembly: GCA_051746205.1. Taxonomy (GTDB): domain Bacteria; phylum Pseudomonadota; class Gammaproteobacteria; order Thiohalospirales; family Thiohalospiraceae; genus Thiohalospira. The sequence goes on from JBNJEU010000058.1 coordinate 2,613, forward strand.
CGCTGGCGCTGATCCCCGAGGCCATCGCCTTTTCCATCATCGCCGGCCTCGACCCGCAGGTGGGGCTCTACGCCTCGGTCACCATGGCCATCGTCATCGCCTTCGCCGGCGGCCGGCCGGGGATGATCTCGGCGGCCACCGGCGCCATGGCGCTGTTGATGGTGAATCTGGTGGCGGACCACGGGCTGCAGTACCTGCTGGCGGCGACCATCCTCACCGGTGTCCTGCAGATGGTCTTCGCGTGGCTGAAACTGGCCCGCTACATGATGTTCATCCCGCACACGGTGATGGTGGGCTTCGTCAACGCCCTGGCGATCCTGATCTTCCTCTCCCAGGTCCCCTATCTGGTGGACGGCGATGCGACCATGTGGGCGCTGGTCGCCGCCGGGCTGGTCATCGTCTACGGCCTGCCGATGATCCCGAAGTACCCGCAGCTGCTGCCGCCGCCACTGGTCGCGATCATCGTGCTCGGCCTGGTGGTCTACTCCATGGGTCTGCCGACCCTGCAGGTGGGCGACATGGGCAACCTGCCCGACGGTCTCCCGGTCTTCCTGCTGCCCGATGTGCCGCTGAACATGGAGACGCTGCAGATCATCTTCCCGACGGCGCTGGCGCTCACCATCGTCGGTCTGCTGGAGTCGTTGCTCACCGCCTCCATCGTCGACGACCTGACCGACTCCGACAGCAACAAGAACCGCGAGTCCCAGGGGCAGGGGCTCGCCAACGTGGTCACCGGCTTCTTCGGCGGCATGGCGGGTTGCGCGATGATCGGCCAGTCGGTGATCAACGTGAAATCCGGTGGACTGGGCCGGCTGTCGACCCTGGCCGCCGGGATCTATCTGTTGATCTTCATCGTCTTCCTGGGTGATCTGGTGGCGCAGATCCCCATGGCCGCGCTGGTGGCCGTGATGATCATGGTCAGTTTCGCCACCTTCGACTGGCAGTCCATCCCCAACCTGCGCAAGCTGCCGCTCACCGATTCCACGGTGCTGGTGGTCACGGTGGCGACCGTGGTGATCACCCACGACCTCTCCATGGGCGTCTTCGCCGGGGTGCTGCTCAGCGCCATCTTCTTCGCCCGCAAGATCGCGCGGGCGATCCGGGTGGACAGCCATTTCGACGAGGCCACCGGAAAGCGCCACTACGTGGTGAACGGGCAGCTCTTCTTCGTGGCGGTGGACCGGTTCGTGGAGATGTTCGACTTCAAGGAGCGACCCAGAGAGGTGATCATCGACCTCAGCCGGGTCTGGCTCTGGGACAGCTCCGCCGTGGCCGGCATCGACAAGGTGGTGAGCAAGTATCGCCGCAACGGCGTGGAGGTGGACGTGATCCCGCCCGAGGGCGAAAGCGGCGATCTCCATGATCGACTGGCGCTGCACAACAAGGGCGTCGATCTCGGTCCGGGCGGTCACTGACGACGGGTGGCACCGGGCCCGGATTGTCTCCGGTGCCCGGGCCCGTACCTCGACCTTTCGGCCGGGACGGGCGCCGCGCCCGGCTCAGCCCTCCAGGTCGTAGATCTGGAGGATGCCGCGCACCCGGCCGGCGTCGTCCGTGACCACCAGGGCGCTGATCTTCTCCGCCTGCATCCGGTCCTCGGCCTCGGCGAAGCGCATCTCCGGAGAGATGGTCTTCGGGCTCGGCGTCATCGCCTCGCCGGCGGTAAGGGCCATGGGGTTGTCCTCGCGCTCCAGTAATCGGCGCAGGTCGCCGTCGGTGACGATCCCCAGAAGTGAGTCCCCCTCCATTACCAGCGCCAGGCCCAGACGCCCGTTGGACATGGTGTGGATCAGGTCGCGGAAGCCCGTTTCCGGCGCGCAGATCGGCAGATCGCGGGTGTGCATCACGTCGGCGACGCGGGTCAGCAGTCGGCGGCCCAGGCTGCCGCCGGGGTGGAAGCGGGCGAAGTCCTCCGGCTGGAAGCCGCGCTCGGTGGAGAGCGCCACCGCCAGGGCGTCGCCCATGACCAGGGTGGCGGTGGTCGAACTGGTGGGTGCGAGGTTGTTGTTGCACGCCTCGCGCGGCACCGAGATGTCCAGAACCACATCGGCGTGCGCGGCCAGGGTGGAAGCGGTGCCGCCGGTCATGGCGATGACCCGGTTACCCTGGTGCTCCATGAAGGGCAGCAGCCGGATCAGTTCCTCGGTCTCGCCGCTGTTGGAGATCATCAGCGCCACGTCGCTCGGATGGATCATCCCCAGATCGCCGTGGAACGCCTCCCCCGGATGGACGAAGAACGACGGCGTGCCGGTCGAGGCCAGGGTGGCGACGATCTTGCGCCCGATGATCCCCGACTTGCCCATGCCGACCACCACCAGCCGGCCCTCGGCGGCCAGCACGGTCTCCACGGCGTGGGCGAACCGGTCGTCCAGTCGTTCAGCCATGCGCTGCAGGGCCTCCACCTCGACCTCGATGACCTCGCGGCCCGAGGCAATGAGGATCTGTTCGCGGCGTGGGCTCTCTTCCGTCATGGGGGCGGTCCTTACTGCGAAGTGTCGGCCACCGTGCGGCGGAAGCCGTCGGCGGTCTCGAAGACGTGGGCGTGGTCGCGGGCGATGAGGATCGCATCCACCAGTTCCCGGAACGCGGCATCGCCGCCTCGGCTCTCCAGCACGTCGGTGGCCTGACGGCGGACGTACTCCGGTGCGTCGGCGACGGCGAAGGCCATGCCGCAGACCGCGAAAGCCGGCAGATCGATGGAATCGTCGCCGACGTAGGCGGTGTGTTCGGCATCGACGCCGGCCTCCGCCATCAGCGCATGACAGGCCGCGGCCTTGTCGCTGACGCCGAAGCGCTGGAGGTGGATGCCGAGATCCTCGGCGCGCTTGCGCAGGGTCGGCGAGTCGCGCCCGGAGAGCAGGGCCACATGGATCCCGGTCTCCTCGAGCATGCGCATGCCGAGGCCGTCGCGGGCGTGGAAACGCTTCAGGCACTCGCCGCTGGCGTCATAGTAGAGGCCGCCGTCGGTGAGCACGCCGTCGACATCGGCGATCACCAGCTGCAGCGCGGCGAGCGGGTTCTGCTCCGCCGGATCGGGGAGGCCGGCGGCGATGGCGCGCACTCGTTCCAGACAGCGCGGGGTGTCCACACCCGGCGCCGTGGGCGCGACCTCGTAGGCGTGCAACCGGTAGCCGGCGTGCATCAGGCGCAGTTGCTCCAGTCCCTCGGCCTGCTCGATGGCCGGACGCGGCAGGCGGCTGTATTCGGCCAGCACCGGCCGACGAAAGGCATAGATCCCGACGTGCTTGAGGTAGTGGGCCGCCTCGGGGTCGCGCGGATACGGGATCGGTGAACGGCTGAAGTAGAGCGCCTCGTGATTGGCCCCGCGCACGACCTTCACGCAGTTCGGATTGGTCGCCTCGCGGGCGTCGACGGGATGACAGAGGGTACCGATCTGGGCGTCCGCATCGTCGGCCATGCTCCGGATCAGCAGGGTGATGTCGCCGGGCCGGATCAGCGGCTCGTCGCCCTGGAGGTTGACGTAGAGGTCGGCGTCGACGTCGGCCATGACCTCCACCAGCCGGTCGGTTCCGGAGGCGTGGTCGGGATCGGTCATCACCACCTCGGCGCCGAAGCCGGCGGCTACCTCGCGGATGCGCTCGTCGTCGGTGGCCACCACCACCCGCTCGGCCTCTGGAACCTGGCGGGCGCGCTCGAACACGTGCTGGATGATCGGCTTGCCGTGGAGATCGGCCAGTGGCTTGCCGGGCAGTCGGCTGGAGGCGTAGCGGGCCGGGATGACGATGGCGGTGCGCATGGTCGGGTTCAGTCTTCCCGGACGCTGGCGTGGATCGCCTTGAGCTGGTCGAGAAGCCTCGGCAGATCGGCGAACGGGACCATGTTCGGCCCGTCGCATGGTGCGAGATCGGGGTTCGGATGGGTCTCCATGAACAGACCGGAGACGGCGCCGGTGGCCACCGCCGCCCGCGCCAGGTGCGGCACGAACTCGCGCTGGCCCCCGCTGCTGCCGCCCTGGGCGCCGGGGAGCTGGACCGAGTGGGTGGCGTCGAAGACCACCGGTGCGCCGGTGGTGTCGGCCATGATCGGGAGTCCGCGCATGTCCACCACCAGATTACCGTAGCCGAACGAGGTGCCGCGCTCGCAGGCGAGGAAGTGGTCGTCGGGCACCCCGGCGTCGCGCGCCGCCTGGCGCGCCTTGTCGATGACGTTGGCCATGTCCCACGGCGCCAGGAACTGCCCCTTCTTGATGTTCACGGGCTTGCCGCCGCGCGCCACCGCGGCGATGAAGTCGCTCTGGCGGCAGAGGAAGGCCGGCGTCTGCAGCACGTCGACCACCTCGGCCACCGGCTCCACCTGCCACGGCTCGTGGACGTCGGTGAGCACCGGGATGTCCAGCGACTCGCGGATCTCGCCGAGGATGGCGAGTCCCTCATCCAGCCCCACGCCCCGGAAGCTGCCCCCCGAACTGCGGTTCGCCTTGTCGAAGGAAGATTTGTAAATGAACGGCAGCCCCGCCTCGGCGAAGATCGTTTTCAACTGCTCCGCCGTCTCCAGGGCGAAGGCGCGCGACTCGATGGCGCACGGGCCGGAGATGAAGAAGAGGTCGGGGCCACGAAAGGGAAACGGGGCTGTGGACACGGGTTCTCCTGGCTGTTTCTGCGGGTCGTTGCCTTCATGGTACGCCATCGCGCCGGGACCGTGAACTGGCTGCCTTCGGGGTCATTCCGCCGGGACGGTCGCCTGGTCGAGCAGCAGGCTCTTCAATGCGGCCAGTTTGCGTTTGGTGTCCTGGTCGGGCGAGTCGAAACGGAAGGCCATGCTGACCCCGGCGTCGTTGCGGTGGTCCGGAAGGGCGTGCGCCTCGATGCGGACCACCTCGGCGAGCAGCTGGATCTGCTCACGGCTGGCGCCGTCGCCCCGCTTCACCGCCGGGAGTTCCATGGTGATCTGGGCGCGGTCGTAGATCCAGGCCCCCCGGCTGATCCCGGGGCCGACCTGGAGCAGGACCCCGCTGGCGGACAGGTCGAGCAGTTCGCAGGTGCCGCGCCCCCCGTTGCCCTCCAGGACCAGTTCCACCTCGATGCGGCGGCCGGCCGACTTGACCCGTTCGGCCCGCCGTCGCTCCTGGCGGTGGAGGATGCCGCGCACCTTCTCGATGAGGGTGGTGGCGGTGAACGGCTTGACCACGTAGGCATCCACGCCCGCGCTGGCCGCGGTAATCAGCGACTCGCGATCGGCGCGGGTGGTGATCATGATGAAGGGGGTGGTCTGGGTGGCGGGGTAGTTGCGGACTTCGAGCAGGAAGGCGTCGCCGGTGAGCCCCGGCATCTCCCAGTCGCAGAAGATCCAGCCGATGCGCTCGCCGTCGCCGCGCAGTCGCTTGATGGCCTCGTGGCCATCGGCGGCCTCGAGGATTTCATCGCAATTGAGGTAATCACGCAGGATGGTGGCGATGATTCGGCGAACGGTGCTCGAATCATCGATGACCAGTGCGACTTCACCGTCCAGCATGGAAGGTTTCCCTCGTGAAACGGGCCCGGCGAACGGGCGACACGGGAAAACTACCCCGCATGCGGCGGGGGGTCAAACGCGGTGGACGGCCGCGCGCCGCGGGGTGAGGCTACGTGCGCGCGTGGAACCGCTCAGGTGTGCGGGTGGCCGTGCTCCAGCTCTTCTTCGCCGGCATCACGCACGTCGACCACCTTGACCTCGAAGTTCAGGGTCTCGCCGGCCAGCGGATGGTTGGCGTCCACCTGGACCTCGCTCTCGCCGACGTCGGTCACGGTCAGGACCATCGGCTGGCCGTCCGGACCCTCGGCCTGGAAGCGGCTGCCGACCTCGACCTGGTTGGCATCGGGGAAGATGTCCATGGGCACGCTCTGGAGCAGGCGGTCGTCGCGCTCGCCGTAGGCCTGGTCCGGCTCGATGGTCACGCTGACCTCGTCGCCCGCGGTCTTGCCCTCGAGTGCGTTCTCGAGGCCGGGGATGATGTTCTGGTGGCCGTGGAGGTAGGCGAACTCCCCGTCGGTGGACTGGTCGATGACCTCGCCGCTGGTGTCGGTGAGGGTATAGTCGATGGTGGTGACCTTCTGGTTGGCGACCTGCATGATGGGTACTCCGGATTCAGTTCGGGACAATATTCGAAAAGCCATGCTAACAGGGGTGGGGTGGTCAGGGAAAACCGTGGGACCGATACGTGGCCGAATCGTGAACAGGCGCGACCACTCCGGAAGGTGCTCAAAGGAAAGGGAAAACGCGATGGTTGAACATCAGGGTGCTCCACGATGGGCCCGGCTTGCGGCGGGATTCCTTGTCGCCACTGCCCTCTTCCTGCTCATCGGATCCGTTCGGGCCGACTGTCCTCCACGGGGGACGACGCCCGTACACGCCGTGGCCGGCCAGGCCGTCGAGCCGCTCGAAGCGGGGCGGCGGGTGGTGGTCGACGGGGTGGTGACGGCTGACTTCACCGGGGGTGACGGCCTCGACGGCTTCTACATCCGGGGCCGCGAGCCGGCGCCCGACGGCCTGCCCGCCGGCCTGTTCGTCTATGCCCCCGATGTGGAAGGGGGGACGCTCGAGCCGGGGCACTGGCTGCGCCTGACCGGACGTGCCGGCGAGTACCGTGGTCGGCTGCAGCTGCACCGGCTGGAGGCCCTGGTCCACTGCGGCGAGGCGCCGGACGAACCGCTGGCGGTATCCCTGCCGCTCACCGAGGTGGTGGAGGACCCGGCGCGGCTGGAAGGGGTGTGGGTCCGGATCGACGAACCATTGACGGTGAGCGGGAACCGGGAGCTGGCGCGCCACGGGACCCTGCTCCTGACCGCCGGCGGTCGTGCTTTCCAGCCGACCAACTTCGTCGACGGGGGTGGCACGATCCCCGCCGGCAACCGGTTGCTGCTCGACGACGGCGACTATGGCTGGGGCGCCGATCCGATCCCCCATCTCGATGCGCACGGGACCCGTCGCACCGGCGATCGGGTCGAGGGACTGACCGGCGTGCTGACCCGCGCCTTCGACCGCTGGCGGATCCATCCCACCGAGCCCCCCGCCTTCAAGGCGGCCAACCCGCGTCCGGCGCCACTGAGGGCCCCGGCGAAAGGCCGGGTGCGGGTAGCGGCCTTCAACGTCGAGAACTACTTCCTCACCCTTGGCGAGCGCGGCGCGGCCACCGCCCGGGAGCGGCGCCGCCAGCGCGCCAAGCTGCTGGCCGCTGTCGCCGAACTCGATGCCGATGTCGTGGCCTTGATGGAGATGGAGAACGACCCGACCGTCACCGAGGACTTCGCTCACCGGCTGGCGGAGAGGACCGGCGCGCCGTGGCGACGCGTGGCCACCGACCGCGGGGATGGCGGCGACGACGCGATCCGGGTGGCGCTGATCCACCGAACCGATCGGGTCGAACGCCTGGGCCCCGCCTGGCGGGACACGCGTCGGGTGCACCACCGGCCGCCGCTGGTGGCCGGTTTTCGCGCGACCAGGGGTGGCGAGCCCTTCGCCGTGGCGGCCGTTCATTTCAAGGCCCGATCCGGCTGCCCGGAGCGCGGCGACGTCGATCGCGG
>JBNJEU010000059.1:0-9793 GCA_051746205.1 Pseudomonadota bacterium
GGACTCAGGCCTCCAGGTCCTCCGGATCCATCGTCCCGACGTTCTCCCCGGCCATCTGCCGCCGCACGTAGCTCACGTCGGTGCTGTTCAGCGCGAACGGGAAGGAGAGGATGTCGGTCGGCGAGGAATCGCCGTAGGGGCGGTTGCAGGCCGAGACCTCCTCGTCGTCCTTGCCGGGGCAGCCGGAGGTCTGGAACGGCTTGCCGGAGGCGATGAGGGTCTCGACCTCGCCCTCGGGCAGGCCGTAGCCGGTGACCTGGCCCGCCTCGTTGAAGGTCATGTCCTCGAAGCGGCCGCCGGCGTAGTCGATGATGAACCGGGCGAGCTGGACGCGGCGCCACTGGCCCTTGTCCACCGGCTCCCAGTCCTCCATCAGCGAGCCCTGCTCGGGGAAGAAGGCGAACATGTGGTTGTGGCCGCCGAGATCCTTGATCCGCTGGCAGGTCTCCAGCATCTCCTGCTCGGTCTCGCCCATGCCGCAGATGAGGTGGGCGCCGAACTTCTCCGGGCCGAAGATCTCGGCGGCCCACTCGATGGCGCGCCAGTAGGTCTCGAAGGTGTGCGGGCTGTCCACCGCCTTGCCGCGGGTGCGGTCGAAGATCGCGGGGGTCACCGCGTCCAGGGCGACGGTGAAGATGTCGGCGCCCATGTCGCGCATCTTCACCAGGTCGTCGTAGCCCAGGGTGGTCGGGTTGGAGAGGATGGAGACCGGCACGTGCGGCACCTCCCTCACCCACTTGTCGAGCAGGACGTAGGTGTCCTCGTCGGAGTTCGGATGCGTGATCTGGGAGATGCACATGCGCTGGAACTGGCCACCGTCCTTGCCCTCCTTCACCCGCTCGATGATCTCGTCGTAGGAGGCGGTGGGCCAGTCGACGCGGATGAAGTTGCGGTCGGCATAATCGCGCGCCTCCTCGCGATGCCGGGCCAGGCCGCAGTAGGCGCAGTTGGCCCGGCAGCCCTCGGCGTAGGTCACCAGCAGGTTCAGACAGTGGGTGCACGGCGTGCGGTGCATGGTGCCGGGCACCAGACCCAGGGTGATCGCCGCCGCCGTGGACATCTGCACGTACTCGGGCGAGCGCATGTCGGGTGTCTTGACGTTGTAGTCGGGCCGGTAGAAGTTCACCGGCTGGATTTCGTCGGCTCGAACGCTCATCGAAATGCTCCCCTCGTTATCCTTCGGTTGTCGGTGACGCCCGCCGCGAGCGGCTCAGGCGGCAAAATAGTCGTTGAAGGCGATCCAGCCCCGGCGCATGGCGGCATCGTCATGCGCCGCCGGGGTCCGCCACAGCCGATCCAGTTCCAGCCGACGCCGCACGCCGCGCTGGACACTGGCCTCGAACTGGTCGCGGACATCCTCCTCGAAATCGTCCAGCGCCTCGGGGTCGCCCTGGAGCCACCCCATGGCGGCCCGTCCGGCCAGCTCCCCGGACACGACGGCGGCGCTGATCCCGGCCCCGGTGATGGGGTGGGTCAGGCCGGCGGCGTCCCCCACCAGCAGCAGCGGGCCGTCGACGTACAGCCGTTCGCGCAGCCCCCCGACGGGGATGGCGCCCCCGGTTCGGCCGAGGATCGTCTCGCCCACCAGCCCCTGTTCCACCAGCTGGGCGTGCAGGCCGTCCAGCGGCGCCTTCAGGTCGCGGTCCACCCGCTTGTCGATGCCGAGGCCGAGATTGGCCATGTCGCCGCGCGGGAAGAGCCAGGCGTAGCCGCCAGGGAAGTCGTCGGACAGCCAGACGTCGGTGTCGGTGTACGGCTTCAGCAGCGGCACCGTGTACTGGCGCGTCTGCACGGTGCGCAGCTCCGGCAGCCCCGCCAGTGCGGCACTCGGCGACCGGGGGCCGTCGGCGCCGATGATCGCGCCGAAGCGGACCGTCGTCTCCTCCCCGTCGCTGCCGCGCAGGGTCGCGGTGCGCTCCACGCGGTCCAGCGCCACCAGCCGCGTCCCGGTTTCCAGGGTCGCGCCGGCGTCGGCGGCCCGCTCGGCGATGGCGCGATCAAAGGCGGCGCGGTCGATCATCAGCCCGGGGAAGGCGGAATGCTCCACTGTCCCCGACGGCAGAACCGTCTTCATGCCGTCGATGGTCTGGCGCAGCACCCCCTCGTCCCGGGCATACCCCCCCATGGGGCGCGGCACGAACTCGGCGCACTGCACCGGTTCACCGATGCGCTGGTTGCGGTCGACACCGAGCACCCGGCCGCCGGCGCGGGCGGCGGTCAACGCCGCCGAGGCGCCACCCGGCCCGAGCCCGATGACCAGGACATCCACGTCCCGTTCCGCCGCGGCCGCCATGGTCAGGCGCCCTGCCCTCCGCTGCGGACGGCATCCGCGTCATCGAGCCGGGTCAGGGCCGCCTCGATGGCGGTGATGAAGTCCTCGCGGGTCAGCTGAAGCATCTCCACCGGGTACTCATCGAAGAAGGCGTTGACGGACTCGCGCAGCTTCGCCAGCGGGGTCTCCTTCAGCGCCCCTTCCAGATCGAGGACCATGCGTTTCGGATTGACGAAGAAGTCGCCGGTGAGCATCACCTGCTTGATCATGCCGCGATTGCGGTCCACCCAGACATGGGCGCGCATGGTGCCGCCGTCGCTGCGAGTGATGGATTCCACCGTCGGCGCGGCGTCGGCGCCGTGGTCGATCTGGTAGACCCACTCGTCGGAATCGATCTCGTCCAGCGCCTCGCGGTAGAGCTGCTCCTCGCGGTGGGTGAGGTTGTCGACCTCCTCCATCTCGACGTCGAAGGCCTCGGCGATGGCCTCGCCGATGTGCTTCTTCACCAGCTCCATGGCCGGCGCCTCGCCCAGCAGGGTCTTGAGGTTGGCGACGCGGTCCTGGGCCGATTCGATGGCCTTGTCGCTGAGCTTCTCCGCCGGGATCTGCAGCACCCGCATCATCCGGCCGACGTCGAACTCCACCAGCAGCGTGCCCTGGTAGATGATCGAGTCGCCATCGAACGCCCCGCCGGTGCCGGAGATCTTGCGGCCATCGACCTCGATGTCGTTGCGCGGCCGGAAGTAGGCGTCGACGCCCAGCCGGCGCATGCCCTCGGCGGCGGCGTTGCAGATCCTCTCGGCGATGGCGCCCATGTCGGCGGTGCCGAGACGCTGCTTGTTCAGGAAGAGTTCCCAGCCGATCTGGGTCTCGTCGAAGTAGATGGCGCCGCCGCCGGTGATCCGGCGCTGGATGTCGATGCCGTTCTCGGCGCAGTAATCCGTGCGCAGCTCCTGGCTGACGCTCTGATGGAAGCCGACCAGGGCGCAGGGCCTGAACTGCAGGAAGCGCAGGGTATGCGGCGCCTCGCCCTCCTGATGCGCTTCGAGAATGGCGCGGTCCAGGGCCATGTTCTCGGCGGCGCGACGCACACCGGTGTCGATGATCCGCCAGGTCTCCCGCTCACTGCTCATGGTTGCTCTCCTCCGGTCAGACGGCCGCGTCGGCCACCACACGGATCCCGCCGAGGGACCCGCTCTGCTTCGCCGCCGCGCGGCTCTGCCGCTCGTGCTCGATGACCCGGTCGATATCCACCGAGACACTGGCGTCATTGCCGCTCACGGCCATGACCTCGTCGCCCACGGCGATGGAGCAGCAGGCCGGCGTCACCTTCACCTGACGTTCCAGCCGGGCGGCAAGCTCCACCATCCCGTCGGACGGGTGGGCAATGCCGTTGAGCCCGGCAAGAACGGCGTAGGTATCGATCTGCATCTTGGTCATCCCCGGCGGCCGGGCACACCCCAGCAGCAGCGGGGTCTCTCCGAGCGCCTCGCGGGCATCCATGAAGAAGCCGCCGACGGCGTCGGCGTCCGGGGTCACGAACGGGCGACTCTCCGGGGCGTAGAACGGCATCACCCCGACCAGGACCACGGCGTCGGGGACGTGGCGCTGGAGCATCTCCAGGGCGTTCCATTCGCCGAGCAGGTGGCCGTAGTGCAGACCGATGACGATGTGCGGCACCACCTTCATGTTGGTCTTCACCAGCGATTCCAGCGTCCGCTCGAAGTCGTCGACGCTGCGGCGCAGATGGTAGACCTGCGTGATGGTGTCCTGGGCCCCGATGACATCCATCATCGCCGCGTCGATGCCGGCCTGTTCCATGGAGAGGGCGACGTCGTCGTCCACCAGGGCCGTGTGCATCGCGATCTTGAACTCGGGGTAGGTGTCCTTGATCCGCCGAATGGTGTCGTAGTACGGGCCGTACTGCACCTCGTTGCGATGGTCGGAGCCACCCGTCAGCAGCATGCCCTGGGCGCCGTCCTCTTCGACCAGGCGGCTGACGGTATCCCACAGCGCATCGGGTGTGCGCGCCGGGATCATCGGTTCGAGGATCTTCGCCTTGCAGTGATCGCACTGGAGCTTGCAGTCGCCACCCGTAATGGAGACCGCCGGCCAGGCGCTCTTGCCGCACTCACTGATCTCCGAGGTCTGATAGGCCTTGAAGGTGGGTGTATAGAAATTGATGCCCAGGTTGTCGCGGTTCGACAGACCGGACCAGCGCCGGCTCATCTCTTCGACGAGCGCGCTATCCACCGGGACATCTTCCAGCGCCTCGACGCGCTGGATGGTTTCAATCCAATCGCTCATTGCACCCCCTAGGCATGCGCGTGCGCGGCACCCGGAGGGTAACCGCGCACGTGGAATTCGGTCCGCCACCCTCGCGGGCGGCGGTGGAACGACGCGCAGGCACGCCGTTCGGTCAACGGTCTTCAGCAGCCGCCGAAGCCGTCGGCCTCCATCTTCTTCTCGAAGGCGGAGAGGGCGTCGGCACCGGTGGTCAGACCGGCGGTGTCGCCGTCCAGATTGTCCGGGGCGATCTTTACCAGCCAGCCGTCGCCGTAGGGGTCCTGGTTGATCAGGCCCGGGTTGGCGGACACGGCATCGTTGGTGGCCACGACTTCGCCACCGACCGGCGTCTTCACCGGACCCACCCACTTGCCGGACTCGACGGTGGTGCAGGACTTGTCGGCCTTCACCGACTTGCCGACCTTCTTCGGCGTGTAGGAGACGATTTCACCGGCCAGCGAGCAGGCGTAGGACGTCATGCCCACGGTCACGTTGCCATCGTCTTCACGGCGAACCCAGACGTTGTTGTCGACGTTGTACATCAGGTCCTCGGGGATGTCACATCCTCGCACGGCGCCCATATTCTAGCCTCCTAAATTGATAAAGGTTTTCAAAACATCTTCTGTCCGGACACCACCGCAGTCCTCGTGGACTAGAAGGTGATGACCTTGTCACTGGAGAGTACCAGATCGGCGAGCACGCCGCCGCCCGATACCTCGTCCACTTCCGCAATGATATCCGTCTCCGGGTCGATTGCGTAACCCGGCAGGGCCGGGCTGCACAAATGGAGCTCAACACCCGCCGCCTTCGCGTCGCGCATGAACTCGATGACGTACTTGCCGCCCTCCATCGCCTGGAGCTGCTCCGGTACGCCCTTCTCGCAGAGCCGGACCCCCTCCATGGTGAAGAAGATCCGCACCTCGGCGTCCATGGACGCGAGGATGGAGCCGAGATAGAACGGTGTCGCGCACCGATTCGGCGTGCTCGGACCACTGGTCATGATGATGACGACGGAACTCTCGCCGTGATCCAGGTAGTGGTCGCTGTTTTCGGCCATGTCCCGGTCCTCAGCGGACGTTCCGCTCGCAGTGGATGTCGTCTTCCCTGGCGCGCTTGCAGTAGCCTTCCTTCGCCTCGTCGCCGACCTTGAGCTTCTCGAGGGCGCTGTCGGCGCCGTTGACCGGCTTCACCCGGACGATCCAGGTGTCGTACGGTTCAATGTTCAACAGGGCGGGATCCTCGAGGGCCTCTTCGTTGCCCTCGATGATCTCGCAGTCGAACACATTGGGGATCGGGCCGGCCCATTTCCCCGACTCGATGGTCGCCACCGGCTTGCCGGCGGGACGCTGGGTCCCGGGGCGACGCACCCGCAGGGAGAGGATCTTCCCGGCGATGGTCTGCGACAGGTCGGTCATGCCGACAGTGAGTGTCCCGTCCTCTTCACGGCGAACCCAGATCTGGTACTCGTCGTCGTAATAGAGTTCCGGGCGGAACTCACAACCGTTGCATTCCATCCTTCCCCCTTTCGAATTCGGGGTCGCGGGGCGGAACCATACCGGCACCGCCCCGCGACCGACGGGTCACCCGGGGCCGTGGTGGCCTCAGGCGACGCCCTTCTCCTTCAGCAGCCCCATGGAGTCGCTGACGTTCTCGTGCAGGCCGAGCTTGCGCGGCGACAGGCCGAGGGCCAGGCCCAGGAGCTGGGTGAAGTAGACCACCTTCACGCTGGTCTCGATGCCGAACTCCTTTTCCGCCCGGATCTGGTGCATCTCCAGGCCGCTGTGGCAGGTCGGGCATTCGGTGGCGATGATCTCGGCACCGGCGTCCTCGGCCGCCTGCAGCAGGTTCAGCACCAGCTGCGTGGACGTGTCGGCGTCGGACAGGGTGTGGGCACCACCACAGCAGGCCGTCTTCAGCGGGAAATCGACATTCACGGCACCCGCGGCGCCAAGGAGGTCGTCCATGAAGTGCGGCTGGTAGCTGGACTCGGAACCCTCGCCCTGGTCCTTCTCGGGGAAGATCTGACGCGGCCGGGTGTACATGCAGCCGTAGTAGTTGGCGATCTTCACGCCGTTGAGGCTCTTGGTGATGCGCTCCTTCATGCCTTCGGTGCCGAGCTCTTCCATCAGCCACTCCAGCAGGTGAACGGTGCGCACGTCACCCTTGAAGACCGGGTCCTCCGACTTCTTCGCCAGATCCTGCACGGCGTTCATCGTCTCGGCGTCGGTGGCGGTCTCGTACTCGGCCTTCTTCAGGTTGTGATAGCAACCGTTGCACGGCGCCATGACGGTGTCATAGCCCTGCTGCTCGGCGGCAATGGCGAGAACCCGCGACGACAGGTAGGTCTGCAGCATGGGGTGAACGTTCTTCACCTCCATGGCGCCGCAGCAGTTCCAGTCGTTGACATCGTCCATCTCCAGACCGAGCTTCTTGACGATGGCCCGAGTGGAGCGGTCGTACGGTCCACCGGTCCCCTCGAGAGCACAACCGGGGTAATATGCAACCTTAGCCATGGGCGGCCTCCTTCTGTTCCTGCACGTACTGCTGGAGCACCTTGCCGGTACGACCCCAGGACTTTGTCTTCGGTTTGAAGACCATGTTCAGACCCATGCCGATTCCCATCTTCACGGGCAGATGCTTCATCATCCGCTTGCCCATCTCGACCACCCAGGACTGAAAAAGGGACTGCCGGGTCTTCTTGAAGAAGTCCATCATCACCTCGGTGTCCTCGATGCGCCCGCGCTTCTCGATCTGCTCCCAGAAGACGTGGTCGAACGTGGTCGAGGGCGCCTCGTCGGTGATGCCCTCGTGCTCCATCCAGTGGGAGAGCGCCTTCATCACGCCTTCCGGACGCACATCCTTCGGGCAGATGTTCGTGCACTTGTTGCACGACACGCACTGCCAGATGATGTCCTTGTCCTTGGTGATCTCCTCGGTGAGGCCAAGGCGCGACAGGTAGATCCAGTAACGCGGATTGAAGTCCGTGTTCTGGGCGTACATCGTGCACGAGTTGGTGCACGAACCACACTGCCAGCAGCGATGGACGTTCTCCGCCCCGGTGTACTGCTGCAGCTTCTCCTCGAACTTGTCGTCGTAGTCGGTCAGCGTCCTCGGGGTGATCATGGTGTTCCAGTGCCCCGAGACGTCGACGCCGTCGACCACCAGTGAATCATGGGTCAACAGCCGGTCGGCATCGATCAGTGACTTCTCGTGAATCGCCATCTTGCTTACTCCACGCCAGTTACGTGCATCTAGTGCACGGTTTCAGTTCCGTTACGGTTCTGCCCGTGACGCCCCGCGTCGATCCCCAGCAGCTTGCGCGCCGGCTCGGTGGGGTCGTCGTCGCCCCCGAACTCGTTCTTCATCAGGCCCATCGAACTCGACATGGCCCGCATGTAGTCGGCATACGCCCACGCAAACAGCAGGTCGACCAGATAGGGCAGGTCGCGGTAGAAACCCTGCTCCGCCAGCGTCTCGACCATCCAGGCTCGAACGCCTTCATAGGTCTCCGGGCTGTCCCCCAGCGGGACCTCGGCCATGGTGTCATTGCCGGCGATGAACTCGCGGGCGGCCCCACTGACCGTGTTCACATCCCACACCCACCGAGTCATCAGCGGGTAGCGCTCGGGGTCCCTGAAATGCAGCAGTTCCGCGGCGAAATCCATCGCCGCCCGCCGGGCCTTGTTGTCCCCTTCCGTCGGGAAGGTGTCCCGAAAGGCCTCCATGCGCTCCGCCAACGGGTCGGACCCGTGCAGCAGCTCGCGCATGGCGTTCGCCAGTTCCGCGACATCCATCCTGTCCGCCACCACCTTCAGGCGCCGGCGGGCGGGGAAGACCGTGTCCAGCAGGACATGCACCGCCTCGCGGTCCATGACCTCGAGGCTCTCCCTCGTCAACCCTTCGGCGAACAACAGATGCTTCGCCTCCATGGCCGCGATGTAGGCCTCCAGACCACCGTGGTCCGCTACCGCATCCAGCAACTGTTCCATCTTGCTGGCCAGGATGCCCGGATCCAGGGCGACCTCCAGAGAGGCGGGCGTGATCGCCTCGTCCCCTCCGGCGGCGCCCTTAGCCTGCTTTCGAAGCCAGAGCATTCAGATCCGCAACCGCACGCAGAGCGGCCGACCGACCCTGGGAAATGGAGTCGTCGATGGTCTCCGGACCCAGGGCGGCACCCGCCACATAAACACCGGGGCGGGTGGAACCGCTGGTGTTGGTGTAGTGCTCGGACTTGTCGATGAAGCCGTGCTTCTCGAGGCCGATGCCGAAGGTCTCGGCCAGCTCGTTGTTGTCCTCGTTCGGGTCCATGCCGACGGCATGGACGACGATATCGAACGGGATCACGATGGGCCGCTTGACCAGGGTGTCCTCGCCCTTGACCAGCAGTCGACCATCGTTGGAACGGGTCACCTCGGCGATACGTGCCTTGACGAACTTGGTCTTGAACTCTTCCTGGGACTTCCAGTAGAACTTGTCCTCGTACAGGCCGAAGGTCCGGATGTCCATGTAGTAGATGAACACCTCGGTCTCCGGGGAGAGTTCCTTGATCTCCATCGCCAGGTTGGCGGAAACGGTGCAGCAGATCTTCGAGCACCACTCGCGGCCGATCTGGCGGTCGCGGGAACCGACGCACAGCAGGATGGCCACCCGCTCCGGCACGCGGCCGTCGCTGGGGCAGGCCACCTTGCCGGCACCGACCATCTGCTCGGCCTGGGTGCTGGTAATGACGTCGTCGTAGAGACCGAAGCCCCATTCCGGCTTGTTGATGGAGTCGAAGTGGGTGAAGCCGGTCCCCATGACGATGGCGCCGGCCTGGACCGTCTCGCCATTGCTCAGGGTGGCGGTGAAATCACCGGCATCGCCGTCGACCTTGGTCACCTTGGTGCCCTTGTGCACGGTCGTGTTGGCATCGTTCTCCACCGTGCTGACCATGCGACCGATGGCGTCCTTGGCGTTCTCGCCGGACGGCACCAGTTTGGCATAGCCCGAGAGGATCGGGGCGCCACCCAGGACGTCCTCCTTCTCCACCACCACGGCCTTCTTGCCTGCCGCCGTCACACCCGCCGCAGCCGCCAGACCAGACGGACCGCCACCTACAATCAAAACCGTGTCTTGCATCACGCTTTGCCTCCAATCGCCAGTTCGGGGTTATACAGGTATTCGATGTTCCCCGCTTCGACCTCCTTCAGGTACGCCTCGAAATCCTTCTTGGCGTCCGTCCAGCTGATCCCCATC
>JBNJEU010000060.1:0-9699 GCA_051746205.1 Pseudomonadota bacterium
GGAGACGAACCGGGCGATCAGAGCTTCATGACCGAAGGCGATCCGCGGGAGATGGATCCCGCCGAGCTCCAGTCCGAGATCGGCGTGCTGCGGGCGGTAGGCGAGGGACTGCTGCTGGTTCTGGCCGCCTGCGAGGAGGAGCCCCACTGCGTGACCGGTGTCGCCGAACGCGAGATCCGCTCGGTCCTCATGGAGATCGAGCGCCGAATCGCGATACTGGAGGGCGATCACAATCTGTCCCCCGAACACGGTCGCATCCTCACCGGATACATCGAGCTGCGCAAGCTGTTCGGGCGGGTGACCGACCAGTTCATGACGGTTCAGGAGAACGTCGAGGTGGAAGAACTGGAAGGGCACTGGAGCGACCATTTTGCGGAGGACAATCTGATCGAGGGGGCCGACGAGCTCGATTTCCTCAATGAGCACGTCACGCTGAAACGGTTCGAGGACGTCGACGAGCCGCTACCGATCTACTGACGAGGTGGGACCGGCTCGAAGAACCGGGGCCGGGCGCTGAAGAAGGCGCGGGCAGGTTCCGGCGGAAAAGGCCGTTGGCTAGGAGAGAAGGGCGCCGATATCCACCGTGAGCCCGAGAATGATCAGGAACGCGACCACGATGGTGAGCAGGAGGAGTCGGCGACGGAAGGGATCGTTGCCTGGTCCCGTCGCCAGGCGCCGCTGGCGCTCCCGGTGGCCCGAGGGAAGGGCGCGCTCTTCCGCATTCCGGGGTGCGCTGCTCTCCGACGAAGGCGCGGGTGACGGCGTGGCCACGACCGTGGCCTCCTCCGGGGCAATCTCGTCCATGTCGGGTGCACCTCCCGAGCCTTCCGAACCCGCCCCCCCTCCCCGGCTCTCCGAATCCGCGTCGCTCTCGTCCTTTTCCGCGGGCGGCGAATCCGGCGTTGGCGCCGGCGCAGTATCGGCCCCGGTGGTGTTCATCCCGGTGGTATCGTCCCCGCCACTATCGTGCAGGGCCGTTTCGATCAGCTCCGCGCGCGCCTTGCGGTAGGAATCCCGGTCCGTGGTCCCCTGGTGGTACTGACGGGCGAGTGCTCTCAGGTTCATGGCCAACCTCGTCGTTTAGTCCAGTTCGTGCAGCCGTTCCAGGACGACCCGGAAGCCGGTGGCGTCGTCCGGTCCATTCGATAGGGTGCGCTGGAAATCGAGCGTGCATTCGGCGTGCGGGTCGCGATAGGAGCCGCCGCGCGCTATCCAGTCTTCGCCGTCGGTGCGAACCAGCTCCTGCGCGTTGCCGATGTAGTTCTGCAGGCCCCAGCCGTTGTGGTGGCCGGAGGAGACCGAGACCAGATCGTCCCCCTTGAGCACCTGGTCACCCATGCTGACCCGGCAGTTGAAGTCGCGCGGCGGCTGCTGGCCCCCCGCCTCGGCGGCATAGGCCCATTCCGACTCGGTGGGGAGACGGTAGGGCTGGCCGGTGCGTTCGGAAAGCCATTCGGTGTAGGCGAGGACTTCTTCGATGTCCAGACCGGTCACCGGTCGCTCCTCGTCGATGTTGTCGCGCACTTCGCAGTTGCCCGAGAAGAAACAGTACTTGTTCCACTCCTCCTGGGAGATCTCGTACTTGCTGATGGCAAAGGAGTCGCGCTGGTCATTGCCGGGAATGACCACCAGCAGCGGGCTGCGGACTCGATGGTGGAGCAGATCGTGGCAGATGGCGCGGGCGCGGCGACCGTGTCCGGCAAGCTCGTCAGTGCACGGCCGATTGGTCTCGATGGGCTCCCACTCCTCGGTGGCCGCCTCGGGTCCGGAGATCTGAGCGGCGTCGCGCAGGGCGCGGATGTCCTGGCCGGAGCGCAGTACGGCGCTTTCCCGCCAGCGGTGGCGGGCGATGCGTTCGCTGAGATCGGCGATGGCCTCGCCGTAATCCGGGTTGTCGGTCCAGGTCCGGCGCGCCTCGGTCAGGTATTCACGCGCGGCCTGGAAGTCCTCGTTGTCCGCCGCTTCCTGGTGGTTCTCGAAGGCGGTTCGCGCCTTCTCCAGCCGGTTCTCCAGATCGACGGCGAAGTCACGGACCTCCGGGTGGTCATCGAATTCCTCCTGCGCCTCCTCGAGCATGGATTGCGCCTCGTTGAGGCGGCCGGCCGCGAGGGCGGCCCGGGCGGCGCGACCGGCGGGCCACGGCGGCGGGGCGAGGGATTCGCGCACCTGCACGATCTCGTCATTGGAGGGGAAGATGTTGGCGGCGCGAGTGGCGAGACGTTCGCCGGCTTCGCGATCCTCCTCACCCAGTTCCAGGGCGCGCTCCGACAGGACCTGGACGAATTCATCCTCCAGGTTCTGGTACTCGGCGGGTGCCGTGGTCCGGATTTCACTGACCATTCGCTGGGCTTGAGCGGTGTCGAAATGGTCGGAATTGCGGAACATTTCGTCGAGCTCGCGGGTGTTGGCCTCCACGAGATAGTCGTCGCGCGCGGACTGGAGGTTGAAATTGTCGGGGGCGTGTTCGAGTCCGCGCTCGGCCAGCTCCTGGGCCTTGCGAAACTCTTCCTCCGCGGCGGCGTCCGCCGCCACGTCCGCGTAGGCCTCGGCCATGGCATCGGCGGCGGTGAAGATGATGTAGGGGTCGTCGTCCTCGAGGAACTCACCCAGTTCGTCGAGGGTGGCTTCGGCGTCCTTCAGTTCGCGCGCCCGCGCCTGGACCAGCAGGGTTTCCTGCAGCCCCTGGACGTGGGCATCGATGACGGCCTCTTCGCGCTCCTTGCGGAATTCGGTGATGGCGTCGGCCATGGTCTGGTAGCGTTCGTCCAGGGTCGGCTGGTCGAGCTCGAAGCTCTGGGCCCGGGAGAGGAGCAGGCGGGCCGCGTCAAAGCGCTCGTCGTCGGTGAGTTCGTCGACTCGCGACAAGTAGAGATCCGTGAGCTCGTCCTCCGCCTCGGCCCGCCGGTCCGCCAGACCCAGCGCGGCGAGACGGTGAAGCTGGAAGCGCACGCGGGATTCCCAGGCGCGGTCGAAGGCGGGATCCGCGAACAGGGTGTCGAGTTGTTCCTCGGCCCGGTCGGTCAGGGCGGCACGCGGGTCGGTTTCGCCCTCGTCGGAACCATCGAGCGCGGCCAGTTCGAGTTCCAGCAGCCGATCGTGCAGATCCAGGGCACCGAACAGCGCGCGCTGCTCCTCCAGTGTTTCCGACAACCCATCGCCGGTGTCGGGCGGGGTCTCGAATCGCGCCTCGGCCAGGGGGGTCGCCTCGTCGCGCAGGAAATCGAGCAGTGGATCGTCCGGGGCGATCCGTTCGAGCTCGACAATGTCTTCTCGCGCCGCGACCACATCGTCCCAGCTGTCGAAGCCGCCCGCGGCCTCGAAACGCTCCCGGAGTTCGGCGACCCGCTCGCGCCGCTCGGCGCCGGCGCGCGCCTCGGCCAGCCGGTCGCGGGCGTTGATCAGGTCGATGTCGCCCTCGGCATGCTCGAGCCCTGTCTCGATGTAATGCTCGGCGGCCTCCAGTTCGCCGCTGTTGATGTGGGCCTGGGCGATGGAGGCAAAGGCGTCGGGGACGCGCGGATCGTTCAGCAGATTGTGCTCCGGATCCACGTTGGCAATCATGTCGAGGATCCCGGTGACAACGGGGTCGTCACCTTCGGCGTCCTCCGACAGCAGCCGATCATCGCCCAGCGCCTCGGTGAGCATCTGGTTGAGTTCGTTGAGGCGGCGGCTGCGCATCAGCTCCAGCTCATCGGCCATCTCGTCGACGGCAGTGGAGTCGGGGTAGAGGAAGCGGGCGCGTTCCAGTTCGTTCTCGGCGCGGTTGAATTCGTAGTGCCCCTCCTCGAGGTCGACGGCCTCCCGGATGCGCTCGCGGAAGTAGGGCTGAAGCACGTCGCGACTCGATTCCGCCACCTCGGCGCGGGCGGTGGCGCCGAGTCCCTGGAGTTCGTCGAACGCCGCCTCGATGTTTGTCTGCTCTTCCGTTTCGATCTGTGCGATGAGTCCATCGATCTCGCGCTGTTCCAGCCAGTTCATGACCGGGACCGCCGAAGCGATGGTCAGCACCACGGCAAAGGCGGAGCCCAGCACGTACGGATTCTTGTGCCAGTTGGCCTTGCCTTCGAATTCCTCCAGGAAGCTCTCGACGTCGGGGCTGCGTTTTTCGCGTTCGAAGGCGAGACCGCGGGCGAGCCCCTTGTTCTGGCGCTTCGTCAGGTGTTTGACCGGCGTCACGGTCATGCCCGCGTCCTTCGCCTTCTGTGCCGACTTCTTGCCGAAGGGGTGGTAGCCGGTGAGCAGCTCGTAGGCCACGCAGGCGAGCGCGTAGATGTCGTCCTGGAACGACGGCTCCTTGCCCTGGAGCATCTCCAGCGAGGCGTAGGCGGGGGTCAGGGCACCCAGGTCCTGGGCATTGAAGACGGTCTTCTGTTCCTCGCCACCGTCGTCGTCGTCGTGATCACCGGCCTGCACCGCGCGGGCGATGCCGAAGTCCAGGGTCTTGTGGACGCCGTCGTCGCAGTAGAAGGCGTTGCCCGGCTTGAAGTCGGAGTGGACGATGCCGCGCTGGTGGGCGTAGGAGAGTGCCGCCCCCAGCTGCTGGACGATGTCGTAGGCCTCGTCGAAGGGCAGCCCCTTCTTTGGCCGCACCACCTTTTTGATGAAGCGGTCCAGCGGCTGGCCCACCATCATCTCCATGCTGATGAAGACCTGGTTGCTGTCGCGGGCGATGCGGTCGAAGTCGTAGACCGTGGCGATGTTCGGGTGGGCCAGCTTCTGCTGGCGGCTCGCCTCGCGCTGGAGGGCGATGAAGGCCTCGGGGTGCTGGCCGAAGTCCTCGGTGAGCACCTTCATGGCCAGGTACGGGTTCTTGTCCTGCGCCTCGACCTTGATCAGGTCGCGGGCGGCGAAGACCTTGCCCATGCCGCCGGAGCCGAGCACCTTGTCGAGGACGAAGCGGTCCTTGATGACGACCCCGGGTCCGAGCTTGACGGCATTCTCGCTGTCTCCACCGACATCCCAGGAACGGTCGGTCGTGTTGGTGGTCCTGCTGGTGGTGCTCAGCCCCGTGGTGTAGCCGGTGGTGTTGTAGCCCTCCGTCCGCGACGTCCGGCTGGTGTTCGTGCCGCCGGTGAATCCCTCGGTGTTGACCACCGTGGCGGCCTCGTCATCCTCCTCGGCAGGTGGCGGGGTGGTCGCGATGACCGTGGCGGCGTCGTCCTCATCGTCCGCGTCACCCGCTGACGACGGCGCGGCGATGACCGTGGCCGCTTCGTCCTCGTCCTCGTCATCGGCTTCGTCCGTCACGGCGGTGGACGGTGTTGCGATGACCGTGGCGTCGTCCTCCTCCGCGTCCTCGATCGTTGGTGGCACGGACCCCGTCCCCCTGATGACCGTGGCTGCTTCGTCCTCGTCATCCTCTTCGGGATCGGGAGCAAGGGTGGGGTCGTGATCGCTTTCCTCGATGGTGGTGAGGGTGCGGATCAGGAAACGCCGGGTGATCTCGTCCAGACGGCCATCGGTCGCGGCGGTGTCGACGGCGGCGATGGCCTCGGGAATGGCTTCCGGGTTGTCGTCGTAGCGTGCGTGGAGCTGACGCACCGCCTCTTCCAGGGAGATTTCCTGGCGCTCCAGTCGGCCGATGCAGGTCTCCATGTCCGCCAAACGGATGCCCTCCCTAGGCGTCGTGCGGTACGTCGAGGACGATAACGGTTACGTTGTCCTTGGCGCCGCGCTGCAGGGTGAGATCGATGAGTTCCAGCGCACACTCTTCGGGGGTGCCTTGTGTCAGCAGGGTCTCGATCTCCGGGGTCGGGATGTGGCGCATCAGACCGTCGGTACAGAGCAGCAGCCGGTCGCCCGGGCGCATTTCCAGCATGTCGGCATCCAGCTGCAGATCGTCATGGCTGCCCACGGCACGGGTGATGATGTGACTCTCGGGGTGATGTTCCGCCTGCTCGCGGGTCAGCAGCCCCTGGCTGATGTAGTACTCGACCTGGGAATGATCGGTGGTGATCTGGGTCAGATTGCCGCCGCGCAGGCGATAGAGGCGGCTGTCGCCGGCCCAGAGAAAGACCCCGACGCGCTCCTCGGCCACCAGCGCGACCACGGTGCTGCCGATGGTGCCGTCGCCCTGGCCCTCGCGCGCCAGTTCGTTGAGCTCCGCGTTGACCGCTTCGATGCGGTCCTCGATCTCGTCGACCCGTTCGGCCAGCGGCCTGTCGGCCCGGATGGATTCCAGTGCCTCGACAATCGTGCGACTGGCCACGTCACCGGCATCGTGGCCACCCATGCCGTCGGCCACGACCCAGAGACCCTCTCCGGGCAGATTCAGATAGGAATCCTCGTTGACGCGCCGAACGTAGCCACGGTGAGTTACGCCGTACGAATCCCAGAGTGGTTGTTCGCCACTCGCGTTCCCTCTCTGCGTGGCGCCCATGCCGTCATTCCTGTCCGCTGGTCTGTTCGAAGGTGACGATGTTCTCGTTGGCCTCGGAGGTGATCTCGCGACCAAGGCTGATCTGACCGGAGCCACTGATCGGGACCTCCTCGCGGCGCAGGAAATGCGGGGCCTCGTTGCCCTGCTGGACATAGCTGCCGTTGGTGCTCTGATCGACCACGAAGATCTTGTCCCGCCGCAGCTCGATTCGAACATGCTGGCGCGAGGCCAGTTCCTCCTTCACCTGGATGTCGCAGACCGCGCCGCGACCGAGGGTCAGTGATTCACGCTCGGGACTGATCTCGAACTCGTTCCCCTGGTAGACGATGCGCATCCGCGCCGGTTCGGCGGTGTTCGCGACCATGGCCGGCATGTCGGCGGCCATGTGGGTCACCGCGTCCTGCTCCCAGATGACCTCGACGATCTCCAGCTCGCCCTTGCCCTTGACGTAGGCGTAGTCGACGAAGCGGGTGTCCTCGCGAAGGCTCTGGGGGAGTTCCTCGGCAGTAATGCTGGTGGTGATGATCTGCTTCGGCTTGGCCTGCGAGGCCATGCGCGCGGCGATGTTCACGGCGTCGCCGAAGACATCCTCCGATTTCTCGATGGCCGGGCCGTGGTGGTAGCCGATCTTGATGTGGATGGGCGTGGGATGCTCGCCCTCCTCGTTGGCCTCCTCCATGGTCTCCTGCATCTCGGTGGCGGCGTTGGTGGCGACCTCGGCGGAGGGGAAAGTGCACATCACCTCGTCGCCGATGGTCTTGATTACCGTCCCACCGTAGTTCGTGGTGATCTTCATCAGATCGTCGAGGGTCTGACCAATGATGGCGTTGGCCTGTTCGTCGCCCAGGGTGTCGTACAGCTTGGTGCTGCCGCTGACGTCGGCGAAGAGGATGGAGAGATTCTTGTTGCGCTTGAACATGGGCCGTTTCACGTTGCCGGAGGCTGAATAATTTGAAGTGTATAGCAGAATTCATGGGGGTGTTTGTGTCAAGTTGCAAGGGCCCAAATTTTGCCCACCCGGCGCGGTCTCATGCGATCCGTGCCGGTGAGCCCCCGTTTGCAGTCGTGGCCGCGGTCGCCGGTTCGGTTCCGCGATCATCGTCCCTGGAACGCGAGGCGAGACGTTGCCGGTCGCTTGGGGTAGAATGGCGCCCAATTTATCCCGGCTTACGCTCAACATCCCGACAACAGAAGGGGGCAAATCCCATGTCCGAAAAGCATCCCATCGTGGCGGTGACCGGTTCCTCCGGCGCCGGGACTTCCACCGTCAAGCGCGCCTTCGAGCACATCTTCCGCCGCGAGGACATCAATCCCGCCATCATCGAGGGGGACTCCTATCATCGCTATGATCGCGCCGCGATGAAGGAGGAGATGAGCAAGGCCCAGCAGGAAGGGCGCAACATGAGCCATTTCGGTCCCGAGGCCAACGTCTTCGACAAGCTCGAGGAGACCTTTCGGGACTATGCCGGGAAGGGCATGTGCAATCGCCGCTACTACCTCCACAACGACGACGAGGCGGCCCATCACAACGCGCGCCTGGGCACCGACAAGAAGGCCGGTGAATTCACCCCCTGGGAGGAGATCCCCGACGACACCGATCTGCTCTTCTACGAGGGGCTCCATGGCCTCGTGAAGACCCCGGACGCCGATCCCTCGCAGCATGTCGACCTGGGTGTGGGCGTGGTGCCCATCGTCAATCTCGAGTGGATCCAGAAGATCCACCGCGACAGCGAGGAGCGCGGCTACTCCGCCGAGGCCATCGTCGACACCATGCTGCGGCGCATGCCGGACTACATCAATCACATCACGCCGCAGTTCTCGCGGACCCACGTGAATTTCCAGCGGGTGCCGACGGTGGACACCTCCAACCCGTTCATTGCCCGCGACGTACCGACCCCGGACGAGTCGATGGTGGTCATCCGCTTCAGCGATCCGGAGCAGGTGGATTTCCCCTTCCTGCTCAACATGATCAACGATTCGTTCATGAGCCGGCCCAATACCCTGGTCGTCCCCGGCGGCAAAATGGGCTTCGCCATGGAGGTGATCCTCACCCCCATGCTGCACGAGATGATCGAGCGCAAGCGCAAGAAGGGCTGAGGCCCGACGTTTCCGCGCGAGGCGGTGACCGGTGCGTCTCTGGCAACAGGGCCTGTTCATGGCGTCGCGCTGGGCCTGGCGCGTGGCCAAAGAGGGGGTTGTACTGCCCGTTCCGCGCTCGGTCCTGGAACGGCTGGCCGCGAAGCTGGACGACCCCACCGTCGAGAACCTGGTCATCGAGCCTCGGCCCCAGGGACGGCTGCGGGTGGCCGGGCGCAAGAAGGTGGGGGTCTGGCTCGATTTCGAGATCGTCTTCGAGCTGGCGGCGCCGGGGTCCGGCGATCCGCCACGCGCGTTGATCCTCGTCCCGGAATCGGTCTCTCCCTTCCCGGCGCGCGGGCCGATGCTCGCCGCCATGGAGGCGCTCACCGGTGTCGAGCGACAGGGGGACCGCATTCTTCTCAATCTCGATACGCTGATGACCGGTCACGAATGGGGGCGCAAGGTCCCCGCAATGGTGCGTGAGCGGGTTCGGGTGGCCGACGTCACCACGGAGGAGGGGCGGATCCGGATGAAGCTGCGGCTGTCTTCCAGTGCTCGGGGGCCCGGACCCCCGGAGCGTGCCGGTTCATGACCGGACACGGTCTCACCGACGAAGCGGGTCGACCGGAGGGCTTTCGCGTCTATCTGCGGCCCCGGGTTCTGGGGATGCTCTTCCTCGGTTTCTCCGCCGGCCTGCCGCTGTTGCTGGTGGGCGGTACCTTTACTGCCTGGTTGCGCGACATCGGTATCGAGCTGGCGGCCATCGGGTTTCTCAGCTGGGTCGGCATGGCCCACAGCATCAAGGTTCTCTGGGCCCCGGTGGTGGATCGGCTGCCGTTGCCGGTGATGACGCGGTTCTTCGGCCGGCGCCGGTCGTGGATGCTGCTGGCCCAGTTGACCATCGCCGGCGCCCTGCTGGGGATGGCGCTGACCGACCCGCGCGACGCCCTCTGGCTGGTGGCGGTCTGGGCGGTCCTCGCCGCCTTCGGCTCGGCCACCCAAGACGTCGCCATCGACGCCTACCGGGTGGAGGCGGTGGCGCGCCAGCGCCAGGCGGCCATGGCGGCCACCTACGTTCTCGGCTACCGGGTGGCCCTGCTGACCGCCGGGGCGGGGGCGTTGCATGTGGCGGCGGTGGGGAACTGGGGTCTGGCCTATGCCGCCATGGGGGTGCTGATGGGGGTCGGGATCGTGACCACCCTGATCATCCGCGAGCCGGAGGTGACCCGCAACGGCGCCAC
>JBNJEU010000061.1:0-9630 GCA_051746205.1 Pseudomonadota bacterium
CACACGGATGACGGCCTGAACCAGGCGGCCTCGTCGGCCCTTGACCCGAGGGCGTCGGCCGCAGGGATGCGGCCGTCGAGCCTACACGGACGTATTCACGGCGTCCCTCGGGGCAAGGGGATCCGCCCACGGCCTCCCGGCACGCGCCACCCCGTCAGTCCGGTCCTCCATCCCCTCCAGGCGGCAAGTCCTTGCCGAATCGGTCCGTTCCGAGCCCGTTTTGAAATTCCCGCAAGATTATAACCAGTTGAAATAAAAGTTCTTTGGTTCTTTTTTCAAGAGTTGGCACGCCCGGTGCATGTTCTCGAGTACGCAGGCAGAGAACGCATTACGGGGATAACCACAATGGACCGAATGCTCTACGTTGGAATGAACGGGGCCAAGCACTCGATGCACTCGCTCAATTCCACGACGAACAATCTGGCGAATGTCAGTACCACCGGTTTCCGGGAAGACCTGGCGCAATTTCGCAGCATGCCGGTCTTCGGGCCGGGCCACGATACCCGGGCCTACGCCCAGACCGAGCGACCGGGCTACAACTTCGAGCCGGGCCCGTTGCAGACCACCGGGCGCGATCTGGATGTCGCCATCCAGGGCGAGGGCTGGTTCTCCGTTCAGGGGGACGACGGGACCGAGGCGTATACCCGCCGCGGCGACCTCGACGTGAACCCCAACGGTCTGCTGGTCAACGGGGCCGGTGATCTGGTGATGGGCGAGAACGGACCCATCGCCATCCCGCCCAACACCAAGGTGGAGATCGGCACCGACGGCACCGTCGGCATCCAGCCCCCCGGCGGACAGGCCGGGGAGATGGTTCCGGTGGATCGGCTGCGGCTGGTCAATCCACCGATGAACCAGATGGAAAAGGGTGAGGACGGCCTGTTCCGCATGGCCAACGGTGAACCCGCCCCGATGGACGGCAATGTGCGCGTGGTGGGGGGCGCCGTGGAAGGCTCCAATGTCAACGCGGTCGAGTCGCTGACCCGGATGATCGAACTGCAGCGCGGCTACGAGCGGCAGGTGAAGATCATGAAGGCCGCCGACGAGAACGCCCAGCAGACCACTCAGGTCATGCGCGTCAACTAACGTACCGACTGAGAGTAACGAGGGAACCGCCATGAATCCGGCACTCTGGACATCCAAGACCGGTGTCGATGCTCAGCAGCACAAGCTCGACACCATTTCAAACAACCTGGCCAACGTCAGCACCACCGGCTTCAAGCGGGATCGGGCGATCTTCGAGGACCTGGTCTATCAGAATGTGCGTCAGCCGGGCGCCCAGACCACCCAGGACACCCAGTTGCCATCGGGCCTGATGCTCGGCACCGGTGTGCGCACGGTGGCGACCCAGAAGCTGCATACCCAGGGCAGCCCCATCGCCACGGACAACAGCCTCGATGTCGCCATCGAGGGCAAGGGCTTCTTCCAGGTCCTGCGCCCCAACGGCGAGGTCGCCTACACCCGGGATGGTCAGTTCCAGGTCAATTCCGATGGCCAGCTGGTGACCTCCAACGGCTATCAGGTCCAGCCCGGCATCAACATCCCGCAGGACGCCCAGAGCGTCGACATCGGCTCCGACGGCACGGTGAGCGTGAAGATGCCGGGCCAGGCGGAGCAGGCGGTGGTGGGCAATCTGGAGACGGTGGACTTCATCAACCCCACCGGCCTTGAGCCCATCGGCGAGAACCAGTACGTGGAAACCGCCGCCAGTGGCGCGCCCCAGGCCGGGGTCCCCGGCCAGAACGGGCTGGGCCAGATCCTCCAGGGCTACGTGGAGGGTTCCAACGTCAATGCGGTGGAAGAGCTGGTGAACATGATCGAGACCCAGCGCGCCTACGAGATGAACTCCAAGGGCATCTCCACGGCGGATCAGATGCTCCAGTATGTGAACCAGAACCTGTAGGGAAGCCGCCATGAAAACGCGTAACGTGCTGGTTGTCTTTGCTGCCGTCTCAATGGCGGCCTGCGGCTCCCTGCCGGAGCAGAACGGGGGCACGCCGACGGCGCGCACTCCCGCCATGCTGACGCCGGTGACTCTCAATATGGATGAACAGCAGGGAGGGGGCGAGGATGAAACCCTGGAACGGATGGTGGGCGGACAACCCCCCCGGTCCACCGAGAGTTCTCATGAAACGAACTTTGCCCCGGTGCGTCCGCAGCCGCGCGTCCCCCGGGAGGGCGCGAACCCCGGCAGCCTCTATCAGGCCGGCGGCAGCCGCGGGCTCTACGATGATGGTCGTGCGAGTCGCGTGGGCGACATCCTGACCGTCGAGCTCTCCGAGAACACCTCGGCGAGCTGGAACATCTCCGGAGACCGCTCGCACAACAACGAACTCGAAGTGGAGAACCCGAACATCTTCGGGGCCGACGTGCAGTTCGATGCGCCGTCGTGGTTCCCGCTGGATGACGAAGCCGACAACAACCTCGGCATGAATTTCTCTTCCAGCGGCGACTTCCAGGACAGCGGCAGCGGCAGCCAGGACAATAATCTGGAGGGCGAGATCACCGTGACCGTGGTGGAGGTTCTGGCCAACGGCAACATGGTGGTCCGCGGTGAGAAGCAGATCAATCTCAGCGGTAACGAAGAACTCGTCCAGGTCTCGGGGATCGTTCGACCCCGGGACGTGGGGTCCGACAATGTCGTGGAATCCTCGCGTCTGGCCAATGCCCGAATCGCCTATGCCGGTTCGGAAATGATGGCCGAGATGGGGCAACGCGGCTGGCTCGGTGATTTTCTGGGTAAGGTCTGGCCCTTCTGACTCTGCCTGCCTGCATCGGAAGGGTGTTTCCCAGCCGGGTGCGCGCGAGCGCCCCGGCTTTTTTGATTCTCCGTGGCCCGTCCATGCAGGGGGAAGCGGCAAGACCTTGCCGCCGGAACCCTCGCCGTGGCGGGGCTGGAGCCCACAACCCCGCGCCGGAACGGCAGAATCTCAACCTGGCACTACCCTTGCATCGTTCAGGGTGCAGGCAGAGAACAAACACGGGTAGCGAACAATGACGAACAACCGCTGGCAGCTCGGAATCGGGATCCTCATCGGCGCGGCGTTGCTGCTGACCAGCACGATGGCGGCCGCCGAGCGGGTCAAGGACATCGCCAACATCGAGGGCGTGCGCAGCAACCAGCTGATGGGTTACGGCCTCGTGGTCGGCCTCAACGGGACCGGCGACCAGAGCAACCAGGCGCCGTTCACCATGCAGAGCATGCGAACCCTGCTCGAGCGCTTCGGGGTCCGCATTCCCGATGATCAGAGCATGCAGTTGCAGAACGTCGCGGCGGTGAGTGTCAGCGCGGAGCTGCCGGCCTTCGCCAAGCCGGGCCAGGCGCTGGACATCACGGTCTCCTCCATCGGCAACGCCGAGAGTCTGCGCGGCGGCACGCTGCTGATGACGCCGTTGCGCGGCGCCGACGGCGAGGTCTACGCCATGGGGCAGGGCAACATGGTGGTGGGTGGCCTCGCCGCCGAGGGGGCCGACGGCTCCAGTATCACGGTCAACGTACCCAGTGTCGGCCGCATCCCGGACGGCGCGACGGTGGAACGCGAGGTGCCGTCGAGCTTCGGTGGGCGCAATTCCTTCAAGCTGAACCTGCGCAATCCCGATTTCACCACCGCCCACCGGATGGCTCAGGTGATCAATGAGCAGATGGGACGCGGCACGGCCCACGCGCGCGACGCCGCGGCGGTGGAAGTGCGCGCGCCCAACGACCCCGACCAGCGCGTCTCCTTCATCTCCATGATCGAGAATCTGCGGGTGACTCCCGGCGAGGGCGAGGCACGCGTGGTCGTCAATTCGCGCACCGGCACGGTGGTCATCGGAAGCAATGTCCGGGTGAAGCCGGCGGCGGTCTCCCACGGCAACCTCACGGTGACCATCGAGGAGCGCCAGGGTGTGGCCCGTCCGGACCCCTTTGCCGAAGGCGAGGCGGTGGTCACGCCGGAGGCCGGTATCGATGTCGAGGAGGAGGACGCCCGGATGTTCGTCTTCGACCCGGGCGTGGAGCTGAATTCCATCGTCAAGGCGGTGAACGACGTCGGGGCATCGCCCAGCGACCTGGTCGCCATCCTCGAGGCCCTGAAGAACGCCGGCTCCCTGCGGGCCCGCCTGATGGTCATCTGAGGGATATCGCCATGATGGGTTCGATGGGCAGCGCCGGGGCGCACAACTACACCGACTTCCACGGCATCGCCGAGATGCGGGGTCGCGCCCAGAAGGATCCCGAGGGGCAGCTGGACGAGGTCGCCGAGCAGTTCGAGGCGGTCTTCCTGCAGATGATGCTCAAGGGCATGCGCTCGACGACACCCGGTAACCCCCTGTTCGAAGACAGTAATGCCATGGATACCTACGAAGAACTCTACGACAAGCAGATGGCCAACAACCTGGTCTCCACCGGCTCCATCGGCATCGCCGACATGGTGCGCGACCAGTTGCGCCCGATCATGGAAGGGCGCATGCCGACGGCGAACGATCGGGCGCAAGGTGCGGTCGAAGGAAACAGGGGCGGAGATGATCTGGCCGAGTACCTGGAACGTGCCCCCGGCGTGATGGGTCGGGAACCAGCCGCCGACGCGTCTTCTTCGTCGCGCGGTCAGCGCGAAGAGGGTGGTCGCGCGGAGGTGGGTGACGAGCCGTTCGAATCGCCGCGGGACTTTGTCGAGCGCCTCTGGCCGCAGGCGAAGGAGGCCGCCGACGAACTGGGCGTGGGCCCGGAGGTCCTGCTGGCCCAGGCGGCGCTGGAGACCGGCTGGGGTCGGAACGTGGCCCATGGCGAGGATGGCCGCAACAGTCGCAATCTGTTCAACATCAAGTCGCACGGTGACGAGGAGGGCGACAGTGTCGCCATCCAGACCCGGGAATTCATGGGCGGTCGCATGGTCAGTCTGCGCGATGAATTCCGGGCCTATGACAGCTACGAGGAGAGCTTCAACGACTACGTGGACTTCCTGCGCGAGAACCCGCGCTATCGTGAGGCCCTGGAGGCTCCGGCCCAGGATGACTTCATTCGCGGGCTCCAGGATGCCGGCTACGCCACCGACCCGGAGTATGCCGGCAAGATCCAGCGGGTGATCGACAGCCCGGCAATGGCCGAGGCCCTGGAAGGGCTCAAGGTTTCCTGATGGCCGCCGCTGATGATGCCGGGATGCGGACGAGCCGGATCCGAATGAGGGAATGACCGATGGCTTCAAGCGATCCGTTCAATGTGGGTACCTCCGGGCTTCTGAGTTCTCAGCAGTCGCTGGCCACGGTCAGCCATAACGTCAGCAATGTGAACACCGAGGGGTACAGCCGCCAGGAGGCGATGATCTCCAGTCGCAAGCCGAGCCATACCGGGGCCGGCTATGTGGGCAATGGCGCGCACGTCACCAATGTGCGGCGGCTGGCCGACGACTTCCTGACCCAGCAGCTGGAGCGGCGCACCAGTGACGCCGAGTACCAGGACACGCTGCACACCTACGCCTCGCGGCTCGACAATCTGCTGGCCGACCCCGACGCCGGGTTGAATCCCGCCCTGGAGTCCTTCTTCAAGGCCAACCAGGGGGTGGCCGACGATCCCTCCTCGATTTCGGCGCGCCAGGTGCTGATGACCGAGACCGAGTCGCTGATGAAGCGCTTCAACACGATGCACTCGCGTCTTGGGTCACTGGAAGAGCAGGTCAACACCGAGATGCGCGACAGCCTCGCCGAGGTGAACAGCCTCGCCGAGGAGATCGCCTCACTGAACTACCAGATCGCCAATTCCGAGGGCACGGCCGCGGGTCGGCAGCCCAACGACCTGCTGGACCAGCGCGAGAAGCTCATCAAGGACCTGTCCGAGCACATCGAGGTGCGCACCACCAAGCAGGACAACGGCTCGGTGAACGTCTACATCGGCAAGGGGCAGTCGCTGGTTTCCAACTTCGACGCGCGCGGTCTGGAGACCGTCACCAGCCCCTACGACAGCAGCCGCATCGAGATCGGCTACCGGCAGGGCGACCGGGTGGTGAACGTCTCCAATCTCATCAACGGTGGCCATCTCGGCGCCCTCAAGGACTATCGCGACGACATCCTCGACCCGGCGGTGAACGAGCTGGGCCGGGTGGCCTATGGCCTCGTCGAGCACTACAACGAACAGCACCGCAAGGGTATGGACCTCAACTCGGAGGTCGGCGGCGATTTCTTCGATATCGGCCACGAGCAGGTGAGGCCCAGCGTCCATAACAGCCAGAATGCGCCTGAAGTCGGTTACGAGATCGTCGACACCAGTCAACTGGAGATTCGCGACTACCGCCTGCTCGCGCAGAGCGACGGCACCTACAACCTGGTCGACGCCCGCACGGACAAGCTGGTGGCCGGCGACATCGACCCCGGGGGGGACGAACCCCAGGTGGAGGTGGAGGGCATCGCCATTTCCATCGGTTCCGGAGAGGTGAAGGCCGGGGACTCCTACCTCATCCAGCCGAACCGGGCCGGGGCGCGGACGGTCCGGATGCACGAGGAGATGAACGATCCGGCGAAGATCGCCGCGGCCGGCCCCGTGGTCACCAACACCGATCGCAACAACCGGGGCGACGCTCAGCTCAACGATCTGCGGATCAACAGCACCCGGGGCCAGCCGGATGGCGGCGGCGCCTTCGCCAATCCGCAGCGTCTCGAGCCGCCGCTGGAGATCCGGTTCTCCGATGATCCGAACCAGCCCTATGCGTTCCGGGTCAATCACGCCGAGACCGGTGAAGAGCTCGCGAGTGGCGAATACGACCCGGCGGAAGGGCTCGATGTCATCGACTTTCTCGAGGACCAGGAGGTGGTCGGCCCGGATCACGGTTACTCGGTCCGCCTCACCGGCGACCCGGGACTCGGGGATCGCTTTACCGTCGGCTACAGCAACGAGGGGGTCGGCGACAACAGCAACATGCTGGAACTGGCCGGGCTCCAGACCCGCAAGACCATGCTGAACGAGGGGGCCGATTTTCAGGAGACCTACGCCGGGGTCGTCACCCATGTGGGCACCCAGACCCACCAGGCGGACATCGCCCGGGATGCCCAGCAGGCCCTGCTGCGCCAGGCCCGAGAGGCGCGTCAGGATGTGTCGGGAGTCAACCTGGAC
Source organism: Pseudomonadota bacterium (assembly GCA_051746205.1). Lineage (GTDB taxonomy): Bacteria > Pseudomonadota > Gammaproteobacteria > Thiohalospirales > Thiohalospiraceae > Thiohalospira. The sequence goes on from JBNJEU010000061.1 coordinate 7,082, forward strand.
GAAGAGGCGGCGGACATGATGAAGTTCCAGCAGTCCTACCAGGCCTCGGCCCAGGTGATCTCGGCGGCCCAGTCCATGTTCCAGGAACTCATCGGCGCGGTGCGAGGATAAGCCATGCGGATTTCCACGCCCACCATGAACCAGCGCGGCATTGACGGGATGCTCGACAACCAGACCGAGCTCTCGCACGTGCAGAAGCAGATGTCCAGTGGCAAGCGGGTGCTGACGCCGGCGGATGATCCGGTGGCGGCGACCCAGATGCTGAATCTGCGCAAGTCCCTGGAGCTCACCGAGCAGTATCAGAAGAATGCCGATTATGCGCGCAACCGCATGAACATCGAGGAACAGACCCTCGAGTCGTCGGGCAATGTGCTGCAACGCGTGCGCGAGCTGGTGGTCCAGGCCAACAACGACTCGCTGGACAACTTCGACCGCGAGGCCATCGCCAAGGAGGTCGACGAGCGGCTCAAGGAACTGGTGGGGCTGGCCAATGCCAAGGATGGTGCCGGGGAATACCTCTTCTCCGGTTCCAGGTCGCGAACCACCCCCTTCAGTTACACCGAAGAGGCGGGATTCCAGTATCACGGCGACAACAAGACGCGCAAACTCCAGATCGGACCGGATTACGAGGTCCAGCAGACCACATCGGGCGAGCGGCTGTTCATGGACGTTGCCGAGGGCAACCGCACCTTCAGTACCGACTACAATCCGGAGAACGCCGGCTCGGGTGTCATCAGCGAGGGACGCGTGGCGAGCCAGACCGATCTGACACGGCACGCCTATACCCTCGACGTGGTGGAAGCGCCGAACGACGACGCCGATTCGCCGCTGCAGATCCGGGTCTTCAACGAGGATCGCGGCGAGTACGTGATCGGGAGCGAGGAGCCGCCGGAGGGGCAGCCCTACAAACCCGGCATGGACATCAGCTTCGACGGCATCGCGCTGAGTCTGGAGGGTAAACCGCAACCCGGAGACGAATTCACCATCGAACCGTCGCGGAGCCAGAGCGTCTTCGATACCATCGGGGGCATCGTCGAGAGCCTGAAGGCAAACTGGGACAATCCCGAGAAACGGGCCAAGGCGCAGATGGAGATGGACAACGCCCTCATCGAAGTGACCAACGCCATGGACAACATCCTCAACGCCCGTGCCGGGATCGGCGCACGGATCAACAGTGTCGACAGCCAGAGCTATGTCAATGACGCCTACAGTCTGCAGATGGAAGAGACCCTCTCCGGCATCGAGGATCTGGATTATGCCTCCGCCACCGGCGAACTGAACATGAAGATGGTGGGTCTGCAGGCGGCGCAGCAGGTCTATTCCAAGCTCAAGGACATGTCGCTGTTCAACTACGTGCGCTAGGGCTCTTCAAGTGCCTGAATTCGAATTATAAAAAAAATCCCTCCGACTCCTAAAGTTCCCCCGTCCCTCGCCGATATCTATACCCGGAAGCGGTGAATATCCCAACGGATATATCCGCTAGGCAAACCACCCGGGAACGCCGGGAATCAGGAGGAATCAATCATGGCTCAGGTCATCAACACCAACGTCATGTCGCTGAACGCTCAGCGCAACCTCAACGACAGTCAGGGTGATATGAGCACCTCCCTGGAGCGTCTGTCTTCCGGTCTGCGCATCAACAGCGCCAAGGACGACGCGGCCGGTCTGGCCATCTCCGAGCGCTTCACTTCCCAGATCAACGGCCTCGACCAGGCCCAGCGGAACGCCAACGACGGCATCTCCCTGGCGCAGACCGCCGAGGGCGCCCTGTCCGAATCCGGCAACATCCTCCAGCGCATCCGTGAGCTGGCGGTGCAGTCGGCCAACGACACCAACTCCGAGTCGGACCGCCAGGCCCTCAACAACGAGGTGCTGGAGCTGACTTCCGAGCTCAACCGCATCGCCAACACCACCGAGTTCAACGGGGCCGGCGTGCTCGACGGCACGCTCCAGGAGATGACCTTCCAGGTCGGCGCCAACCAGGGCCAGACCATCGAGATGGACGGCATCGACGCCCGGGCCCGCAGCGTCGGCATGCGTCTCGGCGAATCCGGCGAGAGCGTCTCTCAGGAGGACCTGAGCTCGGCGCTGGAAAGCAACGACCTGTCCATCAACGGCTACTCGGTGGAACTGGGCAATGTTGACCAGTCGAACGGCGGCCGGGCGATGGATCAGATCACCGACGCCATCGCGGCCCGTTATGCCGATACCGATGTCCAGGCCGAGCGCTCCAATTCGGCCAAGGTCTCGCTGGAGTACCAGTCGCCCGAGGAAGAGACCACCATCACCGTCAACGACGTCGAGATCAGCGTCGCCGGTGGTGCCAGCGCCGAGGCCGCGGCCAACGCCATCAACTCCCGCGCCGGCCAGACCGGTGTCTCCGCCTCCGAGGAAAACGGCGAAGTCGTGCTGGAATCCGATGGCGTCGACATCGAGCTGGGTGGTTCCGGAGCCGAGGAGATGTTCGGTGTCGGTGCCGAGGGTGAAGATGGTGGTGGCCTGGAAGGCTCCTGGTACCGCGGCATCGAGCTGGTCACCGCCCCGGGCGG
>JBNJEU010000062.1:0-9434 GCA_051746205.1 Pseudomonadota bacterium
CTGCTGGGGATGGTCGACACCGCCGTGGTCGGCCATCTGGACGATCCCGAGCCGCTGGGGGCGGTGGCCATCGGCGGGGTGCTGTTCTCGTTCCTCTACTGGGGCTTCGGCTTCCTGCGCATGGGGACCACGGGGCTGACGGCCCAGGCCGTCGGCAGCGGCGAGGGCGAGGCGCGGGTCCTGCAACAGGGTCTGCTGCTGGCGCTGGCCATCGGCCTGGTGCTGATCCTGTTTCGCCTGCCCATCGGATCGGCGGGGCTCGGGCTGCTGGCGCCGGGGGAGGGGGTGCGGCCACTGGCGGAGACCTACTTCGACATCCGCATCCTCTCGGCGCCGGCGGCGCTGATCCACTACGTGGTGGCCGGCTGGTTCCTGGGGCGGCAGAACGCCCGGGTGGCGGTGGTGCTGCTGCTGGTGACCAACGGTCTGAACATCGTTCTCGATCTGCTCTTCGTGGTCGGCTTCGGTTGGGGAGTCGCCGGGGTGGCGGGGGCCTCGGTGATCGCCGAGTACGGTGCCGCCGGTCTGGGGCTGCTGCTGGTGGCGCGCGCCCGTGGTCTGATGCGTCCCGAGGGTGGCTGGCGGGCGGTGCTGGAGATGGAGAGCCTGCGGCGGATGGTGGCGGTCAACGGCGATCTGTTCGTGCGCACCCTGTTGCTGCTCTCGGCCTTTGCCTTCTTCGCCCGTCAGGGCGCGCGCCAGGGGGAGGTGATCCTCGCCGCCAACGCCGTGCTGATGAACTTCCAGACCTTCATGGCCTATGCCCTGGACGGCTTTGCCCACGCCACCGAGTCGCTGGCCGGGCGCGCCGTCGGTCGGCGCCGCCGCGCCGAACTGCGCCGGGTGGTGCGCGCCGCCGGGCAGTGGTCCATCGGGCTGGCGCTGGCCTTCAGTCTCGGTTACCTGGTGCTCGGCTCCGGGCTCATCGCCCTGCTCACCGGGATCCCCGAGGTCCGCGCCAGTGCCGAGAGCCATCTGATCTGGGCAGCGCTGGCGCCGCTGGTGGCGGTCTGGGGCTTTCTCATGGACGGCGTCTTCATCGGCGCCACCTGGACCCGCACCCTGCGCAACGCCATGTTCGTTTCGGTGGCGGTCTATCTCGCCGCCTGGGCGGCACTGATGCCGATCTTCGGCAATCACGGGCTGTGGCTCGCCTTCCTGCTCTTCCTGGCGGCGCGCAGCGCCACGCTCGGGGTGGCCTACGGGGCGCGGCTGAAGAGTCCCTTGTGATGGCGTGGACCCTTGTTGGCGCGAGAGAGATGCATTATATTTCCACTTATAATTGGATAGTGCGGGAGAGTCCCATGGGTCAGGTCACCATCTACCTGGATGCGGAGTACGAGCAGCGACTCAAGCGCGCGGCACAGGCGGCTAACATTCCGGTCAGCCGCTATGTGGCACGGCTGGTGGAGGAGAATACGCGCAACGAGTGGCCGCCATCCGTTCGGGAACTGGCCGGCCAGTGGGGGGACTTTCCGTGCCCGGAGTCCCTGCGTGACGGTGTTTCCGCTGCGGACAGCCCCCGCGAGGATCTGTGAAATACGCCCTGGATACCAATACCCTGATCTATTTCTTCAAGGGGCAGGGACGGGTTGCCGAGCATCTGCTGACCACCGCGCCGGCCGATATCCTGATACCGGCCGTCGTGGTCTACGAGATCGAGACCGGCATCGCCAAGTCGAATGAACCGGAAAAGCGCCGGGTGCAACTGGCGGAACTGCTTGATGTGGTGACCATCCCTCCGTTCGACCGGGCTGTGGCAACCGAGGCCGCTGCGCTTCGCGCCCATCTTGAGGTCCGGGGGACGCCCATCGGCCCCCTCGATACGCTGATCGCCGCAACGGCCCTGGCCCACGGTGCCACGCTCGTTACGCACAATACCGCCGAATTTCAGCGCGTTCCCCAACTCCCCCTGGCCGACTGGTACGCGTGACGGTGTCTGCTGAAAGGGGACTGTCCCCTTTTCCCGTTAAACGGTAGGATCGCGGGATCAACCCGGAGACCGTCATGGCAGGAAAGACCCTCTACGACAAGCTGTGGGATGCTCACGTGGTCCGTCACGATCCCGAGGATCCGTCCACCGCGCTGCTCTACATCGATCGCCACCTGGTCCACGAAGTGACCTCGCCCCAGGCCTTCGAGGGGCTGCGTCTGGCCGATCGCCGGCCGTGGCGCACCGACACCATCCTGGCGACGCCGGACCACAATGTCCCGACCACCGATCGCGCGGGCGGCATCACCGATCCGATCTCGAAGATCCAGGTGGAGACCCTGGACACCAACTGCCGGGTCTTCCGCATCACCGAGTTCGCCATGGACGACGTTCGCCAGGGCATCGTCCACGTTATCGGGCCGGAGGAGGGCGCGACCCTGCCGGGGATGACGGTGGTCTGCGGTGATTCCCACACCTCGACCCACGGCGCCTTCGGCTGCCTCGCCCACGGCATCGGCACCTCCGAAGTGGAGCACGTGCTCGCCACCCAGTGCCTCTGGCAGGCGAAGTCGAAGGCGATGCAGGTGCGCGTGGAGGGACAGGTCGGGCCCGGCGTTACCGCCAAGGACATCGTCCTGCACATCATCGGGACCATCGGCACCGCCGGCGGCACCGGCTACGCCATCGAGTTCGCCGGCCGGGCCATCGAGGACCTCTCCATGGAGGGGCGCATGACGGTCTGCAACATGGCCATCGAGGCGGGCGCCCGCGCCGGCATGGTGGCGGTGGACGACAAGACCATCGACTACGTGAAGGACCGCCCCTACGCGCCGAAGGCGGAGGACCGGGAGCAGGCGGTGGCGAACTGGCGCGAACTGCAATCCGACCCGGACGCCGAGTTCGACCGGGTGGTGACCATCGACGCCGCCGCCATTGCCCCGCAGGTGACCTGGGGCACCTCGCCGGAAATGGTGGTCGGCATCGACGGCCGCGTGCCGAGCCTCGACGAGGCGGCCAGCGAGGTGCAGCGCAACGACTGGCGGCGCGCGCTGGAGTACATGGCCCTGGAGCCGGGCACGGCGATGACCGATGTTCGCCCCGATGTGGTCTTCATCGGCTCCTGCACCAACTCGCGCATCGAGGACCTGCGCGAGGCGGCGGCGGTGGCGAAGGGGGGACGGGTCGCCGACTCCGTCCAGCAGGCGCTGGTGGTGCCGGGCTCCGGACTGGTGAAGCAGCAGGCCGAGGCCGAGGGGCTGGACCGGGTCTTCATCGAGGCCGGCTTCGAGTGGCGCGCTCCCGGCTGCTCCATGTGTCTGGCGATGAACGCCGACCGCCTGGAGCCGGGCCAGCGCTGCGCCTCGACGTCCAACCGCAACTTCGAGGGCCGCCAGGGGCAGGGCGGGCGCACCCATCTGGTGAGCCCGGCCATGGCCGCCGCCGCGGCCATCCATGGCCACTTCGTCGACACGAGGACCCTGTGATGGAAGCCCTGACCCGGCATACCGGCATCGTGGCGCCGCTGGACCGCGCCAACGTCGACACCGACGCCATCATCCCGAAGCAGTTCCTGAAATCGGTGCAGCGCTCCGGCTTCGGCCCCAACCTGTTCGACGAGTGGCGCTACCTCGACCACGGCGAGCCGGGCATGGACAACAGTCGGCGCCCGGAGAATCCCGACTTCGTGCTGAACCGGCCGCGCTACCGCGACGCCTCCATCCTGCTGGCGCGGGAGAACTTCGGCTGCGGCTCGTCGCGCGAGCACGCGCCATGGGCGCTGCTCGACTTCGGCTTCCGGGTGATCATCGCCCCGAGCTTCGCCGACATCTTCTTCAACAACTGCTTCAAGAACGGGATCCTGCCCATCGTCATGGACGCGGCGACGGTGGAGCGGCTGTTCCGCGCCACCGAGGCCACCGATCGCTATGCGCTGACTGTGGACCTCGCGGCCCAGACCCTCGTCACGCCGGAGGGCGAGACCATCCCGTTCGACGTGGAGTCGGGGCGCAAGCGGCGCCTGCTGGAGGGGCTGGACGACATCGGCCTGACCCTGGAGCACGCCGACGACATCCGCGCCTACGAGGCGCGGCGGCGCGAAGAGGCGCCGTGGCTGTTTTCGGAGCCGTCCGCTTGAGGCTTCGGGCCGGTGAGCGGGGCGCCCGTGGGGTCGGCCCCTTTCACGGCGCACCGAGCAGCGCAGGCCGGGAAGGGGCGAAGAGCGAGCGCTGTCCGAGCGAAGCGAGTTCGCGAGCGGCCCCTTCCCGGGCGAGCAGCGCAGGGCACCCGAAGGGTGCGCCGTGCTGGGCCGACCCCACGGGCGCCCCGCTCACCGGCCCGAAGCCTCAAACGGACGGTCATGACACAGGAGAGAGAGTGCAATGAGTCAATCGATTCTGGTGCTGCCGGGTGACGGCATCGGCCCGGAGATCGTCGCCGAGGCGGTGAAGGTGATCGAGGTGCTGCGCGCCGACCACGGCCTCGACGTCGCGGTGGACGAGGCGCTGGTGGGCGGCTGCGCCTACGACGCCACCGGCCATCCGCTGCCGGCGGAGACGCTGGACAAGGCGCGGGGGGCGGACGCCATCCTGCTCGGCGCGGTCGGCGGCACCCAGTGGGAGAGCCTGGACATCGCGGTGCGTCCGGAGAAGGGTCTGCTGGGGCTGCGCTCGGAGCTGGGGCTGTTCGCCAATCTGCGCCCGGCGATCCTCTATCCGCAGCTGGCCGAGGCCTCGACCCTGAAGGCGGACGTGGTGGCCGGGCTCGACATCCTGATCGTGCGCGAGCTCACCGGCGGCATCTATTTCGGCCAGCCGCGCGGGGTGCGCACGCTGGAGGGCGGCGAGCGCCAGGGTTACAACACCCTGGTCTACAGCGAGTCGGAGATCGAGCGCATCGCCCGGGTCGCCTTCGAGACCGCCCGTCGCCGCGACAAGCGCCTCTGCTCGGTGGACAAGGCCAACGTGCTCGAGGCCACCGAGCTCTGGCGCGAGGTGGTCGAACGGGTCCATGCCGACTACCCCGACGTCGAGCTTTCCCACATGTACGTGGACAATGCGGCGATGCAGCTGGTGCGGGCGCCGAAGCAGTTCGACGTGATGGTGACCACCAACATGTTCGGCGACATCCTCTCCGACTGCGCCGCCCAGCTCACCGGTTCCATCGGTATGCTGCCGTCGGCGTCGCTGAACGAGAGCGGTCAGGGCATGTACGAGCCGATCCACGGCTCGGCGCCGGACATCGCCGGGCAGGGCGTGGCCAATCCGCTGGCGACCATCCTGTCGCTGGCGATGATGCTGCGCCACTCCCTGGCGGCGCCGGAGCTGGCCGAGCGGGTGGAGGCGGCGGTGGGTCGCGTGCTGGATCGCGGCCTGCGCACGGCGGACATCCACTACGCCGGGACCGAGAAGGTCTCCACCGCCGCCATGGGCGATGCGGTGGTCGCCGAACTGAACAACTGAAGCAGTCGAATCCGGACAACGCGCAAGCGGAGGCAGTGATGAAGCGAGTCGGACTGGTGGGATGGCGCGGCATGGTCGGGTCGGTGCTGATGGAGCGTCTGCGCGAGGAGGGCGATTTCGCCCGCTTCGAGCCGACCTTCTTCACCACCTCCCAGGCGGGACAGCCGGGGCCGGCGATCGGCCGCGACGTGCCGCCGCTGCAGGACGCCCACAGCGTCGAGGCGCTGGCGGCCATGGACATCATCGTCACCTGCCAGGGGGGCGACTACACCGAGCGCATGCACGGTGAACTGCGCCGCCACGGCTGGGACGGCCACTGGGTCGACGCCGCCTCCACCCTGCGCATGGCGGACGACTCGGTGATCGTCCTCGACCCGGTGAACCGCGACGTCATCGATGCCGCCATCGCCGGCGGCACCCGCGACTTCATCGGCGGCAACTGCACCGTCAGTCTGATGCTGATGGCCCTGGGCGGCCTGTTCCGCGAGGGGCTGGTGGAGTGGATCACGCCGATGACCTATCAGGCCGCCTCCGGCTCCGGCGCTCAGCACATGCGCGAGCTGCTGGAGCAGATGGGGGCGCTCAACGGCGCCGTGGCCGACCAGCTCGCCGACCCGGCCAGCGCCATCCTCGACATCGACCGCCGGGTCACCGCGACCCTGCGCGGCGGCGACTTCCCGGTGGCGCAGTGGGGCTACCCGCTGGCCGGCAGTCTGCTGCCGTGGCTCGACAGCGAACTGCCCTCCGGCCAGAGCAAGGAGGAGTGGAAGGCCGAGGTGGAGACCAACAAGATCCTTGGCCGCGGCGACCATCCCGTCCCCATCGACGGGATCTGCGTGCGTGTCGGTGCCATGCGCTCCCACAGCCAGGCGATGACCATCAAGCTGAAGCGCGACGTCCCGCTGGACGAGGTCGAGACCATGCTGGCCGAGGCCAACGACTGGGTCCGGGTGGTGCCGAACGAGAAGGAGGCGAGCATGGCGCGGCTGACCCCGGCGGCGGTCACCGGCACGCTGGACGTGCCGGTGGGCCGGTTGCGCAAGCTCTCCATGGGCGGTGAATACCTCGGTGCCTTCACCGTCGGCGACCAGCTCCTCTGGGGCGCCGCCGAACCCCTGCGCCGGGCCCTGGGCATCCTGCTGGAGACCGCATGATTACCGAACTGCGTCTGGTGGTGGTGGGTGACGGGCCCGCCGCCGAGGGGTTTCTGGAAGCCCTCTCCGGGGCCGAGTGGGCCCCGGAGATGGTGGAAGTACTGGCCGGCCGGCCGGAGCCCGGGCGGACCCTGAGCTACCGGCAGCGGGCGGTGGATGTGAACCCGGCCGGGGAGTTCGATTTCTCCTCGGCGGACCTGGCCGTCTTCCTGGATGATGCCGCCTGCGCCGAGGAGATGGCCGACCTGGCGGCGGCCGCCGGCTGCATGGTGGTGGAGGCCACCGGCGCCGTCTCCGGTCGGCCGGATGTCCCCCAGGTCGTGGCCGAACTCGACCCCGAGGGGGTGCTGGGCGCGGCGCTGGATCGCGGTCTGGTGAGCGTGCCGGTGGCCCCGGCGGCGCTGCTGGCGCGCCTGCTGGTGCCGCTGGAGCAGTTCGCCGGGGTGAAGGCGGTGCAGGCCACCGCGCTGCGCGGCATGAGCGGCTATGGCGGCGCCGCGGTGGAAGAACTGGCCGCCCAGACCGCCGCGCTGCTCAACGCCCAGCAGCGCGAGCCCGCCGTCTTCGACGCCGCTGTCGCCTTCAATCTGCTGCCGGAGGCCGGTGAGGCGGAGGGCGGCCAGGCCGCCACCGAGATGGCCATGGCCGAAAGCGTGCGCCGCTTCCTGGCGCGCGAGACCCTGCCGGTGACCGCCTCGGCTGTCACCGTGCCGGTCTTCCATGGCGACGGCCTCGCCCTGCACGTCGAGCTGGCCAGTGGCGTGGATCCCCGGGGCATTGCCGGTGTCCTGCGCGATGCCGGAATGGCCGCTGCGGATGGCCCGTTGGGGCCGGACCCGCGGGGTGTCGCCGAAGGCGAGGGCATCCAGGTGGGACGGATCCGGGTCATCGGCGAGGATGGGTGCCATCTGGCCCTGTGGGCGGTGGCCGATCCGGTGCGCGGACTGACCGTGCCGGCGGCTTTGACCATGATCGGACTTCTTGTCCAGGAACTGGCCTAAACCTTTGCCCAGCAAGGCCGATTATCGTTGAACGGGTTTGGCCGCGCTCTGCTGACTGCAGTATAGTGGCGTCGTGCATTCGACGGGGCACCGGCCCCCGGGATTTCAAATCGTGGAGACGGGACGTTGATTCGATACGGTGCGTGGGCAGCGCTGCTGCTGCTGGGATTGCAGGCGACCCCCGCGTTCGCCGTGAGTCTGGGCGCGCTGGACCATGATTCCACCCTGAATCAGCCCTTCAGCGGCACAATTCCGCTGCACGACTTCGAACGCTCCGATGTCGAGCGCATGGAGGTTCGGCTCGCTCCCCGCGAGACCTTCGACCAGGCCGGCATGGAATGGCGCGATGCCCTGGATCAGCTCCGCTTCGAGCCGGTCTGGAGCGAGGGCGAAGGACACATCCGCGTCTCCAGCACCGAGCCGGTGCCCGAATCCTTCCTCGATTTCCTCGTGCAGGTGGACTGGCCGGCCGGCCGCCTCTTCCGGGAATATCGCGTCTATCTCGAGCCGCCCGATGTCACCGGCGACGAGCCCAGCACCATCGCGGCGCCATCGGCCGCCACCGAGGCCGGCATGCGCCCCGGCGAGGCGGAATCGGGGGCGATGATCTACGGGCCGGTGGCCCGGGGCGAGATGCTCTGGAACATCGCCGAGCGCATGCGTCCCGACGATTCGGTCAGCGTCCCGCAGGTGATCATGGCACTGATGCGCGACAACCCCGAGGCCTTCATCGACGACAACGCCAACCGGCTGAAGGCCGGCCATGTGCTGCGTCTGGAGAGCCCGGAGGAGGTCGCCGATATCGATGCGGAGGCCGCGGATGAGGAATTCTGGCGCCAGTACCGCGCTTGGCAGGACTTCCGTCAACGGCGCGCCGAGGAGACCACGCCGCGTTCCGACGAGACCGGGGCCGGAGGAGGATCTTCCGCGTCCGCGGACGAGAGCACCGGATTGACCCTGGAGTCTCCGGAGTTCGAGGAACAGGTGTTGCGCCCCCATGGGGCCGATGTTGATGCCGAGGGTGACGGCATCGAGCGGATCCAGGCACTGGAGCGCGAGCTGGACGAGGCCCTCGCCGAGGCCGAAACGCGCCGGGAAGACAACGCGGCCCTGCGCCAGCGCATGGAGGCCATGGATGAGCAGATGGAAGCCATCCAGCGCCTGCTGCGGATGGACAGTGACGAACTGGCGGCGCTGCAGGATGACGTCGGCGGGCGCGAGTCCGAGGATCCCCTGCGTCAGCGCATCGACGAGATGGTGGCCTTCGTAAATCGCCATCCCCAGTGGTTCGGTATCGGTGCCGGCGCGCTGCTGCTGTTGCTGGCCCTCATCGGCGCCACCGTGAAACAGCTGCGCCAGGCCACCGGCAAGAAGAAGGAGCCGCCGCGGCCCCGGACCGTTGCCGCTGAACGCGCACGACGAGGCGAAGGGCGCGATCCCCTGCGCGAAGCGGATGTCCATGCCTCCATGGGCGAATACGCCGAGGCGGTGGCGGTACTGGAACAGGCCATCGCCCGCTACCCCGGTCGCGCCGACTATCGCCGACGTCTGCTGGAACTGCACCACGAACAGGGCAACCGTGAGGCCTTCATCCGTGAAGCAGAGGCGATGCATCGCGACGTCGCTGGCGAGGCCCCCGAGGAATGGCAGCGCGTGCTGCAACTGGGCAGGGCGAGCTGGCCGGCCTATCCGCTCTTCACTCCGTCCGAATCGGAGGCCGGTGGTGAAGAGGGCGAAACCGGGAGCGGGATGGAGCCCGAGCATGAAGCCGAATCAGAGCTTGAGGCGGAGGCCGGGGCTGAGCCGGAGCTCGAGACCGAGCCGGAGCTTGAGACCGAGCCGGAGCTTGAGACCGAGCCGGAGCTTGAGACCGAGCCGGAGCTTGAGA
>JBNJEU010000063.1:0-9406 GCA_051746205.1 Pseudomonadota bacterium
GACTGGCCGGAACTGGTGGCGAGCCGGGATGAAATGGTCCGCCTGTTTCAGAACATTGTCGGCAATGCCCTGAAATATGTCCCGGCCGATACGCGTCCGGCGATCACAGTGACCTCGCAGGCCACGCCCGATGACTGGAAGGTGTGGATCACCGACAACGGTGTCGGTGTCGACCCCGCTCAGACTGATCGCCTGTTCCAGGTCTTTTCGCGGTTGCATACCCGCGAGGAGTACGAGGGCAGCGGCATCGGCCTCGCTCTCTGCCGGCGGATCGTCGAGCACCATGGTGGGACCATCGGAGTCGAGTCCGACGGCCCCGGCTGCGGTAGCACGTTCTGGTTCCGCATCCCGCGAGCGGGCCGGGAGGCTGTTGAAGATGAATAGGGTCTTTCCCGAGGCGATGAGTCAGCATCCCGACCTGCTCGAGCAGGTTCTGGCAGCCAGTGTCGCGGCGATGACGGTCCTCGATCCCGATGGGCGGATCGTTTATGCCAATGGGAAGGCTCGGCATGTACTTGGACTGACTCCGAACGATGTCACCGGGATGACGTTCAACGATCCCGAATGGTACATCACCGCCATCGACGGCACTCCGTTTCCCGACCAGGAACTGCCTTTCCGGAAAGTATGCGATACCGGCGAACCGGTGGAGGATGTGCGCCACGCCATTGTCTGGCCGGACGGTCGGCGACGTTTTCTCTCCATCAATGCCGCGCCGTTGGAACGGTCCGAACAACCCGGGATGGTGGTCGCCGGCGTCCACGACATTACCGACCAGGTTCGGGCGGAGGAGAAGTTGCGTCGTTCCAGCGCGGATCTGGAGCGGCTGGCCTGGGTCAGCGCCCACCACCTGATGGAGCCGACCCGGCGTCTGCTCAGTTTCAGTGGGCAGCTGCGGCGCCATCTGGGCGAAGCGGCGTCCGGTGAGGTCATCTCCGACCTCCACTACATCGAGCGCGATGCAACGCGTCTGCAGCGGCTGGTACGCGACATCCAGGTGTACCTGTCCGCCGGCGAGCCCCGGGGCGAAACCCTGTGCAGCGACCCTGCTGCTCTCATCGATGGACTACGTCCGGAGCTGGCCAGGGCCCATCCCGAACGCTACGGGCCCGAGGCTCTGGTGCTTGCCCCCGCGTTGCCGGCGGCGGGCATCGACGGGCCACGATTTCGTGACCTGTGGTGGGCGCTGCTGGATAATGCATTCCATCACGCGGATGTGGGGGGCCCGCCCCGGGTCCGGATCAGTGGCGAACAGGGTGGCAGGTGGGTCCGTTATCGGGTCACCGACAATGGGCCGGGGATCCCGTCGGTGTATCGCACCCGGCTCTTTCAGGTGTTCGAACGGCTGGAAAACAGTGGTACCGGAACCGGGATCGGCCTGCCGCTGGTGCGTCGAATCGTCGAGAGTCTGGGTGGCGGGATCTGGCTGGAGGACGACGCCGACGGCGGTCTCGTGGTGGTCTTCGAACTGCCGGTTGCGGAAGGGGAGGAGAGTGCGCATGACAGCTCCACGTGAGAGGGCGGAGATCCTGCTGGTGGAAGATGAACCGGCGGATGCTCACCTGACGCGCTTCGCCTTCGAAGAGGCCGGCATCGCTGTGCATCTGCATCATGTCAGCCACGGCTTCGCGGCACTGGACTTCCTGCATCGCCGTCCGCCTTACGGGGATGCTCCGCGACCGGGTCTCATCCTGCTCGATCTGAACATGCCGCGGATGAACGGCTACGAGTTCATGACGGCCCTGCGCGGGGAGCCGGGGTTCGCCGACATCCCCGTGGTCGTGTTGACCACCTCCGACGTCGAACGCGATGTCGAGGCGACCCGCGATCACGGCGCGGCGGATTACATCGTCAAGCCGGTGGACATGGACGCGTTCTGCCACCGCATGAGCCGGCTGGCCGGAGAGTGGCGGTTGCCTCGTTCCGGCGGAGAACCGAACGGGGATAAAGCGGAATGAGTCGACTGTTCACCAACACCCTCTCCGCCGAATCCATCCGTGTCCTTCTGGTGGAGGACGAACCGGGCGATGCCGAACTGGTGCAGTACGGTCTGCGCATGGCCACCCGGCCCGCTTTCGAGGTGGACTGGGTCCAGTCGCTGACGGCGATAGCCGAACTTCCTGTCGGCGACGGTTTCGATGTGGTCCTGCTCGACCTTTCACTGCCCGATTCCACAGGGCTGGCGACGGTGGAGGCGGCCCGTCGTCGGCTGGGTGGCGTCCCGATCATCGTCCTGACCGGTCACGTTGACGACGAACTCGCCCTCGCTGCGCTGGAGGCCGGCGCCCAGGACTATCTGATCAAGGGCGAGATCGATACCCGCGCGTTGATCCGCGCCATCCGTTACGCCATCAGCCGGGTTGGTCTGGAACATCAGCTGATCCAGTCGGAAGCTCGCATGGCCGCCGCGCTCGATGGGGCTCGCCTGGGACTGTGGGACTGGCGGCTTCCGGAGGGTGCCGTGGAGTTCAACACGCGCTGGGGTGAGATGCTGGGGCTCACCATGCCGGAGCTGGAAGCGGCCGGCGCCGGGATCTGGGAACAGCGCATCCACGAGGCCGACGCGGAAGCGCGCCGGGAAGCCCTCGAAGCCCATCTGCGCGGTGAGACCGAGCGTTATGCCGCGGAATTTCGCATGCGTCATCGCGATGGCGGTGAAGTCTGGGTGCTGGACGCCGGCCACGTCATCGAGCGTGACGACGAGGGCACGCCGATGCGCATGGTCGGTGTCCAGCAGGACATTACCGAGCGCAAGCGGCTGGAAAGCCGACTGGAGGAGATGGCGACCACCGATCCACTGACCGGACTCGCCAATCGCCGCCGCTTTCTGGACGCCATGGCCCGCGAGTATGCGCGTCTGAACCGGGACCCGGAGCATGCTTCCGGTCTGCTGATGCTCGACATCGATCACTTCAAGCGTTTCAATGATCGTTACGGCCACGACATCGGTGACACCGTGCTGGTGGATTTCAGTCGGACCGTGGAGGCCGGGCTGCGTGGCACCGACCTCGTCGGCCGCCTCGGAGGTGAGGAATTCGCCGTCCTGTTGCCCGATACAGGGTTGGCGGAAGCATGCAAGGCGGCGGAGAAACTGCGACGCCGAGTGGCCGCCATGGCCACCCGTGCCGGGGATGGGGGCGAGGCCCTGCACATCACCACCAGCGTCGGTGTTACTGTACTCGCAGCCTCCGATTCCGGAGCCGAAGTGGCCTTCCAGCGGGCCGACGAGGCGCTCTACCGCGCCAAGGAAGGGGGGCGTGATCGCGTCGAGATGAACGCGCACGCATCTCCGGTGGGGATTCGGCCTGACGAGATGAACAATGTCTGAAACGCTCCCTCTCGAAGCACCGGCCTCTCCCCGCGCCAGGGGCAAGGTGGTCGACTATGCGCGAACCGATCTCCTGACCTGCCCGACCGATACGCCGTTGACCAAGGCGGCGGCGCTGATGCACGAGCGCTGCTGTGGTTCCATCGTCGTGGTGGAGGGGGAACAGCCGGTGGGGATCTGGACCGAGCACGACGCCCTCCGTCTCGACTTCGACGATCCATCCGCCTTCGATGCCCCCATCCGAACGGCCATGAGTACCCCGCTGGAGACCATCCAGGCCATGGCCGATGTCGGTGAGGCGGCGACTCGTCTGCAGCGTGAGCAGATGCGCCATCTGGTGGTCGTGGATGAGAACGGCGCTGTACTCGGCATGGTCTCGCAGACCGACCTGACGCTGCATTACGGCCCCGACCATTTCCTGCGCTTGCGTGCCGTGGGTGAGTCGGTGGCCCATGGCCCGCTCACTCTTCCGGCCGAAGTCGGCATCCGTGAGGTCGCCGCCCGTTTGCGCGAGGCGTATTGCGATGCCGCCATCATCGAAGGCGGAGAGCGCGGCTTCGGCATCCTGACCGAACGCGATCTGGTCGCCTGCATCGCTCGCCACG
This sequence comes from Pseudomonadota bacterium, assembly GCA_051746205.1. Classification (GTDB taxonomy): domain Bacteria; phylum Pseudomonadota; class Gammaproteobacteria; order Thiohalospirales; family Thiohalospiraceae; genus Thiohalospira. The sequence continues at coordinate 3,934 of JBNJEU010000063.1, forward strand.
GCGGTAGTGCCCGGGCCGGCGATCTGGCCTCGTTCCCGCTTCTCAGCGTCCACGTGGAGGCCCCCCTGCTGGATGCCCGGCGCCAGCTTGTCCTTCATGGCTGTCGCCACCTCGGGGTGGTCGACGATGAGGACAAGCTGGTGGGCCTGCTGGGCATGTCGGACATCATGGAGGTGCTGCAGCGCGACTACACCGAGGATCTGGAGCGGGCCCTCCACGAGCGCGATGCCCAGCTCCTCGACCTGCGCCAGGACCTCTATCTGGCCCGACAGGTTCTGGACTCTTCGGCCAACGCGGTAGTGGTGCTGGCGGCCGATGGCACCGTGGAAAGTGTCAATCCGGCCTTTACCCGCATTACCGGTTATCCGGCGGAGACGATGATCGGCACGCCCATCACCGCGCTGTTCGAGGAGAGAGAATCGCTCGATTTCCTTGACGATCTCTGCAGTGTCGAGAGTGGCACGGGCCACTGGCGCGGACGGCGCTGGTGCCGGCACCGCGACGGCGGCCGGCGTGCCCTGGCGATTACAGCCCACCGTATTGAACCCGCTACAGGCGGGAGCGGGCGCTGTGCCCTGAGTTTCCACGACGCCACCGACGAGGTCGGTGCCGAAGAGGAGATCCAGCGTTCCAACACCGATCTGGAACAGTTCGCCTATGCCGTTTCCCATGACATGCGCCAGCCGTTACGGATGATCAACAGCTATCTGCAACTGCTGGAACGGAAGGTGGGGGAGACCCTTGACGAGGGCGCGCGCGGCTATCTCCGGAATGCCGTCGAGGGGGCCCGGCGCATGGATGCGATGATCACGGCGTTGCTGGAGTACTCCCGGGTTGGACGCAAGACCCAGGAAAAACGCCACCAGCCCACCCGTGCCGCGCTCGATGAGGCACTCGAGTTCCTGGAACCGACACTGCGCGAAACCGATGCTCTGGTCGAGATCCGTGGTGAATGGCCGGAATGGCGGATCAGCCATGACGAGCTGGTTCGGCTCTTCCAGAATCTGTTGAGCAACGCCCTGAAATACATGCCCGAGGGGGTGCAACCCGTGGTCACGGTGGACAGTCGCGTGGCGAACGATGGCTGGCATGTGGCGGTAACCGACAACGGCATCGGTATCGAGCCGTCCCAGCGGGAGCGGTTGTTCAAGGTCTTTGCGCGCCTGCATACCGAAACGGAATATCAGGGAACGGGGGTCGGACTGGCACTCTGTCGGCGGATCGTCGAACATCACAACGGCACCATCGACGTGCAATCGGAAGGCGAGGGGCGGGGCAGTTGCTTCTGTTTCCACCTGCCGGTCGAGACCTGAGGCCGATATGACCAGACTGCATCCCGGAAACGATGGACGCGGGCCCGTGGCGGGGATCGACGAGGTGGGTCGCGGTCCGCTGGCCGGGCCCGTGGTGGCCGCAGCCGTGATCCTCGATCCGGCGGCTCCCATCGAGGGTCTGGCCGACTCCAAGCGCCTGAGCCCCCGGCGGCGCGAGGCGCTGGCCGAACGGATCCACGCCGAGGCGTGCTGCGGGCTCGGCTGGGCCGAACCCGAGGAGATCGACGCCCTGAACATCCACGGGGCGACGCTGCTGGCCATGCAGCGCGCCGTGGCGGCGCTGCCGGTGGCGCCGGGATACTGCCTGGTGGACGGTCGCCACGTGCCGGAACTGGCCTGCGGGGCCGAGGCGGTGGTCGGTGGCGACGGCAGCATCCCGGCCATCGGCGCCGCCTCCATCATCGCCAAGGTGGCCCGGGATGCCGAGATGGTCGCGGCGGCCGAACACCATCCCGGCTATGGCCTGGAAAAGCACAAGGGCTATCCCAGCGCCGCCCATCGAGAGGCCCTGGCGCGCCTCGGCCCGAGCCCGATCCATCGGCGCAGCTTCGCGCCGGTGCGCCGCTGGCTGGAAGAAGAGGCCCGAGCCGCGAGCGCGGGGTCGGAATGAGCGCCTTCGTCCATCTCCACCTGCATACCGAATTCGCCCTGGTGGACAGCACCGTGCGGGTCAAGTCGCTGGTGAAGGCCACCGCAGCCGCCGGCATGCCCGCCGTGGCGATCACCGATCCCATGAACCTGTTCGCCCTGGTGAGCTTCTACACGGCCGCCGAGGGCGCGGGGATCAAGCCGCTGGTGGGTGCCGATCTCTGGCTGGAGAATCCCGACGACCCGGAGCGTCCGCTGGTGCTGCCGGTGCTCTGCCGCGATGTGGCGGGCTACGGCAACCTGACCCGGCTCATTACCCGCGGCTACCTGGAGCGCCCGGAGCGGGGGCAGCCGCTGATCCGGCCGGAGTGGCTCGACGAGCCGGGGGCCGGGGACGGGCTCATCGCCCTGTCCGGCGGCATCGAGGGCGATGTCGGCGCCGCCCTGCGCGCGGGCGATCGAGAGACGGCGCTGGCTCGATTGCAGGCGTGGCGACGGCGCTTCCCGGACGGCTACTGCCTCGAGGTGAGCCGCTGCGGCCGTTCCGGCGAGGAGGACCACCTGCATGCGGCGGTGAATCTGGCCGAGCTGACCGGGACCCCGCTGGTGGCCACCAATGCGGTGCGCTTCCTGGAGGCAGGTGACTACGATGCCCACGAGGCGCGGGTCTGCATCAATCAGGGCCGTACCCTGGACGACCCGCGTCGACCGAAGGACTACACCGAACAGCAGTACCTGCGCACCCCGGCGGAGATGGCCGAGCTGTTCGCCGACCTCCCCGAGGCGCTGGCCAACAGCGTCGCCATCGCTCGGCGTTGCAATCTGGAACTGGAGCTGGGGAAGAACTACCTGCCCGACTTCCCGCTGCCGGAGGGCATGACCGAGGCGGAGTTCCTCGCCGAGGAGGCGCGCCGGGGGCTGGACGCACGGCTGCGCACCGACTTCGGGGTCGACGACCCCCACGACCCGGCCTTTGCCGCCACCCGCGCGCCGTACGACCAGCGGCTGGAGCGCGAGCTCGGGGTGATCACCGAGATGGGCTTCCCCGGCTACTTCCTCATCGTCGCCGACTTCATCCGCTGGGCCAAGGAGAACGGCATCCCGGTGGGGCCGGGGCGCGGCTCCGGCGCCGGCTCGCTGGTCGCCTACGCCCAGACCATCACCGACCTCGACCCGCTGAAGTACGACCTGCTGTTCGAGCGCTTCCTCAACCCCGAGCGCGTCTCCATGCCCGACTTCGATGTCGACTTCTGCATGGAGCGGCGCGACGAGGTCATCGAGTACGTGGCGCGCAAGTACGGTCGCGAGAAGGTCTCCCAGATCATCACCTACGGCACCATGGCTGCCAAGGCGGTGGTGCGCGACACCGGCCGGGTGCTGGGCCATCCCTACGGTTTCGTCGACGGGATCTCCAAGCTGATCCCGTTCGAGATCGGCATGACCCTGGGCAAGGCGCTGGAGCAGGAGGAGAGCCTGAAGGCGCGCTACGATCAGGAAGAGGAGGTCCGCGACCTCATCGATCTGGCTCGCTCGCTCGAGGGGCTGACCCGCAATGCCGGCAAGCACGCCGGCGGCGTGGTCATCGCGCCCACCGCGCTCACCGACTTCACGCCGCTGTATCAGGAAGAGGGCGCCGACACCCCGGTGACCCAGTTCGACAAGGACGATGTCGAGGCCGCCGGACTGGTCAAGTTCGACTTCCTCGGCCTGCGCACCCTGACCATCATCGACTGGGCCATGGAGACGGTGAACGTCCAGCGCGCCGAGGCCGGCGAGGAGCCGGTGGACATCGCCCACATCCCGCTGGACGACACCGCCGCCTTCGACCTGCTGAAGGCGTGCGCCACCACGGCGGTCTTCCAGCTGGAATCCCGGGGCATGAAGGACCTGATCCGGCGGCTGCAACCGGACAGCTTCGAGGACATCATCGCCCTGGTGGCGCTGTTCCGGCCCGGCCCGCTGCAATCGGGGATGGTCGACGACTTCATCAACCGCAAGCACGGCAAGGCGGCAGTGGCCTATCCCACCCGCGAGCTGCACCACGACGACCTCAAGCCGATCCTGGAGCCGACCTACGGGGTCATCCTCTACCAGGAGCAGGTGATGCAGATCGCCCAGGGGCTGGCCGGGTATTCGCTCGGCGCCGCCGACCTGCTGCGCCGCGCCATGGGCAAGAAGAAGCCGGAGGAGATGGCCAAGCAGCGCCAGATCTTCCTCGACGGCGCCACCGCCAACGGCCTCACCGCCGAGCACGCCGGCGGCATCTTCGACCTGATGGAGAAGTTCGCCGGCTACGGCTTCAACAAGTCGCACTCCGCCGCCTACGCCCTGCTGGCCTACCAGACCGCGTGGCTGAAGGCGCACTATCCGGCCGCCTTCATGGCGGCGGTGATGTCCGCCGACATGGACAACACCGACAAGGTGGTGACCTTCATCGAGGAGGCGCGCGGCATCGGTCTGACGGTGGAGCGTCCCGACATCAATCGCTGCGCCCACCGCTTCTCCGCCCGTGGCGCCGGGACCATCCTCTACGGTCTGGGTGCCATCAAGGGGGTGGGGCGGGCCGCCATCGATGCTCTGGTCGGCGAGCGCAACGCCAACGGGCCCTTTGCCGAACTCTACGATCTCTGCCGCCGGGTCGACCTGCGAGCGGTCAACCGCCGCACCCTGGAGGCGCTGATCCGCGCTGGCGCCCTGGACGCCCTCGGCACCAATCGCGCCACGCTGATGGCGAGCCTGCCGGAGGCGATCTCGCTGGCCGACCAGGCGGCGCGCAACGCCGCCGCCGGGCAGAACGACCTCTTCGGCCTGGAGGCCGCGCCGGTGGCCGCCGCGACGGAAGGGAGCCCGGAAATCCAGCCCGACTGGAGCGACGAATACCGGCTGGAGGGGGAGAAGGAGACCCTGGGGCTCTACCTCACCGGCCATCCCATCGATCGGTTCGAGGGCGAGCTGGTCAATCTGGTCTCGGCGCGGCTGGCGGATGTGGGCAGTCGCGAGGGACAGCAGGTGCTGGTGGCCGGTCTGGTCATCGGCCTTTCCACCCGGCGGCCGAAGAACGCCTCCGAGGAGCGCCCCGGACGCATGGCCTTCCTGACCCTGGACGATCGCACCGGGCGGCTGGACGCCATCGCCTTTCCGGAGACCTGGGACCGCTTCGGTCACCTGGTGGAACGGGACCGCCTGATCCTCGCCAGCGGCAGCCTGGAGCAGGACGACTTTACCGGCGGCCTGCGCCTCACCGTGGAAGAGCTCATGGACCTGGAAACGGCGCGCGACCGCTTCCTGCGCCAGATCGTCCTGCGCGTCGACCAGCGGCGCGCCGGCAACGGCTTCCTGGGCGCGCTGCGCGAGGCCCTTGGCCCGCGGAGCGGCGGCCGCTGCCAGGTGACGCTGGACTACACCAGCTCCGAGGCACGGGCGCGATTGCATCTCGGCGAGGCATGGCGGGTCCATCCCGGCGGGGCGTTGATGGATCGACTCCACGAACTGGTCGGACCCGAAGCAGTCGAACTCCATTACGCCGTGACACGCCCCACCCCTCAGCGCTA
>JBNJEU010000064.1:0-9036 GCA_051746205.1 Pseudomonadota bacterium
AAGGGATACCGTTCATCCCGACTCAATCTCCAGTATCGCGTCATCTACAGGGCACTGAAGGACCGGGTGCTGGTGGAGGTCGAGAGAGTAACCCCTCATGATTACAGGAGAAGATGAAATGGACGACTACCAGAAGGCGAAACGGCGGCTCGATGTTTCAGTGGGCGATTCCGTCCGTATAATGCGCGAGCTGCAGGAGATGAGCCAGAACGAGCTCGCGGTGATGAGCGGTATCTCGCAGTCCACGATCTCCGCTATAGAGAATGATCGTGTCCGGCTCGGCGTGGAACGGGCAAAAGTACTGGCCAGAGCGCTGCATTGCCATCCGGCCGTCCTCGTCTTCCCCGGATGGGATGTTGATCAGGAATCCGCCGCCTAAGGGACTCGAAAAGCCTGTGCGCGCGGCCGTCAGGGCAGGGTTTCGCCCTCGGCCTCCAGCATCGCCACCAGGCGGATCAGCGGCAGGCCGATGAGGGCGGCCGGGTCGTCGCCCTCGACGGCCTCGAACAGCACCACGCCCAGCCCCTCCGACTTGAAGCCGCCGGCGCAGTCGTACGGCTGCTCCGCGCGCAGATAGCGCTCGATCCGCGCGTCGTCCAGCTCCCTGAAACGCACCCGCGTCTCCACCACCTCCACCTGCGCCGTCCCGGTGGCCGCATTCACCAGCGCCAGCCCGGTATGGAAGGTCACCGTTCGCCCCGAGGCGCGGCACAACTGCGCCACCGCCGCCTCGTGATTCCCCGGCTTGCCCAGCACCTCGCCATCCCGCTCGCAAAGCTGATCCGAGCCGATCACCAGCCCCCCATCCAGCCCCTCGGCCACCGCCCGCGCCTTGTCCTCCGCCAGCCGCGCCACCAGCGCCGCCGGCCCCTCGTCAGCCCGCGCCGATTCATCGACCTCCGGCGAGACACAACGGAACGGCCGCCCAAGGCGCTCCAGCATCTCCCGTCGATACGGCGAACTTGAAGCCAAAACCCATTCGGACATGAATCCCCCCAGAGAACGAAGGCAAGAAATCCGCCACACCCCGAAGCGAAGCAGGGCGTGGGCCGACCGGCGGGGGTGGGGTCCGGCCCGAAGGGCGTCGGCCGCAGGGATGCGGCCGTCGAGCCTACAGGGACGTATTCACGGCGTCCCTTCGGGCCGGAGCCCCACCCCCGCCGGTCGGCCCACGCCCTGCGGAGCGACCCGAAACCTCAGAGCCGTTCCGCCTGCTCCCGCGCGTTGCCGGTATAGCGCCCCGGCGTCAGTTCCCGCAGCCGCGCCTTCGCCTCGTCCGGGATCGGCAGCTCGTCCACGAACGCCGCCACCCCCTCGCGGGTGATCCCCTTGCCGCGCGTCAGCGCCTTCAGCCGCTCGTACGGCTCGTCCACGCCGTAGCGGCGCATCACCGTCTGGATCGCCTCGGCCAGCACCTCCCAGGTCTGGTCGAGGTCGGCGTCCAGCCGCTCCGGCGCCGCCTCCAGCTTGCCCAGCCCCTTCAGCGTCGAGCGGTAGGCGATCAGCGTATGGGCCACACCGACGCCGAGATTGCGCAGCACCGTGGAATCGGTGAGATCGCGCTGGAAGCGCGACACCGGCAGCTTCGCCGCCAGGTGGTCGAACAGCGCATTGGCCACGCCCAGATTGCCCTCGGCGTTCTCGAAGTCGATGGGGTTCACCTTGTGCGGCATGGTGGACGAGCCGACCTCGCCCTCGACGGTGCGCTGCTTGAAGTAGCCGTGGGAGATGTAGCCCCAGATGTCGCGGCTGAAATCGATCAGAACGGTGTTGAAGCGCGCCGTGGCGTCGAACAGCTCGGCGATGAAGTCGTGCGGTTCGATCTGGGTGGTGTAGGGGTTCCAGTCGAGGCCGAGGCCGCGCACGAAGCGCTGCGCCAGGGCCGGCCAGTCCACCTCCGGGTAGGCCACCAGATGGGCGTTGTAGTTGCCCACCGCGCCGTTGATCTTGCCCAGCAGCGGCACCATCACCACCTGCTCGCGCTGGCGCCGCAGCCGGAAGGCGACGTTGGCCAGTTCCTTGCCCAGGGTGGTGGGGGAGGCGGGCTGGCCATGGGTGCGCGCCAGCATCGGCTGGTCGGCGAAGGCGTGGCTCAATTCCGTCACCCGGTCGACCAGTTCGTCCATGGCCGGCAGCAGCGCCTGGGTGCGCGCCTCACGCAGCATCAGGGCGTAGGCGAGGTTGTTGATGTCCTCGGAGGTGCAGGCGAAGTGGACGAACTCGCTCACCGCCGCCAGCTCGGGCTGGTCGGCGATGCGCTCCTTGATGAAGTACTCCACCGCCTTGACGTCGTGGTTGGTGGTGGCCTCGATGTTCTTCACCCGCCGCGCGGCGCTCTCGTCGAAGCCGCCGACCAGCTGCTCCAGCCGCTCGCTGGCCTCGTCGGAGAAGGCGGGCACCTCGGCGATGCCGGGCTCGGCGGCCAGCGCCTGGAGCCAGCGCACCTCGACCGTCACGCGGTGGCGGATCAGGCCGTACTCGCTGAAGATCGGTCGCAGCTCGGCGGTCTTGTCGCCGTAGCGCCCGTCCACCGGGGAGACGGCGGTGAGTTCGTTGAGTTCCATGTCCATGCGGGGTTCCTCGCTCATGCGGTGGCCAGCTGGCGCAGTACGTAGGGCAGGATGCCGCCGTGACGGTAGTAATCGATCTCCTGCGGCGTGTCGATGCGCACCAGGGCGGTGAACCGGGTCGTGCCGCCGTCGGCGGCCGTGGCGGTGACCTCGACCTCCTTCGCGGCGCCGCCATCGAGGCCGGTGATGGCGAAGGTCTCGGTGCCGTCCAGCCCCAGGGAGTCGGCGCTGGCGCCGTCGAGGAACTGCAACGGCAGGATCCCCATGCCGACCAGGTTGGAGCGGTGGATGCGCTCGTAGCTCTCGGCGATGACGGCGCGGACGCCGAGCAGGCTCGGCCCCTTGGCCGCCCAGTCACGCGAGGAGCCGGAGCCGTACTCCTTGCCGGCGAGCACCACCAGCGGGACGCCTTCCTCGGCGTAGCGCATGGCGGCGTCGTAGATGAACATCGGCTCGCCGCTGGGCTGGTGGGTGGTGTGGCCGCCCTCGGTGTCGGGGGCCAGACGGTTGCGGAAGCGCGGGTTGGCGAAGGTGCCGCGCACCATCACCTCGTGGTTACCGCGCCGGGCGCCGTAGGAGTTGAAGTCACCGACCTCGACGCCGTGCTCGCGCAGGTACTGGCCCGCCGGAGTCGACGGGTGGATGGCGCCGGCCGGGGAGATGTGGTCGGTGGTCACGGAGTCGCCGACCAGCGCCAGCACCCGGGCGCCGTGGAGGTCGCCCACCGGTTCCGGCTCCGGGCCCATGCCGTCGAAGTAGGGTGGCCGGCGGATGTAGGTGGAGTCGCCGTCCCAGGCGTAGCGCTGACCCTCGGGGGCGGGCAGCTGGTTCCAGCGCTGCTCGCCGGCGAAGACGTCGGCGTAGGCCTGGGAGAAGGCGTCGGCGGTGACGAATTCGCTCTCCAGCGCCCGGATCTCCTCGCGCGTCGGCCAGATGTCGCGCAGGTAGACCGGCTGATCCGCCTCGTCGAAGCCGAGGGCGTCGTGATACGGGTCGATGTCCATGCGTCCGGCGAGGGCGTAGGCCACCACCAGCGGCGGCGAGGCGAGGTAGTTCATCCGCACCTCGGAGTGGATCCGCCCCTCGAAGTTGCGGTTGCCGGAGAGCACCGAACAGACCACCAGGTCGTCGTCGCGGATGGCGTCGCTGATCGATTCGTCCAGCGGTCCGGAGTTGCCGATGCAGGTGGTGCAGCCGTAGCCGACCACGTGGAAGCCGAGCTCTTCCAGGTCGCCGATGAGGTCGGACTGTTCCAGGTAGTCGGTCACCACCCGGGAGCCCGGGCCCAGCGAGGTCTTCACCCACGGCTTGACGTTCAGGCCGCGCTCGCGCGCCTTGCGCGCCAGCAGCCCGGCGGCGAGCATCACCGACGGGTTGGAGGTGTTGGTGCAGGAGGTGATGGCGGCAATGACCACCATGCCGTCGTCGAGGTAGAAGCTCTGGCCGTTGCGCTGGACCAGCACCTGGCCGCGATGGCCGCCCTGGTTCTCGACGCCGTTGGCGGTGTGGCCGCCCTCATCGGCGAAGCGCGCGGTCTCGCTGGTGTCGCGGGGCCGCAGGCCGCGCTCGGTGAGGATGGCGTTCACGGCCTCGTGGACCGACTGGTGCGCCTCGGTGAGACGGATGCGGTCCTGCGGCCGGCGCGGTCCGGAGAGGCTCGGCACCACGGTGCCGAGATCCAGTCCGAGCACGTCGGTGTAGTCGGCGCGCGGGGCGCCGGGGGTGCGGAACATCCCCTGGGCCCGGGCGTACGCCTCGACCCGTTCGATGGTGCGCTCGGAGCGGCCGGTGAGGCGCAGGAAGTTCAGGGTCTCGTCGTCGATGGGGAAGATGCCGCAGGTGGCGCCGTATTCCGGGGCCATGTTGGCGATGGTGGCGCGGTCGGCCAGCGGCAGGTGGTCGAGGCCGTCGCCGAAGAACTCGACGAACTTGCCGACCACGCCGTGGGCGCGCAGCTGTTCGACGATGGTCAGCACCAGGTCGGTGGCGGTGGCGCCCTCGGGCAGCTCGCCCTTGAGTTCGAAGCCGACCACCTGCGGCACCAGCATCGAGATCGGCTGGCCGAGCATGGCCGCCTCCGCCTCGATGCCGCCGACGCCCCAGCCGAGCACACCGAGGCCGTTGATCATCGGGGTGTGGGAGTCGGTGCCGACCAGCGTGTCGAGATAGGCCCAGCGGCTGCCGTCCGCGCCTTTGGTGCCGAACACCACGCGGCCCAGGTGCTCCAGGTTGATCTGGTGGACGATGCCCTTGCCCGGCGGCACCGCCTTGAAGTTGGCGAACGAGCCCTGACCCCACTTCAGGAAGCTGTAGCGCTCCTTGTTGCGCTGGTACTCCAGCGCCTCGTTGAGGCCGAAGGCGTCGCCGGAGCCGTAGTTGTCCACCTGTACCGAGTGGTCGATGACCAGTTCCGCCGGCTGCAGCGGGTTGATGCGCTCCGGATCGCCGCCGAGGTCCGCCATGGCGTCGCGCATGGCGGCCAGATCGACCACGGCGGGCACGCCGGTGAAGTCCTGCATCAGCACCCGCGCCGGGCGGAAGGCGATCTCGTGGCTCGGCTCCGCCTTCGGGTCCCATTCGGCCAGCGCGCGGATGTCGTCGGCGGTGACCGTGCGGCCGTCCTCGTGGCGCAGGAGGTTTTCCAGCAGCACCTTCAGGGAGAAGGGGAGGCGGGCGCTGTCGGGCACCGCGTCCAGACGCACGTACTCATAGGTCCGTTCACCCACGGTGAGTTGGTCGCGGGCGTTGAAACTGTCGCTCATGAGGCCTCCGATGATGGGGATGGTGCTGTTCGTGACGTCGAGGTCGACGGCGTCCGTTGGAATACCGGTCGGGAATGGGCGGAATTATAGCGAATCGAGCAGGGTCATGGCACTGTTTACCAGCCGTTTGCGCCCGAAAACGAGCTTCCAGCGGCTGCCCCCGACCTGGCGCCAGAGGACGGCGCAGCGAATGGCGGCGAGGAGCAGGGCGCGGATGCGGTTGGCGTTGTGAGCCTGATCCAGATAATCGTTGCTCCCCTGGACCATGATCCGCGGGGTCAGGGTACTGATGACCTCGCTGTAGATGCCGGCCAGATTGTTCACGGTGTTCTCGTGGACCAGCCCGAACATCTCCTTCTGCCGCTCGGCCTGGTCCAGTCCCTCCTGAAGTGTGCCCAGGCGCCCGGGATCCTTCGACAGCTTGCGCTCAAGGACCAGTACGCCGATCACGTACTGGGTCAGTTCCATATCGGCCTGCCGCGTCCCGAGCTGTTCGTGGAGGCGGCGCAGGCCATATTCCACGCCTTCGATGCCGCCGAACACGTCGATGGTTTCGTGCGGATTCTGCACGAAGAGGGTGTCGAGGGTGGTGGTGAGGAGGTCGGTATCGACCATTCCCTTGTGGGCGATCTGTTTGACCAGGGCGCAGGCCTGAAAGATCCCGCCCAGGGCCAGAGCTCGATCGGTGTTGGTTCCCTTCACGTCAATTGCTCTCCTGGTGCGTCGGTTGTGTCGATGGTGGCGCCGCCGAGGCACTCCTCTCCAGTGTAGAAGACCACGGCCTGGCCGGGAGTGACGGCGCGCTGAGGCTGGTCGAACACCACGCGCACGGCGTCGTCGCGGCCGTCCAGCGGCACCACGCGGGCCGGCGCGTCGGCCTGGCGGTAGCGTGTGCGGGCGGTGCAGTCCAGCGGCAACGGTGGGGCCTCTCCGGCGATCCAGTGGACCTCCGAGGCGATCAACTCGCGGCTCTGCAGCCAGGGATGGTCGCCTCCCTGCCCCACATAGAGGGTGTTGTTCTCTTGGTTCTTGCCGAGCACGAACCAGGGTCGTCCATCGTACCCGGCCATCCCTCCGAGTCCCAGCCCCTGACGCTGCCCCAGGGTGTAATGGGCCAGTCCGTGATGGGTGCCGACAGTGTCGCCCTCCGGGGTCACCATCGGGCCCGGCTCGGTGGCCAGGTACTGGCCGAGGAAGCCGCGGAAGTCGCGCTCGCCGATGAAGCAGATCCCGGTGGAGTCTTTCTTCTCCGCCGTCTCCAGGCCCAGGGCGCGCGCCTTGTCGCGCACCTCCGCCTTGGTCAGCTCGCCGAGGGGAAAACGGGCGCCTTCCAGCTGGTCCTGGGTCAGCAGGTAGAGGAAATAGCTCTGATCCTTGCCGGCATCGCGCCCGCGCAGCAGGTGCCAGCGGCCGTCATGCCAGGCGCGGCGCGCATAGTGACCGGTGGCCACCGCGGCAGCGCCGCGCTCCCGGGCGAAGTCGAGCAGGACCCGGAACTTGATCTCGCGGTTGCAGAGGACATCGGGATTCGGGGTGCGGCCGGCGGCGTATTCGCGCAGGAAGTGCTCGAAGACCCGTTCGCGGTATTCGTCGGCGAAGCTGGTGCCGAGCAGCGGAATCTCCAGCCGTCGGGCCACCGCTCGAGCGTCTTCGTAGTCGACAGCGGCGGGGCAGGGGCCGTCGCCGGCCTCCTCCCAGTTCTTCATGAACACGCCCTCGATCGCGTGGCCGGCGTCCCGCAACAGTGCGGCGGTCACCGACGAGTCGACGCCACCGGACATGCCGACCATCAGTCGTTCACATGACGTCATGCGGATCCGTCTGTTCAGTCCGGCCAGGGACGGCGCGACGGCAATGGCGGCCGTGGTGCGTCATCGTCGTCACGGTTCGGTGAAGCAGGCCGGCGGCTCGAGCCTTTCGTGGCGGCTTTTTTCGCCGTGGCGGGTTTCCCGGCCGCGGGGGCCTGTTTCGGCTCGCTCTGGGGGGGCTCTTCAGTGGCCGGATCGGCGGACTTGGCGCCGGTTTCGGTCTCCGCCTGGTCGGTCGTCTCGCTGGTGCTCGATGCCTTGGCCTGGCGCACACTTCTGGTGAGCTTGGAAGACAGGGTCATGGCTGGATTACCTCCTCGATGATTCGCTCGATCTCCTCGACGGCGGCCCGGGCCTGTTTGCCGGCACAGTAGATGCTGCTGCCTTCGATGGCGACGTTGCGATAGATGGCCCGGCGGCGGACATTCGCCTCCAGGGCCGGAATGTCGAATTCGACCAGAGCCTCCTTCATGGCTCGTGACAGGGCGCTGCGGGGCTCCAGCTGGTTGACCACGATGTAGGCGGCGAGCTCCGGCTTGATCTGGCGGATCTGCTCGATGGTGTTGGCCAGCCGGACACTGGCCCAGAGGTCCACCGGCGAGGGCAGTACCGGGATCAGTACGGCGTCGGCAGCCAGCATCGCCTTGGTCGAATTTTCCGTTTCCAGGGTCGGCGGGCAATCGATGACCACGTATTCGTAGTCCTGACTGAAGCGATCGACCTCCTGGGTCAGACTGCCGCTGACGGAGATGACCGAGACCGGGAAGGGTTTGTCATCCGCGGCCGAACCGCTCCACTGGCTGGCCGACCCCTGAGGGTCCGCGTCGATCACCAGTGCACGACCGCGCCGCGACAGGCCGGCGGCCAGATTCATGGCCAGGGTGGTCTTGCCGCTGCCCCCCTTCTGGTTGGTGACCGACAGAATGCGCGTCGCCATAGTATTTCTCCAGCAGTTCAGACGTTTGTTGTGCACCTGCCGGGACGGATGGAGCCCCGTCCGCGGCGCCCATCGTAGCCTGAGGCGTGATTCACGCCCAGTCCCTCTCCCCGGGAACGGCAGGTCAATGGCTACAGCTTACACCGGTTTCCGTCCCGGATTCGATCCAGTAGACTCAAAGGCCTTCGCAAACCGCATGACACGATACAGCAGGAGTCCCAGCGACCATGGCCTACGAGCACATCCGGCTCCCCGAGAGTGGTGACGCCATTACCGTCGGCGGCGACGGCAGCCTGAGCATCCCGGATCACCCCGTCATCCCCTACATCGAGGGCGACGGGACCGGCGTCGACATCACGCCGGTGATGAAGCGGGTCATCGACGCGGCGGTGGAGACGAGCTACGGCGGCCGGCGCGCCATCAGCTGGATGGAGATCTACGCCGGCGAGAAGGCCAACCACATCTACGGTGAAGAGATCTGGCTGCCGGAAGAGACCATGGACGCCATCCGCACCTACAAGGTGGCCATCAAGGGTCCGCTGACCACACCGGTGGGCGAGGGCATTCGCTCGCTGAACGTCGCCCTGCGTCAGGACCTCGACCTGTATACCTGCCTGCGCCCGGTGCGCTACTACGCCGGGACCCCGAGCCCGTTGAAGGAGCCGGAGAAGACCGACATGGTCATCTTCCGGGAGAACTCCGAGGACATCTACGCCGGGATCGAGTGGAAGGCCGGGACCGCCGAGGTGAAACGGGTCATCGACTTCCTTCAGAGCGAGATGGGCGTGGACAAGATCCGCTTTCCCGAGACCTCCGGCATCGGTGTGAAGCCGGTCTCGGAGGAAGGCACCAGGCGGCTGGTGCGCAAGGCCATCGAATATGCCATCGATCAGGATCGGCCGTCGGTGACCCTGGTTCACAAGGGCAACATCATGAAATTCACCGAGGGTGCCTTCAAG
>JBNJEU010000065.1:0-9010 GCA_051746205.1 Pseudomonadota bacterium
GCCACCGCCGGCGCCGGGGTCTGCCCGACCCGGGGGTCGCCGTGAATACGTCCATGTAGGCTCGACGGCCGCATCCATGCGGCCGACGCCCCCGGGTCGGGCAGACCCCGACGCCGGCGGTGAGCTCCCGGGCCATGCCAAATTCAACACACTAAAGAGGTGAAAAATATGTCTGCTCTGCTCTGTGGCTCCTACGCCTATGACACCATCATGGTCTTCCCCGACCAGTTCAAGAATCACATCCTGCCGGATCAGGTGCACATCCTGAACGTCTCCTTCCTGGTGCCGCAGATGCGCCGGGAGTTCGGTGGCTGCGCCGGCAACATCGCCTACAACCTGAAGCTGCTCGGCGGCAGCCCGCTGCCGATGGCCACGGTCGGCGGCGACTTCGGTCCGTATGCGGACTGGATGGACAAGCACGGCATTACGCGGCAGTACGTCAAGGTTGTCGATGACACCTACACCGGTCAGGCCTTCATCACCACCGACATGGATGACAATCAGATCACCGCGTTCCATCCGGGTGCCATGGGCGAGTCTCACCAGCAGAAGGTGACCGACGCCAGCGGCGTGAAGATCGGCATTGTCTCCCCCGATGGCCGTGACGGCATGATCCAGCACGCCGAGCAGTTCGCCGAGGCCGGCATCCCGTTCATCTTCGATCCGGGCCAGGGCATGCCGATGTTCGACGGCGACGACCTCAACCGCTTCGTCGCTCAGGCCACCTACGCCACGCTGAACGACTACGAGGCCAAGCTGCTCTGCGATCGCACCGGCAAGACCCTGGAGCAGATCGCCGGCGAACTGGAGGCCCTGGTGGTCACCCGCGGGGGCGAGGGTTCGCACATCTACACCCAGGGTGCGCGCATCGAGATCCCGCCCGCGAAGATCAGCGAGGCCAAGGACCCGACCGGTTGCGGCGACGCCTACCGCGCCGGCATCCTCTATGGTCTGGAGAACAACCTGGACTGGGAGACCACCGGTCGCATCGCGGCGCTGTGCGGCGCCATCAAGGTGGAGCATTCCGGCACCCAGAACCACCACTTCACCATGGACGAGTTCAAGGCCCGCTACCAGGAGAACTTCGGTAGCAGCTTCTGAACGACGCGTCCCGACCTCCGTCGGCGGATGAACGGCCGGCGGAGCGGGAGGGGCCAGAGGTGATTCCAGGCGAAAAGGGGGCTGTCCCCATTGGCCCGCACACGGGCAATGGGGACAGCCCCTTTTCTCGTTTTCAGTCAGGTCATGGCCTGATTCAGGCTCCAGAGGCCGATGGCCAGGAACAGGGCCGAGGCCACCCAGCGCAGTACATGCACCGGTAGCCGCTCGGCGAAACGGCGACCGAGGAGCAGGGCTGGCGTCGTCACGAGCAGGATCCCCACCGTGGCGCCGAGCACCACGGGGGGCCAGTCACCGGACGTGCCGGCAAGGGCGACTACGGCCAACTGGGTCTTGTCCGCCATCTCGAAGAGGAAAAAGGTGACGGCGGCGGTGAAGAACAGGGTACGGGCGCAGTCGGTTTCCTCGACTCGGTCGTCTTCCGGGACCAGTACCCAGACGGCCATGACGAGGAAGGCCGCGCCCAGGACCCAGTGGTGCCAGGCGGCGTCCAGCAGGCCGAACAGCCAGACACCGACCAGTGCGGCAAGGATCTGATTGGCCATCAGGCCCAGGGCCATGCCCCAGAAGATCGGCCACAAACGCTGGCAGCGCAAGCCGAACAGCGCCGCCAGGAACATCGAGCGATCGCCTACTTCGGCCAGGGCAACGGTCAACGCGGAGACGAGGAAGGGTTCCACTGAGTGCTCCCGAACAGGAAGAGGTGGAACCCTACCATACCGATGGGTCTTCGACGAGAATGCGCGGCCGGACGCGATCGGGCCATCCCTTTCCGACCGTGTTTTGGTTATGCTGGGGCCCTCTCGAACAAGGGCGGAGACGTTCCATGAGCGCACAATCCGTATCGCTGGTGCTCGGTAGCGGCGGTGCCCGGGGTCTGGCACAGATCGGCGTGATCCGCTGGCTGGAGGAGCACGCCTCCGACTACACCGTCACCTCCATCGCCGGGTCCTCCATGGGCGCCGTGATCGGCGGGATCCATGCCGCCGGAGAACTGGACGCCTACGAACGCTGGGTTCGTGGCCTGCGTCGCCAGGATGTCTGGCGGTTGCTGGATTTCTCCTTCAGCGGTGCCGGCCTTTTCCGGGGCGATCGGGTGATCGAACAGCTCCGCGAAATGCTCGGCGACCGCGCCATCGAGGAATTGCCCATCACCTTCACGGCGGTGGCCACGGATATCGAACGCAAGCGCGAGGTGTGGCTGAATTCCGGTTCCCTGTTCGACGCCATCCGCGCCTCCATCGCGATCCCGTCGGTATTTACCCCGGTCGAGCACGGGGGGCGACTGCTGGTGGATGGGGGGCTTCTGAATCCGGTGCCCATGGGACCGACCATGGTGGATCCCAGTGACATCACCATCGCCGTGAGCCTCAGTGGCCGGATGGCCGCGCCGGAAAAAATGCGTGAACCGGATGAGCCGTCGACATGGCTCTCCAATGGCCGACGTCTGGCGGGGGAGCTGGTCGATGCCCTGCCGGATTCGGTGGGGAGTTGGCTGGAAGGGTTGCACGAGCGGCTGGGTCGCGGTGGAATCGAGCCGCGTCTGAGCCGGGCTCAGGAAGCGCGCGCCCTGAACTTCATCGACATCATCTCCCAGTCCATCGAGGCGATGCAGGGGAGCATTGCACGCCACCGCATGGCGGCCTACTCCCCCGACCACCTCATCGAGGTGCCGGTGGACGCCTGTGGCATGCTCGATTTCCATCGCGCCGACGAGATGATCGACCTGGGGTATCGGCTGGCGGCGGAGCGTTTCCCGACACGTCCGGGTTGACGCACCTCCGCTTGCCAAGGATACTGCCCTAGCCCCGACGAAACGCGAACCGCATAGGAATCTCCCTTGGACAAGGCGACACTCTTCGGCGTCCTGCTAGGGCTTGGTACCATCCTTGGCGCCATTATCCTTGGTGGCGAGGGGGCCGCATTCTTCTACCTACCCGCCATTCTGATCGTCTTTGGTGGCACCCTGGCCGGAACGCTGATCAAGTTTTCCTTCCGCCAGGTCGCGAACTCGGTCAAGCTGGCCATCATGACGTTCCGCATGCCGAAGGACGAGGTGCGCGATCTCATCAACATTTCGGTGGAACTCTCCAAGCTTGCCCGGACGCAGAGCATCCTGGCGCTGGAAGATGTGGAGATCCCCAACGAGTTCTATCGCAAGGCGGTCCAGCTCACGGTAGACGGCGTCGAACCGGATGTCATCAAGCAGGTACTCGAGGACGAGAAGGAACTCTCGATCCAGCGCCACGAGATCGGGCAGAAGGTCTTCCGAAGCATCGGCGAGCAGGCCCCGGCCTTCGGCATGATCGGGACGCTGGTGGGTCTGGTGCAGATGCTCGGCAACCTGGAAAACCCCGAGTCGGTGGGGCCGGGCATGGCCGTGGCGCTGCTGACCACTCTCTACGGCGCCATCTTCGCCCAGCTGGTGGCGCTGCCCATCGCCGACAACCTCGAGATGCGCGCCGAGTCGGAGGCGATCAACAAGTCGCTGATCATCGACGCCATCGGCTGTATCCATCAGGGCTACAACCCGCGCATGGTCGAGGAGGTCCTCGCCACCTATCTGCCCAGTAACCGTCGAGCTGCGGAGCCCGCTCCCGAGAGAGACCAGGGTGCCGCCGCCGAGGGCGCCACGAAGGGGTCATGAAGACACCACCCCGCAAGAAGGATGGAGGCGGCGCCCCGCGCTGGATGACCACCTTCGCCGATCTGATGGCGGTTCTGGTGGTCTTCTTCGTGATGCTCTACTCCTTTTCCACCATCGATGCGGAGAAGTACGAGCGACTGGCCGAGTCGTTGCGCTCTGTGCTCAGTGAGACACCGCCCGTCGACGAACAGGCTGCCGATCCGCTGGATCCCGCGATCCTGGACCTGGAGGGGCGCTCCCCGGAGCCGGAGATCCAGGAGGAACCCGATGAGCCGCCGGAAGAGGAGAAGGACGAGGCCGAAAAGGATCCGCGCTACACCGAGCACGATGAGGTGGTCGAGGCATTGATGGGGGCGCTGGAGGACGAGATCAACGAGGGACTTCTGGACATGGCCGAGGGCGATTCCGGCGTTCTGCTGCGCTTCCGGGAGCAGGCCGCCTTCGAGGTCGGGGGACAGGAGATCAACCCCGGCTTCATGGATACCATGCGCAAGGTGGCAACGGTTCTATCGGAGTCTCCGGGGCGGATCCGTGTTGCCGGCCACACCGACAACGTACCCATCACGAGCGATCTTCACCGTTCCAACTGGGACCTTTCAGCGGGCCGCGCGGTCTCCGTGGTCCATGTGTTCGAGGAGTTCGGGGTCTCGTCGGACCGCCTCATCGCTCAGGGCCATGCCCATACCCAACCGCTGGTGCCGAACACCTCACCGGAGAACCGCAGGCGCAACCGCCGCGTGGACGTGATGCTGACCACGCAGTAGATCCGCAACGGGGCTGGCGAAACGCATCGCCCGAGGGTTCAGTCCTCCACCGCCTTCCACTCGGTGCCGGCGTCGACGTCGTGGCACGGGGCTTCGTCCTCGGCGTGGCTCGATTCCGGCTGCTTGAGCGTGACCAGTTCCTCGCCACTGGTCGGGTGGATGGCGAGAGTGGCGTCGAAGTCGGCCTTGGTCGCCCCCATCTGCACCGCCACGGCAAAGCCCTGGAGCATCTCGTCGGCGGCATCCCCGACGATGTGCAGCCCCACGACCTTCTCATCCGGTCCGGCGCAGATCAGCTTCATCGCCGTGGTCACCTTGTGTTCCGCCAGGGCGTAGCGCATCGGTGTGAATTCCGTGAGGTAGACCGTCACCCCGTCGTCACCGTACTGTTCACGCGCCTCGGGTTCGGTCAGGCCAACGGTGCCCACCGGCGGATGGGAGAAGACCACACTGGGGATGAAGGTGTAGTCCATCTGCGCATCCGGCTGATTGTTGAACAGCCGCTCGGCGAGCTGGCGGCCGGCGGCGATGGCCACCGGCGTCAGAGCCGCCTTGCCGTTGATGTCGCCGAGGGAATAAATGCCGTCGACAGAGGTCCGCTCCTGATCGTCTGCGGGCACCACGCCGTTGGCAAGGCGTTCCACCCCGGTGGCTTCCAGGTTCAGATCGTCGGTGTTGGGGGTCCGCCCGACGGCCCAGATGATGGTGTCGAAGGCTGCGAGCAGGCGTTCGTCCTCGCCGATGATCGCTTTCCCCTCGGCACTGCTGGAAAGGGCAGTGACCGGGAAGTCGGTCTCCACGCGGATCCCGGATTTCTCCAGCTCGTCCCCGATGACCCGAGTCACCATCGGGTCGAAACGGTCCATGGCGGCCGGGCCGCGCACCACCAGCGTGACCTCGGAACCCAGGGCGCGCAGCACTCCGGCCAGTTCCACGCCGATGTAGCCGCCGCCGATGACCGCCACCCGCTGCGGCTGCTCGGTGAGCTCGAAGAAGCCGTCCGAGGTGATCCCCAGCTCCGCCCCGGGGACATCCGGCACCGTGGGTCGACCGCCGGTGGCGATGACGATGTGGTCGGCGGTGTACTGCCGACCGTCGACCTCGATGGTGTGGTCGTCCACGAAGCGGCCGTGGCCGTCGATGCGGTGGATGCCGAGATCCTCGACATAGCCGTCCCAGAAGCGGTTGATGCCGCGAATGGAATCCTCGCGGTCACGCACCAGCGCCCCCCAGTCGGTGGTCCCGCGCTCGACGGGAATGCCGAAGCCGGGGGCGTCGTCCACCGCGTGGGCGAGATGGGCCGCGTACCACATCATCTTCTTCGGCACACAGCCCTGATTGACGCAGGTCCCGCCCATGCGGGCCGGTTCGACCACGGCGACCCGGCGGCCGCACATCGCCGCCCGTTCGGCGACCGCGAGGCCGCCACTGCCACCACCGAGGGCGATGAGATCAAAATGCTCGGTCGCCATGTCGTCGCCTCCTCAGGCCTTGCCGCGCTGCTTCATCCAGGCCTCGAGCTCCTCGGAACCACCGACCCGCTCGCCGTTGATGAAGACCTGCGGCACCGTCGACTTGCCGGAGATGGCGCGGATGGTGCGCTCGGTGAAGTCGCGATTGAGCACCAGCTCGTCGAACTCGATCCCGGCTTCGTGGAGCATGCCCTTGGCGCGCACGCAGAACTCGCAGCCCTCGCGGGCGAAGACGGTCACGTCCAGCGGCTTCTCGGCGTTCGGCGCGATGTACGCGAGCATGGTATCGGCGTCGGAGACCTCGAAGGGGTCGCCCGGCTTCTCCGGCTCGATGAACTGCTTCTCGATGACGCCGTCCTTCACCAGCATGGAATAGCGCCAGGAGCGCTCGCCAAAGCCGAGGTCGCTCTTCGACACGAGCAGGCCCATCCCGCGGGCGAAGTCGCCGTTGCCGTCCGGGATGAAGGTCAGGTTGCCGGCGTCCTGCTCCGCCTGCCACTCGTTCATGACAAAGGCGTCGTTCACGGACATGCACACGATCTCGTCCACGCCGTGCTGCTTGAACGTGTTCGCCAGCTGGTTGTAACGCGGCACGTGGGTGGACGAGCAGGTCGGCGTGAAGGCCCCGGGGAGGGCGAAGACGATCACGGTCTTGCCCTTGAAGATCTCGTCGGTGGTCACATCCTTCCACTGGTGCTGGTCACGGGTGCGGAAAGTGACCTGGGGGACGGCTTGTCCTTCGCGGTTTTCGAGAGCCATGGTGGTATCTCCTGTCGGCATGGTTGCTGTTGTCTACGCGACCCATTCTCGGGCCTCGGAGTAAATAAACAAAATCGTTTGTTTCTCTAGTGACGATAGTTCTTATCTATCGATAACGGTAACCGTATTGGGCAGATTGGTGCGGATGACCCGGGCCAGCGTCTCCAGCGCCGCGCGTCGGGGAAAACTGGCGCGAAACAGCAGCCGGACGCGCCGCCGGGCGTCGGGCAGCTCGAGCGGACGGGCGACAATGCCGTTGTCGGTGGTCCAGGAACCGCCCATGGCCAGCGCCGGGACCAGGGTGGAGCCGTAGCCCGCCCCCACGAGTTGCAGGATGGTCTCCAGGCTCGAGGCGCGCAAGTCGGCCAACGCGCCGGGCTCGTGGCGCTCCCGCAGATGGCAGAGGGCCATGGCCTGATCCGCCAGGCAGTGGCCCTCGGAGAGCAGCAGCAGGTCGGTGGCCTCCAGATCGGCGCGGCTGATGGTCTCCTGATAGTAGAACGGATGCTCGCGGGGGTGCGCAAGCCAGAACGGCTCGTCGAACAGCGGCCAGCCCTCGAACTCGGCGCTCGAGTCGTCGGTGGCCACCAGCGCGGCGTCGATGGTGTGGTCGTGGAGCCGTTCCAGCAGCCGGTCGGTCATCTCCTCGAACAGCGCCAGCTCCATCTGCGGGTAGGCGTTGCGCAGCGGTCGCAGGATCAGCGGCATCAGGTAGGGGCTCAGGGTCGGGATGGCGCCGAGCCGCAGCGGCCCGGCCAGCGGGTCGTGGTGGCTGTGCGCGATTCGCTCCAGGGTCCGGGCCTGTTCCAGCACGAGGTGCGCCTGCTGGACGATCCGTTCGCCGATGGGCGTCAGCGCCACCGACCGATTGGTGCGCTCGAAAAGGGTAACCCCGAGCTGCTCCTCCAGCTTGCGGACCTGGCCGCTCAGGGTCGGCTGGCTGACGAAGCACTCCTCCGCCGCGTGGCCGAAGTGGCGGGTGCGCGCCACGGCGACGATGTACTCCAGCTCGCGCAGCGTCATGGTCGACTACTCGCCGGGGAAACGGACATCGAGGCCGAAGTACCGGGCGGCCTCGGCGAGCGCCTGATCGCGGGTGACCAGGACTGAGCCATGGCCTTCGGCACAGGCCAGGTGCAGGGCGTCAAGGGTCCGCAGCGCCGTCTTGCGGGCAAGCAGCCACTGCACCGCCCGCTCGAACACCGGAGCACCCAGAGCCAGAACGGTGAACCGCCCGGCCCGCGTGTCCTCGTCGAAGGCGTTCTCGATGCGGTGGGCCTGCGGCTCGGTCAGTTCGGCCATGCGCACCCAGCGCGCCAGTGCCGAGGCGACCTCCACCCGCACCAGGGGGCTGATCGCCACCGGCGCCGTCTGCCGGGTCAGAAGGGCGACCACGGCCTCGCTTCCGGCCTCGTGGCGGTAGTAGGGGAGCAGGGCACTGGTGTCGAGATAGAGCACTCAGTAGCGGGCCTCGTCGCGCAGGGCGCTCACCGTCTCCGCCGCCGATTCGGTCATCGGCGGCAGGTCGGCGCGCAGATCATCGCGGCGGGGGAACTGCACAGTGTTCGGCGCCGGACTGGTGAGCCGGGCCACCGCGCGGCCACGGCGGACGATCACTACCTCCTCGCCGGCCGCCACGGCATCAAGGAGGTGGGAAAGCTGCTCACGGGTGTCACGGACGTTGAGGGACTTCATCGGGCATCTTTTCTGTTGGTGTACAACATAAGTGTACAACATTGGCGCCACGGTGCCAGCGGCCCGTCAGGCGCCCTTGATCTCGTCGTCGCGCCAGGCGTCGAGGAAGCGCTGCTGGTTCTCGGTGAGGGTGTCGAGGCCGACCCCGAGGGTCTCCAGCTTCAGCTCCGCCACCTCGCGGTCCACCGCGTCCGGCACCGGATGGACGCCGGGGCCGAGGGTGTCGGCGCGCTCCACCAGATGGCAGGCGGCGACGATCTGCATGGCGAAGGTCTGATCCATCACCTCCGCCGGATGGCCCATGGCGGTGGGCGTGGCCAGGTTCACCAGCCGCCCCTCGCAGACCAGGTGCAGGCGGCGGCCGTCGGCCAGGGTGTACGCCATCACCCCGGGGCGCGCCTCGTACGGTTCGGCGCCGGTGCTGAGCGCGGCCAGCGCCTCGGCATCGATCTCGACATTGAAGTGGCCGGCGTTGGCCAGCAGGGCGCCATCGGCCATCCGCTCGAAGTGCTCGGCGCGGATCACGTCGCGGTTGCCGGTGGTGGTGATGAAGA
>JBNJEU010000066.1:0-8567 GCA_051746205.1 Pseudomonadota bacterium
GGCCCGGACGGCACGCCCATCTCTGCCGCTGAATTCATCCAGCGCCTGTTCGGTGATCTGCCGGAGCTGTTCAAAGACGAAGATGAGCTTCGCCGCCTGTGGGGCCGTCCGGACACCCGGGAAAAGCTTCTGGAGGGGTTGGAGGAAAAGGGCTACGGCACACAACAGTTGGCCGAAGTCGGCAAGCTGATCGAGGCCGAGAACAGCGACCTGTACGATGTGCTGGCCTACATCGCCTTCAACATGGCGCCGGTAACCCGAGCCGAGCGAGTGGATGCCCACAAGGCGCGGATCCTCCACGGCCACGACTACAGGCAGCGGGAATTCCTGAGCTTCGTTCTTGATCACTACGTCGCCCGGGGCGTGAGCGAACTGGACATGGCGAAACTGCCGCAGCTGATCGAATTGAAGTACCACAGCCTCGGTGATGCGGTACAAGAGCTGGGGCCGGCGGGCAGGATCCGAGAGGTGTTTGTGGACTTTCAGCAGTATTTGTATTGATGTGGGTTCACGAGCATGGCTCGGGTCTTGGCGCCTAAAGCCGGGCGCCACGCAAGGCGTTCGCCTTGACGTACGTACCCAACCGCTTGAGGCAAGGGTGCTGGACTCCAGGAAGGTCCTCAAGTCGAACATCCGCCGGGATTTTGGACGCATCAAGCCCAAGTGGTACATTGAAGTAACCGGTCATCCGTGACCACCAGCCAGTCAACGGATCACCCATGAGCCAGCCAGCCACCGACCCCACGCCCGCCGCCATCGCCGCGCCGATCAACGCGCTCGTCGGCCGCGACGCCTGGCGCTGGTTCCTCGTCGGCGGGCTGGGTCTGGCCCTGCTCTACGTGCTCCTCCCCTACGGTCTGCTGGCCAGTTCGCTCTACGTGGCCTTCACGGCGCTCGCGGCGGTCGCCGTCGCGCTGGCGGTCAGGGGCCGATCCGGGCTGGTCTGCCCGGCCGCGTGGCTGCTGGTCGCGTGCGCCCTGGGGCTGGCCGCGACCGGTCACGCCATCTGGTACTGGCTCGACCTGCACGGCCTGGAGCCCTTCCCCTCGGTTGCCGACGTCTTCTACCTCGCCGTCTATCCGCTGTTCATGGCCGCCATCTGGATGATCGGGCAGCACACAGGGCGAGATGAAGGCGCCCTCAGCGACGGGCTCATCGTCGGCATCGCGGCGGCCGTTCCGGGCTGGGCCCTGCTGATCGCGCCCTACGTGCACGATCCCGCACTCTCCACGGGGCAACTGCTGGTTTCGGCGGCGTACCCCGTTGCCGACCTGATCCTGCTGCCGCTGATCCTGCGGCTGGTCTTCCTCCATCGCGCCCGGATCACCGCCCACCTGTTCCTGCTCCTCGGCATGCTGGCCTATCTGGTCGCCGACATGCTCTACGCCCACGGGAACTCGGCGGGCTGGTACGCGCCCGGCGGGGTCACCGACGGCCTGTGGCTGGTGGCCTACGTGCTGTTCGTGGCCGCCATATGGCACCCCTCGGCCTCGAGCGAGCCGCGCTCCGATGTCACCGTCGCCGAGATGACCGGGCGTCGCCTGGTGGTCCTCGGCGCGGCCTCCATGCTGGCACCGGCGGTGATCCTCCTGACGGCCGGCGTCAACGTCGAGATCGTCCGGATCGCCGCCATCGGCTCGATCCTGCTGTTCCTGCTGGTCATGCACCGCATGGCCGGGCTGATGCGCCGAACCCACCGCCAGGCCGAGAAGCTGGAACGGCTCTCGCGCATGGATCCGCTGACCGGCGCCGCCAATCGCCGCTATCTCGACGACGAGCTGACGCGCGAAACCTCCCGCGCCGAGCGCTCGGGCTCGCCACTGACGCTGGCCTTCCTGGACCTCGACCACTTCAAGCACTTCAATGATACCCACGGCCACGCGGCCGGTGACGCGCTGCTGGAGGAGCTGATGGCGGCGTGGCGCCCCGTCCTGCGCGATTCGGACCTGCTGGCCCGCATCGGCGGCGAGGAGTTCGTGGTGCTGCTGCCGGACACGGACCGGGACGAGGCGCGTCAGGTGGTGGAGCGCATGCTCCAGGGCACGCCTCGCGGGCAGACCTGCTCAGCGGGGATCGCCGCGTTCAGGCCCGGCGAAACGGCCGACGCCTTCATGGCCCGGGCGGATGAGGCCATGTACGCGGCCAAGCAGGGAGGCCGGGACCGGGTGGTCCTCACCGGCGAGTAGGACCCTTCCCCGAGGCGCCGCTCACTCCGCTGCGGTTCCCTCCAGCAGGGGATCGAGATCCGTGTGCTCGAGCACGCCGGAAAACGCCTTGCGATCATGGGCGGCGTCGAACAGGTAACTCCGGGGCAATTCGCCATACCATCGAGGGTCGACGGTATACCGCAGGCGCCGCGGAGGGCCGGCAAAGACCCACGACTCGGCCTGCTCCAGCCCGAACCGGTCCAGGGTCTCGGTGATGCGCGCCGACGCGGCGGGCCCGTCGGTGGAGACAAAGACCGCCGTGAAGCGCTCGCCGGCGCCCGCTTCCCCCAGCATCCGCAACTCCTTGTAACAGGGCGGGCACTCCAGCGACCAGAAGACCATCAGAAACGGCTTGCCCCGGTGCGACTCGAGGATCGTCCGATAGCTGTCGCCATCGAACCGCCGCGGCTCGGCGTCGGCCGGGGCGCCCCCGGCCGCAAACAGCAGCACCAGGAGCAGCGCGCCGCGACGACCCCACCCGGGACGACGAGGCATTATTCCGCTCCCACGGTCAGGAAGTGGAAGCCGTCCCGGGCCGTCTGCCAGGAGACGAAGGCCTCGTTCCGGTGGCGAACGAGTCGCGGGTGATCGGCCTCTCCGGCCGTGGAAGCCACCACGTCCGGCTCACTCCAGCTGACGCCGCCGTCGTCCGAGCGCTGGACCAGCAGTTGCGTCTTTTCGCCATCGAACTCCATCCAGGCCAGCCACGCCCGTTCGGCAATGCCGAGCACCGCCGGATGGGAGGGTGCGGCCTCGTATTCACCCACCGCCATCGGCGTCGAGAAGCCCTCTCCGCCGTCGGTACTGCGGGCGTAGAACAGGCCATGACGCTCGGGGCCGTTGTTGAACCAGACGGTGTGCCATATGCCACCATCCACGGAGATATCGGGGCCGTGGTGGGGACAGGCATCGACCTGCCATTGATCGTGGCTGAGCCGAATCGGTTCCGCCGGGGTTGTGCTGTCCTCGAAACGGACCAGGCCGTGGTCACGGATGTTGTCGCCATAGATGTGGCGCCACACCACCACCGGCAGCCCCTGTTCATCCAGCGCCATGGCCGTACGGCAGCACTCGCAGGTGTGATCGACCACCTTGCGGTCGGGTTCGAAGCTCTCGCCACCGTCGCGCGAGATGGTGTAGTAGAGCGCCGCGCCGTTGTAGCTCTCGTCTTCCTGCTCGGCCGCCACCCGGTCCCGCTTGTCCAGCCAGGCGATGAAGAGTTCACCCCGTTCGTTGACCGCGATGGACTCGAACCGGTGGCTGGTCAGGTCACGGTTGTCGTTGACCGTCAACGGCTCGGAGAAGGTCTCGCCGCCATCCGTCGAACGGGCAAAGCGCACATCCCCGGTATACGGCGCCTCCAGCCGCTCGACCCAGGAGACGAACACGGTCCCCTCGGGGCCGATGGCGATCTTCGGCCGATTCTCCCCGTCGGCGGCGACCCGCTCGGGGGTGCGATTCACCAGCACGGGTGACGAAAAGGTCTCGCCCCGATCCTCGGAGTGCTGGACATAGACGTGGCCACCAAAGGCCCATACCAGCCACAACCGCCCCTGTTCGTCGAAGGTGCCGGTGGGAGCCAGGGCACAGTCGAGCGACGCCGGTGTTTCGCGGTCGGCGCAGGCGGAAGTGGCCTCACCGTGGGAATGCGGTGCCGCGAAGACCGTGCTGGAGAACAGCACCGCCGCGGCAAGGATACAGAATCGTTGCAGGTGTCCCATGGGACCTCCGTCAGAAGCGGGCGGTGATGCCGGCATAGACCGTGCGCGGCAGACCGGGGGCGAACTCTCGATCCCCCGAGAAGCTGTTGAAGCGCCCCGCCGTGGCGTAGCGTTCATCGGTCAGGTTCATGATCCGGCCGTAGACCTCGAGCGCCTCGAAATGGTAATTGGCGCGCAGGTGGAGCAGATCGTGTCCGTCGTACTCTTCCGTGTTCGACTGGTCCAGCCAGTAGGCGCCGAGCCGTTCCCACTCCAGCTCCACCCGGCCGCCGCCGAGATAGGTCGGCGCATAGGCCAGTCGGACATTGCCCATCTCTTCCGGCGCCGATTCCATGTCGTTGCCGCTGTAGTCGGTACCACCCTCCACCCAGTCTTCGTAGGTGTGCCGCGTCAGGGAGTAGCTGACATCGAACTGCCAGGCTTCCGCGAGCGGGGCGCCAGCGGTCAACTCGACGCCCTGGTGATGGGTCTCGCCGGCGTTGACCGTGTAACGGTCCTCGGTGTCCGGATCCTCGTATCGCACCAGATCGTCCTGCTTGGCCATGTGGTAGACCGACACCCCGTAGTCCAACGAACCGGCCCGGCCACGCAGGCCGGTTTCGTAGCTGTCGACCTGCACCGGATCGAGGTCGAGGGACACCTCCGACGAACCCGGCGCGAACAGCTGCCCCTCCGATGGCGCCCGAAAGGCGTTCCGATAGGAGACGAAACCGTTGAGCTGCTGGCTGAAGGCGTAGGTCAGGCCGAGCTTGGGGGTGAGGCTGGAAAACCGCACCACGGCGTCCGCGGGCCGGTTGTACGTCAGAGGGCGACTGGTGCTCTCGGGATCGATCGTCTCGCTGCCGGACGCGAGATTGGTGCTGTAATCGTACTGCATGGCGTCATAGCGCAGGCCCGCGTTCAGCCGCACGCGCTTGCTGGGCGATGCTTCGTAGTGCAGATACGGGGAGTAGCCGGCGAAGGCAACGTCGTAGTCGTAGACCTTGCGGTTGACGGTGTAGTCGGTATAGATCCCGTCCGTCTGATACGCGTCGATGCTCCGCGTGACGCGGCCGCCGGGGCTGTAGTCGACATCCATGCCGGCCACGAGGCGGCTGCGCATCGGCTCGAAGTCGCGCCGATACTTGACCAGGACGCCGAGCGAATCGTGGCCGGTCTCGGTGATGTTCGGGTCGTAACTGAACGACCAGTTCGGCATGTACTCCATGGTGTTGCTGCGCACGTACGGCGTGACGCTGAGCAGGCTGTCGCCACGCTCGTCCTCGTAGCTGCTGGAGAGGCGCAGCGCCTTCACATCCCGGTAGGAGATCGGGGTGTCATTCCGGGTCGGATCGTTCTTGTAATCGTCTTCCGACAGACGGGATGTCCCGGCGGTCTGCTGCTCGATGTTCGACACCGAGAGCAGCGTATCCAGGGTCGCTCCCCCGTCCAGGGAGCGCTCCCAGCGCGTGTTGGCGCTCTGGCGGTCGTATTCGGTACCGTCGCGCCAGCCATCGGTATGGGTGATGTTCACGTCGGCGCGATAGCCGTTATCCCCCCGGGTCGTGCCTCCGCCGACCAAGAGACGCGACCAGCCGTGCTCGCCGGCCTCGACGTTCACATCGCCCTCGGGCTCGAGCGGCGCCCCTTTGGTGTTCACGTTGATCACGCCACCGATGGCATCGCTGCCGTAGAGAGAGGTCCCCGGCCCCTTGGTGACCTCGATCCCCTCGGCCTGCGGCAGATTCGTTTCATAGAGGGCGTTGTGGTTGAAAAAGCCGGTGGACCGGGTGGGGATCCCGTCCTCGAGGTAGAGGTAGACCGCGCCGGTGGTCAGGGGCTGACGGATGGCCGTCATGTGGCCCTCGCCGTTGGTGACGTTCACATGCACCCCGGACATCCGGCCCATGATCTCGGCCGGATGGGCGGGCCGCGTATCCTCGATCTCGAATTCACCGACACTCTCGACCGTCGCCGGCGTCTCGGCAGTGGACCGCGCCTCCCGCGTCCCGGTGACGGTTACGTTCTCCAGCTCCAGCCGCTCGGCCACGGCATAGGATGGAACGGCACAGGCCAGGCCGACGAACACGGCCAGTTGTCTTGACTTGATCTCCACGAATCTTCCCCCTGAGGACTGAACGGAAACGGTTCAGGTGACTGGTTGTTGTTCAGGTGGCCCGGGGAACACCTCTGTGCCGGGCCGGGGGAGCGCGAGCAATATTCAGGCCAGAACGAATATCACTCTGTTTCCAAGGAGTTTAATGGGGAAAAGGGCGCCTCGTGGCGAAGCCAGGCAAGTGAAATGATTCACCGTTTGTGTGATATCACACGGGTGCGGGGGGAATTAGGCGCCCCTTCGTGATCTGTGTGGGTGACGGCCATGCCGAGTGCGGGGAGCACTTGGGTGATGGGGAGTTGATCGGGATTTCGTCAGACGGCCGGTGTAACCAGGGGAGGGATAACGACTTGATTGTATGGTGGGACGTGTAGGGATCGAACCTACGACCCGCTGATTAAGAGTCAGCTGCTCTACCAACTGAGCTAACGTCCCAGAGCTGCGCATTACAGCATAAACCGACGCCCCGGGCAACCCGGGCGCGCCTGTTCCGCATCGCCCCGCCCGCCTCCCGGCGCCCTCGCTTGCCCCGGCCCGCCAGATCCGTATGATAGGGCACTCAGAGTTCAAACCCTGGAGTCGCGTGTCATGGATCGGTTCGAGCGCCGCTTTCCCAGCCAGTCCCCCGCCTTTCACAATCTGCTGCGCAGCGCCTCGCTGGTCGCTGCCTCCGATGTCACCCTGCTGCTGCTGGGCGAGAGCGGCACAGGCAAGGGCCGCCTGGCCGAAACCATCCACGCAAGCAGCCCCCGGGCCGACGGCCCCCTGGTCACGGTGAACTGCGGCGCCATCCCCGAGGGGCTGGCCGAGTCGGAACTGTTCGGCCACCGGCGCGGCGCCTTTACCGGCGCGGTGGAGGACACTTCGGGACGCATCGGCGCCGCAGCCGGAGGGACCCTGTTCCTCGACGAGGTGGCCGAGTTGCCTCTACAGGCGCAGACCAAGCTGCTGCGCTTCCTGGAGAGCGGCGAGGTCCAGGCGCTGGGCGACCCGCGTCCGCACACCGCCGACGTCCGCGTCATCGCCGCCACCCACCGGGACCTTGGCACGGCGGTGAAGGCCGGCGAATTCCGCGCCGATCTCTATTACCGTCTGAACATCGTCCCGCTGGAGATCCCGGCCCTGCGTGAGCGCCGCTGCGACATTCCGCAGCTTGCGCGCGGTCTGCTGAGCGATCGGGCCGAGCAGCACGGAGTCGAGGCGCCGGAATTCACCCGCGCGGCCATCGACCGGCTGCGCGAGTACCCGTGGCCCGGCAACGTCCGCGAACTGCGCAACCTCTGCGAGCGCAGCGCCATCCTGCTGCCGGGGTGCCGGATCGATGTCGACAACCTGCCCCTGCGTCTGGGTCCCCTGCCCACCGACGAGGCGCCGGCGATGGTGACCGAAGGCGGGGACTTCCGTCTGCCCGACGGCGGGGTGAAGCTGGAGTCGGTGGAGGCCCAGCTGATCCGCCAGGCCATGGAGCGGTCGGAAGGGAATCGCAGCCGCGCCGCGCGCCTGCTCGGGATCAGCCGGCACACCCTCCTCTACCGGCTGCGCAAGCACGCCCTGGCCTGAACCTCCTTCAATTCATTCGCCCGGTATTCCGTTTCGAGTCGACTCGGGCGGTGCTCGGTCACGACCAGGATGTCGCTCGCTGTGCCGCCCGGCAATGACTGCTTGTTACATGCCGTGGCCGTGCTGCCCACCGTGGTTCGAGCCACCCCCGCCGCGACGGACGGGAAAGACCACTTCACGTTCGCTGCCATCGTCGAAGGTCAGGGTAATGGTCACTTCGTCGCCCGCTTCCAGTGACTCGTGAGGGCGCATCAGCATCAGGTGATAGCTCCCCGGCTTGAGTTCACGCATCCCCTCGGCGGGCACGGTGATGGCCTCCTGCTCGATCATGCGCATCACGCCGTCCTCTTCCACCGTCTCGTGGAGCTCGATGTCGGCGAAGGCCGAACTGCTGGCGTCGACCAGAGCGCGTTCTTCCGAATCGGCGTTGTGCAGACGGCCGAAGCCGGCAAGCATGCTGGCGCTCGGGGGCGCCTCACGGACCCACTGCCCCTTGATTTCGGGGGCAGCAGCCAGCGCAGTGGTGGCCGTGACGAACAGACCGCCGAGGAGCAGGCCGCTGATCCATTGAGTAGTGCGCATCTCTATCTCCCTCATGTGATTTTCCGGGGTGACTGGTTGGTTTCGTTGGCGTCGTAGCTCAAGGCCTGTTCGTTTGTGGCCCGGTCCGCGGTGGTGGCGGCATGACCCGGGGGACGCCGTGAATACATCCCTGCAGGCTCTCCGCGGCCATCCATGGCCGCTGAAGCCCCCGGGTCATGCCGCCATCCCCGCAGCCCGGACCACAAACGAACAGGCTCACTTCCGAGCCAGTCCCGAGTAGCAAACTCCGCGCCAGAACAACATCCCTTTCATATCAACAACCTGACGAGAAGGGTCTGAAAGAACCGCGCCAAATCACACACTCGAAACCTCGGATCGAGCCGTTTCACACGAAAGGGGGCAGTCCCTTTCTGTCGGGATCGCCCTTGTCGGGGGCTCGTT